>URGI01000043.1 GCA_900547315.1 uncultured Eubacteriales bacterium | reverse complement strand
GTACTCCTTTTGGCATAGCAAAACACCCCACTTCTTAGATAGTATATCATACTGTCTAACAAATGGGGTGCAGTTCATATCCGCGGGATCGGGGATCTTAAATATACGCTTTTTCGTGCTCCATGCGCTCTATGCGCCGCGTGCTCCTGCCGCTCTGATTCACCAGCAGCGGCACACGCTCCGCTATCAGCGACGAGGTGTCAAGCCCGTACCACTGCGCCTTGGAGCCGGCGATGTGGCGGATCGCGTACTTCACGTTCAGCACCATCTCGTCCATGCTGGAAAGACCGGCCTTCGGCGGCACGACCTTGTGCAGGATGCAGAACTTGAAGTTGCCGACGTCGGACTTGCCGTATATCGAGTGCTTCCGGTTCTGCGGCGGCAGCTCGCCGCTCTCGATAAGGTCGGAGACTATCTGACGCAGGTAGACGTTCACGCGCTGGTGATCCTTGAAGCCGAGGTGCAGCCGGACGCGGAAGATGTAATCCGTGCCGTAGGTCTCGACCTCATAGCGCATCACGCTCGGCTCGTCGTGCACGGTCGCGCTGATGAACCAGTAGGCCGAGGCGCGCTTGGCGTCCTTGTCGAGGATGGAATAGAGAATGTCGCGGTCGATGCTCTCAAAATCGCGGCCGTTGTCGAGGTAGACGAGGTTGTGGGTCAGGCGCGGTATCTCGGGCTCGTCGTGCAGCTCGCCGAGGGGCTGGACATAATCTGCGAAGTGCAGCGGCACGCAATACTGCCGCTCAAGCTGCGTCCCGCGGTGCCACACGAGCATGATGAAGAACAGTATCAGCGCCATGATGACCGCGACGTAGCCGCCGTGGATGAACTTGCCGAGGCTGGAGACGAAGAACACGGCCTCGATAGCGCCGAACACGACCAGCACCACCAGCGCGAGCAGCTTCTTCGAGCAGATGCGCCAGAGGTACACTGCCAGCAGCAGCGTCACCGTCAGCATCGACACGGTTATCGCAAGGCCATAGGCCGTCTCCATGCGGCTGCCGGAGCGGAAGAGCAGGACGATGATTATGCAGCCGACCATCAGCACGCGGTTGACGGCCGGGATATACAGCTGACCCTTTGTATCCGCCGGGTACTTGACCTCAAGATGCGGCAGCAGGTCGAGGCGTATCGCCTCGGACACGAGCGTGAACGAGCCGGTTATCAGCGCCTGAGACGCGATGACCGCGGCCGCCGCGCCGAGCACTACCGCCAGCGGGCGCAGCGCTTCGGGCAGCATCTGGAAGAAGGGGTTGAGCATTTCAATGCTCTGAAGCTCCGCGCTGCTCTGATTGCAGATGAGCCACGCGCCCTGACCGAGATAGTTGAGTATCAGGCATATTTTCACGAACGGCCACGTGATATAGATATTGTCCGCACCGACATGACCCATGTCGGAGTAGAGCGCTTCCGCGCCTGTCGCGGCGAGGAACACGCTGCCGAGGATCATAAAGCCGACCTTGTTGTAGGGTCTGTACAGCACCTTCACCGCGTACACGGGGTTAAATGCCTTCAGCACGGACGGCAGGTCGAATATGTGCACAAGTCCGGTGATGCCGAGAAAGCTGAACCAGACGAGCATGACGGGGCCGAAGGCCTTGCCGATGCGGCTCGTTCCGGCGCGCTGCACGAGAAACAGCGCGAGGATTATCGCAAGCGTCAGGATTATCACGCGGGTCTGCCCCGCGCCGAGGAGAGAGTCCATCACGGGGTTGGTGCGCAGACCCTCGACCGCCGTCGTCACCGTGACCGCGGGGGTCAGTACGCCGTCGGCCAGCATCGCCGCGCCGCCGACCATCGCCGGAAAGATCAGCCACTTGCCGCAGCCGCGCACCAGCGCGTACAGCGCGAAGATGCCGCCCTCGCCGTGATTGTTGGCGCGCATGGCGATGAGAACGTGCTTTATCGTCGTCAGCAGGGTTATCGTCCAGATAACGAGCGACAGCGAGCCGATGACCAGCTCCTGCGAGGTCTGCGCGAGGCCGCCGTTGCCCTCGATGATCGACTTCATGACGTACATCGGCGAGGTGCCGATGTCGCCGTAGACGATGCCGATGGTTACAAGCAGCATCGCGAAGCTGACTTTCTTTCTGTTTGCCGTGCTTTTTCCCATGATTTCTGATGTCTCTTTTCCGGATAATTCTGTGTTTTGCACGTTAAGATTCCGTTAAGGTTTAAAAATGCAGTATGATATTAGCGCAGTCGCAGAAGAAAAGCAACGGTAAAAGATTTTCTTCACAGCCCATAAACACAAAGCGCTTGCGGACACCGGTTGCGGTATCCGCAGGCACTCGAATATTCGGTTCAGCCGATCACCGGCGGGCGGCCGGCGGCGTCGAACACGGAGTCCACGTCGAAGAAGCGCTCGTTGAGAATGTCGCGGTAATAGGTCATCGAGTAGCCGCCGATTTCGATGCGCGACATAAGCGCGTAGTCGTCGTTCAGCTCGTTGTAGACCTTGCTGTCAACGGTGCAGTAGATCTCAAAGCCAGCGTCGAGGATGCACTGCAGCGCGGGCTGCTGCACACGGTAGCCGAAGGGCGCTATGAACAGCCGCGTCTCGCCGATGCAGGGCACGACGTGCTCCACCCATTTGTTGATATCATAGGATATCTTCTCCACCGAGCAGCCGGGGCCGTAGAAATTGTTGACGCGATTGTGCGTATAGCTGTGGCTGGCAAAGTTCCAGCCGTGCTCCTTGAGCGCCGCGGCCACGACGCGCAGCTGATCGGCCTGCTCCGGAATGTCATAATCGTAGCCGAACGCGCCCTGAAAGCCCGTCAGCGCGATGGTGCCCTTGTGCCCCTGATACGAGAAATCCGGATGCTCCGCAACGAAGGCATCGACCACGCCCATCACGTCCCCGTCGGGGATGATGTCCACACCGCCGGAGGGGTTGTTTACGCGGTACATCAGCTCGCCGCTGTCGTCAACGAAAAGCTGCTGGGCGTAGCCGTCGCCGTAGGCATAGGCCACGTCGTCCACTGAGAGGATGAGCGGGGTCTTGCCCTCGGGCAGCATAATCTTCTGCCGCACCATTTTCCCGTCCTGCTTGACCCAGAGCTTGTCCAGATCGTACAGCACGTAGCCGCGCTCATAGAGCTGGGGCAGGATCTTTTCAAACTCGGCCTTTTCGGAGAAGCCGGAGTTGTAGCCGCCCATCGGCGTCGTGAGATCGGTGAAGATCATCTCCGGATAGACTATCAGGCTGTGCAGGAAGATGTGCGGGATGTCGTCGGTATAGTCCACCAGCGCGGCCTTCTCGTTCTCAAGCTCCGCGCGGGCGGCGGCGATTTCATCGCACTCCAGCTCCGCATCGGACAGCGCGGCGATGGCCTCGTCATAAAAATACTGCTGCGCGAGAGTCTGCGCGCGTGAGAGCGCGTCGGCGCGCTTCGCGGCGAGCGCCTCCTGCCGCGCCTGCTCTTCGGGATCGGGCGTCGTCTCGGCATTCATCGCAGGCTCCGCCGTGTCGGCGGGCACTGTGGCCGCGCCGCGGGAATACAGCGCAGCTGCCGCGATGAGCAGCGACATGGACGCCGCGAGCAGCGCGACGATGACTATAACTTTTCTTTTCAAGTGGAACCCTCCTGTCCGGCACCGGACTTATTCGGGCTTGTTTTCCTCCGACTTGCCGTCCGGTCTGGCTATTCTGAATGTGAAAACGATGGTGAAAATGGACATTGCAGCCGCCGTCGCGATTATAGCGGCACTAAAGTCCATGGGGATGACCGCGCGCATCAGGAACACGATCGCCAGCGCGCCCGCGTCGATGAAGAAGCGGAGCATGTTGCACAGCGACACGCTCTTGATGTCGTTTTTCGAAACGGCGCGCTTCATAAGCGTGGCGTTCAGCAGAGCGGCGAGCAGTCCCCAGACCGCGCCGCCGAGTATACTCAGGGCAATTTGCATGGTTGATCCGTCCTTTTCTGTCTTATACGGCCATTGTATCACAGCGCGCGGATATTTCCAACTGTGCATCTTTCACATTTCAGTTTAAAATTTTTATTATTATTGACGAAAAAACCGCTTCCAAACCTGCCTGAGATTCCCTCGGTTCCTCACGGCGCGGCGGGACATAATAAACGCGAGGTGATAAAAAATGAGTCCCAAAGAATTACTTTATATTGACGATGCGCTTGGCCATACCCAGTTCCTTATGACCCAGTGCCGCGAGGCGGCGAACCGGCTCACCGATCCCGCGCTGCGCCGGCAGGCGATGGAGCTTGTGAACGCGAACCAGAAGCTGTTCACGCAGTTTTACAACCTTGTGTAAGGAGGACAGAGCATGAACGACAAGGAGATAATGGAGGGCATCCTCCTGACAACGAAGGGCGTGTGCGACCTGTATATGCACGGCTCGATAGAGTCCGCCACGCCGAACGTGCACGAGGCGTTCAGCACCGCGCTCAACGACAGTCTGTGCATGCAGGACGGCATTTATAAGCAGATGGCCAGCCGCGGCTGGTATCCGTCCGAGCAGGCGCCGCAGCAGCAGCTCCAGCAGGTCAAACAGAAGTACTCCGCCATGGGCTGAGAAAACAACAGGGATCGCCATACAGGCGATCCCTGTTGATATTTCCGGAATCAGAAGCCGTTTTTTGTGAAGCTCTCCCAGCTGCGGTGCAGATAGGTCTGCAGCGGCAGCGGCTCGCCGATATAGCGTGCATCGCGCCCGTCGGACAGAAACTCCGCCAGATACTCCGGCCGACCCGCGGTATGCACGATCGGCAGCCCGCTGCGCTCCGAGGTCTCGCGCAGCACGTCGTAGCCGCGGCGCAGGTCGTCCGCGCTCGCATAGTTGAGGAGGTTGGAGTTGTTGATAAGTCCGGTCACGCGCTCCCGCGCGAAGCCCTCCATCTCGCCCATGAGCTTCATGATCTTCTCCGGCGACTCCGACATCGGGCGGAACACGTTCACAATGTCCCACACCTCAAGCTGCTCCGGCTCCAGCGCGGCAAAATCGCTGTGATACCGCCCGAGCGACATCGCGCCCGCCGAGTCGCCGCCGACGTCGAACACGACGAGATCCCAGTCCTGCGCGAAGGCCGAGGCCACCGCGGCGGACATGTTGCTCGGCGTCAGCCCCTTTCCGGCGAAGGTCGGGGACACGACGTCTATCTTGTTCTGCTCCAGCAGCTCGACGCGGTCGGACATGCGGAAATAGTCGTTGACCTTGTCGAGGTCGATGACCTGCGTGCGTTCGCCGCGCGCTGCGGCGCGGATCGCGATATTCAGCGCGATCTCCGTTTTGCCGGAGCCGTAGTTGCCGATAAGGATTATGTATCTGCCCTTTCCCATGATTGCGCCTCCCGTATTTTGTTATTTATATTATACTCCTTTTTCTGCCGGACGCAATATCCTGCGCGTTGACATCACGGCGATGCGGGGGTATAATATATAACATGCACTATATATCTGAGGGGGACTGCGCATGTATGCGGAGTTTGTTGATCTCACGGCTGAGAACATAGCGGACGAGCACCTCTGCTGCATTATCCGCATGAAAAAGCCCCATACAGGCGTCGAGGCCAAGCGGGAGTGGCTGGCCGCGCGCCTGCCGGAGGGGCACGTTTTCCGCAAGCTGAACACTGGCGACTGCGTGTTCATTGAGTATGCCCCGCTGGAGACGGCGTGGGTGCCGGTGGTGGGGGAGAACTACCTGTACATCTACTGCCTGTGGGTGCTGGGCGCGCCGCGCGGCAGCGGCTATGGCCGCGCGCTGATGGAGCACTGCATCGCCGACGCAAAGGCAAAGGGCAGGTCCGGCGTATGCATGCTCGGCGCGAAGAAGCAGAAATCGTGGCTCTCGGATCAGAGCTTCGCAAAGAAGTTCGGCTTCACGACGGTCGACAGCACCGCGGACGGGTACGAGCTGCTGGCGCTGTCGTTCGACAGGAGCGTCCCGCGCTTTGCGGAGAGCGCGAAGCGGCAGCGGACGGACGCGGCGGGGCTGCTGGTGTACTACGATCATCAGTGTCCATTCATCCCGCAGCGCGTGGAAAAGCTGCGCGAATACTGCGCGGAGCACGGCATCCCCGCCGCGTTTGAATTGGTGGACTCGCTCGAAAAGGCGAAGTCGCTGCCATGCGTGTTCAACAACTGGGCGGCGTTCTGGAACGGCAGCTTCATCAGCGTCAACCAGCTTGACGGCGCGGCGCTGGAAAAAATTATCCGCCGCGCGCAGCCTTGACAAAACCCGAGCGCGAGGATATACTTTCCCAGATAAACGCCGCAAAATCCGCGCTGCACGGCTGCGGCAAGGTCGTGCTCGAGGGGCATATCCGTCATTGCGTGCGCGACGGCATTGAGCACGGCGACGCGGACAAGACCATAGAGAACTTCACGAAAGCGGTCGAGCGCTTTTCAAACATGGGCTGATAAGGCCATAACAAAACTCCCCCGACGGGTCACGTAGAACCGTCGGGGGAGTTTCTGCGTCAGATCATTTCACTGCTCGTTCCAGGCTTTGACCTCGGTGCGCAGCCAGTCTGCCCACTCGGCGATGCCCTCGCCGGTGCGGGCAGAGATCGGGATGATCTTCATATTCGGGTTGAGCTTGCGGACATACTTTTTGCAGGCATCAAGGTCAAAGTCGAAATACGGCATGACGTCGATCTTGTTTATGAGCAGCACGTCGCAGATGGAGAACATCAGCGGGTACTTGAGCGGCTTGTCGTCGCCCTCGGGGACGGACAGGATCATCGCGTTCTTGACCGAGCCCGTGTCAAACTCCGCGGGGCAGACGAGGTTGCCGACGTTTTCGAGGATGGCGAGGTCGACGTCGTCCACGCCGAGACCGTCAAGCCCCTGCTTCGTCATGCCCGCGTCGAGGTGGCACATGCCGCCGGTGTGCAGCTGGATGACCTTTGCGCCGGTTTTTTCGATGGTCGCGGCGTCAACGTCGGAGTCGATGTCGGCCTCCATGACGCCGATGCGGAACTCGTCCTTCAGCGCGGCGATGGTGGCCTTGAGGGTCGTGGTCTTGCCGCTGCCGGGGGAGGACATGAGGTTGAGAAGGAAGGTGCGGTCGCGCTTGAGCTGTTCGCGCACGAGATCGGCCTCGCGGTCGTTGCTTTCAAATACGCTCTTTTTTATTTCCAGAACTCTGAATCCGTCCATAATTAGCCTCCGAAAAATATTTGATGACCTGATTCTATCACAGTCAGTAGAATAATTCAAGCGCGGCGGCGAAGCTGCGGTCAAACTCGTCCCGATTCTTATAGTATCCGCTGGAGGCCGAGGCGAGATACAGCCGCTTGCCGTTATAGATATCCATCAGCGCCTGCGCAAGCTCGGAATCGTCGGCGCTGCCCGCGCCGGAGATGAGCGGGACGCAGCCGCCGTCCAGCGCCGCCGCGGTATAGCGCGCAGGGGCGCACAGCCATTTGATGAACTGCGCCGCGCCGCCAAGCTTCTCGCTCGCCCGCGTTGTCACCGCAAGGCCGAACAGCTCCGCGCTGCACATATCCTCGCCGCCCTCAACGCCCGGGAACGCGTAAACGCGCATCCCCTCCGGCAGCTCGCCGCCGAGCTTCGAGGAATGCACCAGCGCGCAGATGACGCTGCCCTCCTCGGCAAGGCGCGCGGCGTTGCCGTCCAGCGCGCGCAGCCCGTGATTATAGGCCGCGTCCGCCAGCAGATTATAGAGCGATTTGTATTCCTCGCTCTGCATGTCCTGCTCCGCAATGCCGGTGAACTCCTCGCCGTGCTGGAGCATGCAGTTATAGAAAATGTCCGCGAACGAGTCCGCCGTCATGAACGGCTCGCCGGTGCTGCGGCCGTAGGCCGTGGCGATGGAGCACAGCGCTTCGATCGTCCCGAAGGCGGCGGGGCCGACGCCCGCGCCGGTCTTTGACGCGTCAAACGCCGCGCCGTTGACGTACAGCAGCTGCGTCTGCGCGCCGAGCGGGAAATAGCTGCGCCCGACGCTGAGCGAATATATATCCACTCCGCTGAGAAATTCCGGCGCATCCTCGCCCAATGCGGACGAGATGTCCGTGAGCTTGTCCTGCTCATACAGCGCGAAGGCCCGCTCATGACCGCACAACAGCAGGTCAGGATGCCCGCTGTCGAACGCGGCGGCGAGCTTCTGCTCGCTGTCAAACGCGCGCGGCACGACCTTGTAGCCGCTGCTGGAGGCGTTGAATTCCTCGATGAGCTGCACAAGGTTCTCTGCCATCGGCGCGGACTCGACGTACCAGAGCTTGAGCTGATGCTGCTCGTCCGGCTCCTGCTCCTCGCCCGCGCAGGCGCACAGCAGCAGCGTGCACAGGCACAGCAGCGCTGCCGTGAGTTTTTTGATAACTGTCATATTCACTCCTGTTTGTGGGCGTCATGCCCCACTTTGCGGTTGAATCTGCGAAAAATGCATGGTATATTCACCATTTATATCACATTTTGACAAAAAGTGCAAGCGACACTTGACAACCCGGTGTATGATATAGGCATGAGATAAATCAACGGAGCTGATAGCATGAAATATAAAACCATTCTTTTTGACATGGACGGTACGGTGCTCTACACTCTGCCCGACCTCTGCGACAGCGTGAACTACTCCCTCGCGCAGTTCGGCTACGCGCCGATAACGATAGAGCAGACGCGCCGCTACGTCGGCAACGCGTCCCGCCGCCTTATCGAGCAGGCCGCGCCCGACGCAGACAGCGAGACCGTGGATCGCATCCTCGACTTCTACAAGCCTTGGTACGCGGCACATTGCAGCGTCAAGACCCGCCCGTACGACGGCATACCGGAGCTGCTGCGCCGCCTGCACGACGCGGGGCACAGGCTCGCCATCGTCTCCAACAAGCCCGACGAATCGGTCAAGGAGCTGGCGGAAAGTTTTTTCCCCGGCGTGCTTGAGACCGCCGTCGGCGAGAGCGCGGGCGTGCGGCGCAAGCCGTGGCCGGATACCGCCGAGGCCGCGCTGAAACTCATGGGCGAGGACAAGGACTCCGCCGTCTACGTCGGAGACTCCGAGGTGGACATCCAGACCGCGCGCAATGCGGGGCTGCCCTGCATCAGCGTGAGCTGGGGCTTCCGCAGCCGCGAGACGCTGCTGAACGCGGGCGCGTCGGTCATCGTCGATGGCATCGACGAGCTTGAGCGGCTGCTGAACGAGTAAAACTCCCGATATTTTTAATCCCTGAGAGCTTCCTCTCAGGGATTTTCTGCGCTTTTAAAGCGGCTGTTTTTTTATCTGCGCCCAGCGGCGGGGATATTTTGCGGGTGTGTCGGCGGTCTTGCGGATGATGATGGCGCTGTGGGTCGCGTCGGTGCCGGGGACGAGGTATTTTTTCACGTCCTCCACCTCGCCGCCGAGAAGCTTTATCGCGCGCTTGGCGGCGTTCAGCTCATCCGCGCAGTCAGGCCCCTTCATCGCGATGAACGCGCCGCCCTTTTTCACCAGCGGCAGGCACAGCTCGCACAGCAGATTCAGCCGCGCGACGGCGCGGGAGCAGGCAATATCGAAGCCCGCGTGCAGCTCCGCCGGCGCTTCCTCGGCGCGGGCATGGATGCACCGCACGTCGTCAAAGCCGAGCAGCGCGCAGGTGTCGCGCAGAAAGCCGATGCGCTTGTCGAGACTGTCAAGCAGCGTCAGCTCCATGTCCGGACAGGCTATCTTCAGCGCGAGGCCGGGAAAGCCCGCGCCCGTGCCGACGTCGATAACGCGCCGGCCGCGGAAGTCCGCCATGCCCAGCAGCGCCGCGCAGTCGAGGAAATGCAGGCGCGCCACGTCCTCCTCGCCGCTTATCGCGGTGAGGTTCATGACGGCGTTCATTTTTTCGAGATGTTCAAAATATATGCGGTAGCGCGCGGCGGCGCCGCTGTCCGGCGTCACGCCGAGCGCGGCAAAGCCCGCGGCCAGGGTATCTTCAAGAAGCATATGTTTCTCCGTATGGTCACTGATAGAAGTCCATCAGGCCGAGCGTGCAGCAGAACTGGAGATCCGTGCGGAACCATGTGTCGTCCGCGAGCTGCGGATTGAGGAAGTACATGCTGCCGCCGACCGTGTTGTAGCCCTCGAGCACAAGATAGGTCGCGATGATGGCCTCCTCGGTCGGGTCGGCATAAACGGTGCCGTTGCCGACCGGCTCAAACTGTTGGCCGTACTTCTCGTCAAATATGACGTCGAACACATTGTCCGGGTACTCGTCGCTCGCCACGCGGTTGAGAACGACGTTGCCCACGCCGATCATGCACGACAGCGGCTCGTTCTGCGCCTCGGCGCGGATAATGCGCGAGAGCCAGAAAATGTCCTCCGAGACGAAGTTGATGTCGTAATAATTGTCCCCGCCCTGAAGCACGTTCAGCTCGCCGCGCTGAAGCTCAACGCGCGGCTGATCGTCCTCCGGTACGCTGTATTCAAACCCGAAGATGCGCGCGAGCACCTCCAGCGGCAGGTATATCTGCCCGCCGGAACGGAAATATCCGTCGGGCGTGTAGAGATAGCGGCCGTTGACGCGGGTGTAGCCGACGTCGGAATTGACGTACATGTCAAAGTTCGGGCCGGTGAAATACAGCTCCCCGTCCTTGAATACGGCCGAGATGCCCAGCGAATAGAAGTCGCTGACCGACTCCATCGAGAGATAGATCTTCCCGTTGTCGAGATACGCGCGGCCGCGGAGCAGCCCGTCGAGATATACCCGCAGGTCGGTGCGCTGGTCGCTGCCGTCCGCAAACGCGATGCTGCCCGCAAGCAGGCACAGCGCAAGCAGCAGGCACAACGTCTTTCTCAAGCGTGCTTTCATAGGCGATCAGGTCTGGGATGCCTTGTATGCCTTGAGCGCCTGCGCAAGCTGATCCGGACACGAGGTGCTCTTGTATCCGCAGCGGATGCCCTCCATGCGGCTGATGGCCTCGTCAATGTCCATGCCGGCAACAAGGCGGGCGATACCCTGAAGGTTGCCGCTGCAGCCGCCGGTGACTTTGAGGCTCTGTATCTTGCCGTCCTCAATGTCCAGCTCCATCAGCTTGGAGCACACGCCCTTGGGCTTATATGTAAATTCCATGGTCAGTTTCCTTTCTATATAATAAAATACCATGCTAATTTTAGTTCCTGACCCGCTCAATGTCAAGTTAATTTGACTTAAGCGGCGAAATATCGCGCCGCTTCGCCGCATAGATAATTATGGAGAGGAGGCGGCGCAGGGAATGAAAACGTCCAGAAAGCTTGCTGCGGCGGGGGTCGCAGCGCTGTGCATATATCTTGCGGCGTCCGGCGGACTGGCCGCGCGGGTGCGCGACGCCGTGCTGCGCGGGATAGGCGCGGAGCGCATGAAGAACGTGTCCGTCGTGACGGACATGACGGCGCGTCCGGCCTCTGTACAGACGGAGTTCATCGCGCCGGAGACAAGCCCCAGCCCCGAGCCGTCTCCGGAACCGAGTCCGGAACCGGCGGAGACCGCCGCGGAGGACATCCTGCCCACCACGATAAGCGGCGGGTTGAGCATCCGCAACGAGACCTCGTACCCGATCGACATCGCGGCGGTGCTCGCGCAGGGACCTGACGTCAGGCTCAGCGCGGACGAGCCGCAGATACTCATAATCCACACCCACAGCAGCGAGGCCTACACTCCGGCGGGGCTTGACCGCTATGAGGCGAGCGACACCTGCCGCACCGAGGACACGGAATATAATATAGTACGCATCGGCGATGAGCTGACCGCGCTTCTGACCGAGGCGGGGCTGAACGTCATCCACGACCGCGGGATATACGACTATCCGAGCTACACCGGCAGCTACAGCCGGTCGGGCGCGGCGGTGGAGCAGTATCTGGCGGATTACCCGAGCATCGGGATAGTGATAGACATGCACCGCGACGCGCTCGGCTCCGACGGCGTGGTGTACAAGACGATGGCGGAGGAGAGCGGCGTGTGCGCGAGCCAGATAATGCTGCTGTCGGGCACCGACGAGAGCGGGCTTGAGAACCCGAATTGGCGCTCGAATCTGGCGCTGGCGCTGTATCTGCAGGAGGCGGTCAGCCGCCGGCACGGGACGTTGATGCGGCCTGTGAATCTGGTGCCGCAGCGGTATAATCTGCATCTGACGCGCGGCTCGCTGATAATGGAGGTCGGCAGCAGCGGCAACACTCTGCAGGAGGCGCTGGCCGCGATACGGCTCTTCGCGGACGCTGCTGCCCCAGCTTTGTTGGAGCTGGTGGAATAGGGGTGCGGTGCCGAATCTTTGCCACGCCTACTTGGTGCCCCTAAAAGGGGGCGCCGAGAGTGCGTGGTGTTGTCTGCAAGAGGCGCTACACGTCCGCGAAAAAATTTTTCGATTTTTTCAAAAAAACTCTTTACAAATCGAAAAGCATGTGCTATATTCATATCAGTAATAAGAACTATTATTGTTTTGGAGAAACACGATGGAGGTTCAAAGAAAAAACAGCAAGAAGCGTCAGGCTATTCTCGAATCCCTCCGCTCCGTGACCGATCACCCTACGGCGGAGATGATCTACAACCGCCTCAAGCCTGAGTACCCCGACCTCAGCCTCGGCACGGTCTACCGCAACCTCGCGATGTTCCTCGAAGAGGGGCAGATAATCAGCGTGGGCACGGTGGACGGGCAGGAGCGCTACGACGCAAGGACGGCTTTCCACGCGCACCTCGTGTGCCGCCGCTGCCGCTGCGTCACCGATATCGAGCCGACGGACGAGGTCAAGACCGTCTGCGAAGCCCTCGCGCGCAGCTCCGGCTGCAAGCCGGACGGCATCAGCCTCAGCTACACCGGCCTGTGCAGAAACTGTCTCGCAGGCGAATAAATCTGCTTTATTGAGAAATCAATAAATATATAATCTCATTAAAAAAATAATTACTTTGGAGGAAAAATACTATGAAGAAATGGGTTTGCCCTGTATGCGGTTATGTTCACGAAGGCGACGTTCCCCCTGCCGAATGTCCTGTATGCCATGTCCCCGGCTCCAAGTTTGTCGAGCAGAAGGCCGATAAGGTCTGGGCGGCGGAGCATGTCGTCGGCGTCGGCAAGCAGTTCGGCGCAGACGTCCCCGAAGATGTGCGCGAGCAGATCATCGCCGGACTGAGAGCAAATTTTGAAGGCGAGTGCACCGAGGTCGGTATGTACCTTGCAATGGCGCGCGTTGCGCACCGCGAGGGCTACCCCGAGATCGGCATGTACTGGGAGAAGGCCGGCCTTGAGGAGGCCGAGCACGCGGCGAAGTTCGCGGAGCTTCTCGGCGAGGTCGTCACCGACAGCACCAAGAAGAACCTTCAGATGCGCGTTGATGCCGAGAACGGCGCGACCGACGGCAAGTTCCAGCTTGCAAAGCTCGCCAAGCAGTACAATCTCGACGCGATCCACGACACCGTCCACGAGATGGCCCGCGACGAAGCGAGACACGGTAAGGCTTTCGAGGGTCTGCTGAAGCGCTACTTCGGCAAGTAATTCAGTCTAAAATAAGAAAGGAGCCTTCACCATGAAGTACGAGTGCCCCTGCGGCTATATTTACGATCCCGCCCTCGGCGATCCGGACAGCGGCATCGCCCCCGGCACGGCGTGGGAAGATGTCCCCGAAGATTGGGTTTGCCCCGTCTGCGGCATCGGCAAGGACATGTTCTCACCGGCCGAGTAAAACCGAAAAATCAAACAGGAGAGGGAAGTCCCTCTCCTGTTTTGCTGTTATTATTTTTGCTCCGCGATGGTAGTATCTCTGAGCCACGTGCCGGTAAGGTCAAGACCGGCGATGCAGATAAGAGAATAGGGAAGGCCGCGGGTACACAGCACCGCCCAGAAGTAATAGAAGTTCGAAATAAGAAGCGAAAAGGTATCGGAAATATAAACGATCTGCATGATAAACATGAGCACCTCCGGAACAAACCAGAGCTTTTTCACCGCGGCGCTGCCTTTCTGCGCCAAGATGAGGATAAGCAGCAGCGCGGCAGCGGACAAAAGCCCGAACAGATTCCACGCGCAGAACCAGAGTATCAGGCAATATACCCGAATTACCCCTGTATTTTGCCCAGAAAGCAAGAAAAAACCTCTCTTGTCTTGGTAGACAAAAGAGGTTTCTGTTATGGCAGGGTCAGCCAATTCTGAGGACACAACAAAACCGAATCAAAGCCCAGCCGCAGGCGGGTTTGATTCGGAGAGGAGGAGCAGCGGAGTGAGCGCGAGATGGCTTTTGATGCAAAGCATAAAAAAGCCGTCGCAAGCGATACAAAGCTTGCGACGACGATGGTGCGAGAGAGGAGACTTGAACTCCCACGTCGGTTGACACACGCCCCTCAAACGTGCCTGTCTACCTATTCCAGCACTCTCGCTTATTCGCCGATGCCCCGGATCCATTTAAACCCGTTCGCATCATTGGCGCGCCACATTTAAGGCATGAGTTATTATAGCAGATAAAATCAGTTTGTCAAGCACGAATTTTCTCTTTTTGCTCGTTTTGGCCATTTTTCCCCGCGAGCGAGTCCGCGAGGAAGTATATTCCCACTGCCAGCACGATGAGCAGCGCCGCCGCGCCATAGTGCATCGGCAGCAGATACCGCATCTTCAGATACGCGTGGTACCCCAGCAGCGACGCAAACTCCGTGAGCAGCGCCGTGGGAAAATACACCGGAAACGCAAAGGCCAGCGCCAGCGTCAGGATATCGGCGGCGTAGAAATACCGGTCGTGCATATGCGGCAGCAGGAAAGGGATACCGACCGCGAGCAGCACCGCCGCGGCGAACACCGCTTGATCGCCCAGCCGTCTGCGCCCGATAAGGCACACGCCGAGCACCGCGAGCATATACGCGAACGCCCCGACGATGCCGGCCTTGGCGGCGGCGTCCGTGTCGGCGACGTCGCGGATCAGCGCAAACACCGAGGGAGAATTATAATTCAGCCCCGTGCCGATGCTGCCGGTCTGGCCGAAATACAGCAGTAGCGTGTCCATAAACGGGCGGCCGATGATGACCGCGGGCAGCACCAGCAGCACGTACACGGCGGGGAACACGAGAAAATGATACCATTTAAACTTCCCCTGCATCCACAGCACCGCGCACACCGGCAGGATGAACACGGCCTGAAGCTTGAACCCGAAAGACAGCGCCATACAGGTCATGGCGAGCACCGGCCGCTCGTCCAGCGCAAGGTCTATGCCGAGCAGCGCGAGGGCGACATATATGCTGTCGCACTGCGCCCAGACGGCGCTGTTGAGAAACACGGTCGGCCACAGCAGCACCGTGAAAAAGCAGCCGAGCCGCAGCCCCGCGGACTTCTGCCAGCGCGAGACGAGCCGCATCGCGGAGTAGGCCAGCAGCACGTCGAAAACCGTCGAAAGCAGCTTGATGAGGTATAAGTCCTTCACGGAGCTGTAGGAAAACAGCGCCATGAAGTACAGATATGGGATATTATAGTTCCCGACCGGCTCGCTGAGCGCGCGCCAGCCGCCGTTCTGCCGGAAGAAATCCACCCAGCGCGTCAGAAAATTCTGATAGTCGAGCGTCTCATAGCCGAAAACCAGCGCGCGCAGCACGAGCGCCAGCGCCGTCAGCATGACGGCGATCACGATCGGAGCGGGCTTTTTGAGAAGCCCTTCCTTATATAACAGCGCCAGAGCGAACACGCCCACGGCGGCGAGCATTAAAATGACCCGAATATCCATTGCAGTACCTCGAAGCGAAAATTGCGCTATAAAAAATGCGGCTTCGACAGCCTCCTGAAAAAAGACGCTTATTTTAATGAAATAAGCCTTGACTTTGCAATATGACAAATGGTATAATACCTTGCTATGTTTGCCGGGGAGGGG
>URGI01000042.1 GCA_900547315.1 uncultured Eubacteriales bacterium | reverse complement strand
AAATCCCTCTGCCGGCGCGAAATCAGGAAGAAACCGGCTCCGCGGCTTGAAATTTTCCGTAAGGTGAGTTATACTGTTTAAGTTAAAATGGGTTTTTAATGCGCCCACATCGCAGCGCGAAGGCGCGGCGATCGGCGCCGTGTGGGCAGGCGGAGCACAGGTCTCCTCCGTGTCCGGCAAGAATCGGTTGAAAGGTCAGAAAACATGAGCAAAAGCACCGCACAATACGGCAACGAAAGCATAGTCGCCCTCAAGGGCGCGGACAGAGTCCGCAAGCGCCCCGGCGTCATTTTCGGCTCGGACGGGATAGACGGCTGCGAGCACGCCGCCTTTGAGATCCTCTCCAACGCCATCGACGAGGCGCGCGAGGGCAACGGCGATCTCATAACGCTGACATATTATGAGGACAAGTCCATCGAGGTCGAGGACTTCGGCCGCGGCTGTCCCGTGGACTGGAACCCGATCGAGAAGCGCTATAACTGGGAGCTGGTTTTCTGCGAGCTGTACGCCGGCGGCAAGTACAAAAACGCCGACGGCGGCGACTATGAATATTCCCTCGGCCTCAACGGTCTGGGAACCTGCGCCACTCAGTATTCGTCGGAATACATGGACGTGACCGTCTGGCGTGACGGGAACAAATATCAGCTGCACTTCAAGAAGGGCAAGGCCTGCGGCAAGAAGGGGCAGGAGCTTATGGTCGAGCCTGCCGACCGGAAAAAGACCGGTACGCTCATCCGCTGGCGGCCGGACATCGAGGTGTTCACGGATATCGACATTCCGGAGGAGCACTTCGCAAGCATGCTGCACCGGCAGGCCGTCGTCAACGCGGGCGTCACTTTCCGGCTGCGGATACAGAAAAACGGCAAGTTCGAGACGCGCGATTTCCTCTACGAAAACGGCATCAAGGACTACGTCGCGGAGCTTGCGGGCGAGAACCCGCTGACCCAGCCGGAGTTCATCTCCGCCGAGCGCAAGGGGCGCGACCGCGAGGACAAGCCCGAATACAAGGTCAAGCTCTCTGCCGCCTTCTGCTTCTCGAACCGCGTGACCGCGCTGGAGTATTACCACAACTCCTCGTGGCTCGAAAACGGCGGCGCGCCCGACAAGGCCGTCCGCACCGCCTTCACCTACGCGATAGACGCGTACATCAAAAAGCAGGGCAAGTACCAGAAGAACGAGAGCGCGATAAAATTCCAGGACGTGCAGGACTGCCTCGTCCTCGTCACGAACTGCTTCTCTACGCAGACCTCCTACGAGAACCAGACCAAGAAGGCCATCAACAACAAATTCATCCAGACCGCGATGACGGAATTCTTCAAGGAGCGGCTGGAGATATACTTCATCGAGAACAAGCCCGAGGCCGACCGCGTGGCCGAGCAGGTGCTGATAAACAAGCGCAGCCGCGAGACGGCGGAGCGCGCGCGCATCGGCATGAAGAAAAAGCTTTCCGGCAACATCGACATCGCCAACCGCGTGCAGAAATTCGTAGACTGCCGCAGCCGCGAGCCGGAGCGCCGCGAGATATACATCGTCGAGGGCGACTCCGCACTCGGCGCCTGCAAGCTCTCGCGTGACGCGGAATTTCAGGGCATCATGCCCGTCCGCGGCAAGATACTCAACTGCCTCAAGGCCGACTATGTCCGCATCTTCAAAAGCGACGTCATAACCGACCTCATGAAGGTGCTCGGCTGCGGAGTCGAGGTCAAGGACAAGCACGTCAAGGATCTCTCGAGCTTCGATATAAACAATCTCCGCTGGAGCAAGGTCATCATCTGCACCGATGCCGACGTTGACGGCTTCCAGATACGAACCCTCATCCTCACGATGCTCTATCGCCTCGTGCCGACGCTCATCCGCGAGGGCTACGTGTACATCGCGGAGTCGCCGCTCTACGAGATAGAGAGCAAGGGCAAGACCTATTTTGCCTACTCCGACCGCGAGAAGGCCGAGATAATCGACTCGCTCAACGGCGCGAAGGCCAGCATCAGCCGCAGCAAAGGTCTCGGCGAGAACGATCCGGACATGATGTGGATGACGACGATGAACCCCGAGACGCGCCGTCTCATACGGGTCATGCCCGAGGACGCTGAGCTGATGGCCAGAAGCTTTGACCTGCTGCTCGGCGATGATCTCGCCGGACGCAAGGAGCACATCGCCCTCGAGGGGCACAAGTACCTCGACATGGCCGATCTTTCGTAAATAAAATTTAGAGATACAGGAGAAAACTATGAATTCAGGAAGTTCTTTTGAATACGGCAGAAAGCTTGCCATCCGCCTTGTCATCGCGGCGAGCGTGTGCTGCGTGATAAGTCTGCTGTGCCCCGAAGGCTCTTACTATCAGTTCGGCTTCGTGGCGCTGACGGCGGCGATATTCGTCGGCACGATAATCTGCGTCTATCAGTTCTGCCGCTGCCCCTACTGCGGCAAGCACATCATGCTCGGCGTGCTCGCCGTCAAGAATTGCCCGCGCTGCCGCAGGAATCTGGCTACCGGCAAGAAGATCAAGAAGAGAAGATGATCCGCCATGGCTAAGAAAAAGGAACAGGAACCGAAAAAATTCAATAACCCGAACGTCGTCGGCCTGCGTGCGGAGGTGCTGGAGCAGCCCATAACCGAAACGCTGGAGACAAACTTCATGCCCTACGCGATGAGCGTCATCATGTCGCGCGCAATACCGGAGATAGACGGCTTCAAGCCCTCGCACCGGAAGCTGCTGTACACGATGTACAAGATGGGTCTGCTGACCGGCGCGCGCACAAAGAGTGCGAACATCGTCGGCCAGACCATGCGTCTCAACCCGCACGGCGACGCCGCGATATATGACACGATGGTCCGTCTCTCGACGGGCTATCAGGCGCTGCTGACCCCGTTTGTGGAGTCCAAGGGCAACTTCGGCAAGGTATATTCCCGCGACATGTCCTACGCCGCTTCGCGTTACACCGAGGCCAAGCTCGCGCCGATCTGCTCGGAGATATTCCGCGATATCGACCGCAGCACCGTGGACTTTGTGGATAACTACGACGGCAGCATGCAGGAGCCGAGCCTGCTGCCCACGGCGTTCCCGAACGTGCTCGTCTCGGCAAACCTCGGCATCGCGGTCGGCATGGCGAGTCAGGTCTGCGGCTTCAACCTCAACGAGGTCTGTGAGACGACGATAGCCTGGCTGCGCGATCCGGAGCACGACATCATCTCCACTATGCCCGCGCCCGACTTCCCCACCGGCGGCGAGATCGTCTACGACCGCGCCGACATGGAAAGCATCTACAAGACCGGCCGCGGCAGCGTGAAGGTGCGCGCAAAGTGGCGGCACCTGCCGAAGGAAAACATCATCGAGGTATACGAGATACCCTATACCACGACGACCGAGGCCATAATCGACAAGGCGGCGGAGCTTATCAAGGCCGGCAAGATACGCGAGATAAACGACATGCGCGACGAGACCGACCTCGGCGGCCTGAAGATCGCCATCGAGCTCAAGCGCGGCGTCGATCCCGAAAAGCTGATGCAGAAGCTCTTCCGGCTCACGACACTGCAGGACAGCTTCTCCTGCAACTTCAACATCCTCGTCGGCGGCAGCCCGCGCGTGATGGGCGTGGCGGAAATTCTCGAGGAGTGGACGGCATGGCGCACGGAGTGCGTCCGCCGCCGCGTGTACCACGAGCTTGAGAAGAAGAAAGAGAAGCTGCACCTCCTGCAGGGTCTTGAGCGCATCCTGCTCGACATCGACCGCGCGATCGAGATCATCCGCGGCACGGAGCTTGAGGCCGAGGTCGTGCCGAACCTGATGGTCGGCTTCGGGATAGACCAGATACAGGCGGAGTACGTCGCGGAGATAAAGCTCCGCAATATCAACCGCGAATATATCCTGCGCCGCACCGCGGAGACCGAGGAGCTTGAAAAGGACATCGCCGACCTTGAGGACGTGCTGCAGAGCCGCCGCAGGGTCAGGAACATCATCATCGACGAGCTGAAGGCGATAAACAAGAAGTACCCCGTCCCGCGCAGAAGCAGCATCGTCTACGCAAGCGAGGTGGAGAGCGACGACGAGGAGGAGCAGGTCGAGGATTACCCCGTGACGCTGTTCCTGTCCCGCGAGGGCTACTTCAAGAAGATAACCCAGCAGTCGCTCAGAATGAGCGGCGAGCAGAAATACAAGGACGGCGACTCGCTGCGTATAAGCCTAGAGTCCTCCAACCGCTGCGACCTGCTGATCTTCACCGACAGGCAGCAGATATACAAGCTGCGCCTTGCCGACATGGAGGAGACGAAGGCCTCCGCGCTCGGCGTGTACCTGCCGTCGAGGCTCCAGATGGACGACGGCGAGAGCGTGCTGACCATGGTTGCGCCCGGAGACTACAAGCGCCAGCTCCTGCTGGTGTTCGAAAACGGCAAGGTCGCGCGGCTTGAGTGCTCCGCATATGAGACCAAGACCAACCGCAAGAAGCTCGTCAACGCGTATTCCGATAAAAGCCCCCTCGCCGCGGTCATCCCGCTCGACAGTGAGACTGACATCGCCTGCTATTCGAGCGACGACCGCGCCCTTGTCTTCAACACTTCCCTTCTCCAGACCAAGACCAGCCGCACCACTCAGGGCGTCGGCGTGATGAGTCTCAAGGCAAAGCGCGCGCTTGTCCGCGCCGTGCCCGTGAGCGAGACCCAGATAAAGAATATAAGCAGATACCGTGTGCGCTCCCTTCCCGCCGCCGGAGCTGTTCTCAAGCCCGAGGACAGGGAAGAGCAGCAGCTTTCTATGATCGAGGATTGATGCAGCTATGGCAACTATAAGCAGCTTGACGCAGAACGAGGCGTTCAAACGTGTAATCAAGTATTTTATGATCGTCGTCGGCTCCGCCATATACGCGGTGGGCTTCCAGTTCTTCATGTACCCGAACAACATCGTCTCCGGCGGCGTGACCGGCATTTCGATGATCATCAACCATTTCACCGGCTTCCCCGTCGGTATGATGTCCATCATCATGAACGTGCCGCTGTTTCTCATCGCGTGGAAGCACTTCGGCCTGCCGTTTCTCATCGGCTCCCTCGCGGGGACGGTGTTCTCCTCGGCGTTTGTCGATATCTTCGCCATGACCGGCATATCCCTGACGAACGACCCGATGCTCGCCAGCATCATCGGCGGCGTGATAAAAGGCTTCGGCTACGGACTTATCTTCTTCGTCGGCGCAACGACCGGCGGCGTAGATATCGTCGCAAAGTTCGTGCGGCAGAAGAACCCGCATATAAACTTCGGCACCATCATTCTCATCATCGACGTGTCCGTCGTCACCGCCTACGCGCTGGTGCTCGACAAATATGAGAGCGCGATGTACTCGCTCATCGCCATGTTCGTCGTCACCAAGGTCGTCGACCTCGTGCTCTACGGTATCGACAACTCCAGCATCTGCTACATCATCAGCGAGAACAGCGCCGAGCTTATCAAGCAGATAACCACCGGGCACATCCACCGCGGCGTCACCATTCTTGAGGGCGAGGGCGCGTATTCTCACCGCAAGAAGGAAGTCATCATGTGCGTCATCAAGCGCACGCAGATCGCCGAGATACGCCGCACCGTCAAGAATATCGACGAGAAGGCATTCTTCATCGTCACCGACGCGAAGAACGTTTTCGGCAACGGCTTTGAAAGCATAAACGAGGTAAAATGATGAAAAGACGTCTCACCGCCATAATCCTTGCCGCCGCACTCGCCTTTGCGCTGTGCGGCTGCGGAAGCGCGTTCGAAAAGGAATATGAGGCGGTGAGCGACTATGTGCCCACGGTGCAGGCAAGCCCGTATACCGGCGACAAGGTGACTGTGCGCAGCTTCGGCTCGCTCAAGCAGGCGATCTCTGAGTTTGTTCTCCGCGGCGAGACGACCGGCAAGATCGTTTTCGACACGGCCTACGACGGGGACGCGACCGAGGATCTGGCCAGCGCCTGCTGGCAGATACGCACGCAGAACGCCCTCTGCGCCTACTGCGTCGAGAATATGGCCTATGAGCTGAACAAGATCGTCACGTATTATGAGGCGACCGTGTATATAACCTACGCCGAGAGCCGCGCCGCCGTGTCGGACATCGTCTCCCTGCCGTATTCAAGCGGCCTCACGGACGTTATACGCGCAGCGTTTGCGGACTTCGAGGAGCGGCTCGTGCTGCTCATCAACGCCAGCTCCTATACGGAGGACGGCATGGCGGAGCTTGTCCGCTCGGTGTACACCTCCTATCCGCTGAGCCTGCCGAAAAAGCCGAACGTCTCGGTGAACCTCTATACCGGAACCGGCATGCAGCGCCTGTACGAGATAACGCTGGATTACGGCGTCGACGATGAGGAGCAGGAGTCGTTTTTGAACAGCGTCGGCAAGCTCGGTTCCCTGTTCGATGCGCAGACGCGCCGTCTGGACGAGCCGCACCGCGCGCTCGCCGCCTGCGAATACCTCACGGCGAACTGCCATTACGACGCGCGCGGCTACGATTCCGCGTACTCCGCCCTGAGCTACGGCTATGCGGGCAGCGAGGGTATCGCCCTTGCGTATACGGAGCTGTGCCGCCAGCTCGGGATAGACTGCACCGTGGTGTACGGGCAGCTTGACTGGGCGGATCACTGCTGGAACGTCATAAAGCTTGACGGCGACTATTATCATGTGGACGTCACTGCCTGCATCGACGGCGGCATAGAGGCCGGATTCCTGAAAAACGACGAGGCGATGTGGGGCAGCTACCGCTGGAACGCCTCCGATCTGAAGCCCTGTAACGGTTCTCTCAGTTATAACGATTTAAGATGAAAAAAGGGGCTTGACAAATCAGCAATTTGTGGTAAGATAATGACCGTTGCTGATGCGGCTTTAGCTCATCCGGTAGAGCGCCACCTTGCCAAGGTGGAGGTAGCGAGTTCGAGCCTCGTAAGCCGCTCCAAAAATGATTTGCGGGCATCAACCATCGCCCGCAAATCTCATATGGCGCCATAGCCAAGTGGTAAGGCAGCGGACTGCAAATCCGCGACTCCCCAGTTCAAGTCTGGGTGGCGCCTCCAAAATAAATGACCGATCATAAGATCGGTCATTTATTTTGCGTAATGCTCGTTGTTTGGGGCAAGCTCATCGACGACGGCATAAAGAAAGCACCGCAACACGGTGCTTTCTTTATTATATATTAGACTTTATCACACATTTCTTCTTTTGGACTTTGGTACCTCATATGTTACCAAGCTTCCATCTTTGCGAAAGAAATCATAGCTCACGAGCCGGCCTTCGTCATCATGGTTGAAGTGATATTTATCTACTTCTGTGATGCCGGCAAAACTTCTTCCCCAATATGCAAACTCCAGCAGCCCGTTTTTACCGTATTCATATACCTCAGATGATAAATTCTGATACTTTATCTGATCCTGTGGCCTCCAGCTCAGTCTGTCATAGCGGAGTATTCTCCCCTGCTCGTCATAATCACAGACGCTTACTGTCACAAGCTCCGGCGTAGATACGATGTCATATTCCGGTGCAATGACACGCCACCCTTCATATATAAGGAACTCTTTTTGCCAGAGTACAGGCTCGGATACGGCGGCCTGCTCGCTGGTGTCTCTGGCAACACACAGCTTCCTGCGCTCATCAAAATAAATTACAGGCTTAGGTTTGCCGAGCTCTTTGCTGTAGTCCTCGGCAACAAGCAGTTTCCCATTCTCATCAAATAAATACCTGTATCGATAGAAACGTCCCTTTCTCGGGTACGTTACACGCCGGCCGCGGCTTGCATTGCCTGTAACAATGTCACCTATTGGGCTTGGATGGTAATATCCTCTCCAGACGCCGCCTTTCACACCGTTACAGTACTCATATTTTGCGACCGGAACAGCGGAAAACTTTGCGTTCAGCTCATCATATTTGTCGCAGTACTCCTTAAAGAGCCCAACGAGCAAATCTTTTCTGAAATCTATATTCTCCATCCGACACCTCACAGCTCCGCGCGCTGGGCGGGGGTCATGCGGTACTGCGGCTTGACATGGTACGCGACTTCGGCGTACTGCCGGGCGCGCTCGCGCAGAGAGAAGTTGCCGTTCTGGCTGCACCAGACGTACAGCTCGTGGATTATCAGGTCTGTCGCAATATGTGACAGTAGCTCCGGCGGCTCCTCGGTCTCGATTATGCCGGACTTGGCGCAGTTCTTGGCAAGCGTCGCAAAAAGATCGTCCAGCGCGTGGACAGCCTCGCGTATGCCCTGCGGCGACTCAAACTGCATGATGAACAGTGTGCTCGTCAACTGCGGGCCGAAGTCGAGCGCGATCGTTATGAACCGGTCAAACAGCTGCCAGATGCGCTCAAAGTCGTTCTCCGCGTCCGCGAATTTCCGGAAGCTCTCCTCGTCGTTCTGCTGCGGCTTTGCGACAACGTAGTCCAGAACACTGCGCTTGCCCTTGAACATCGTATAGAAAACCGAGCGCGAAACCGGTACCTTCTCGCAAATCTCGTTGACGCTGACGTTGTTGTAGCCCTCGGTCTTGAACAGCTCTATCGCGCATTTTGCAATGCTTTCTTTGAGCCGGTATGACGAATCCTGCACGAAAAACATCCCCTTTTGCGATGTCCTGATTTCAAGGACATTTTACGCGATTTGTCCGTGAATGTCAACTTCTTATCAAGATTGTTCGCAAATATTTTGCAGTTTTTTTGTGAGTTATTCCAAAAAGCATGTTAACTTATTGATTATATTCAACAAATTAGGTACAGTTCACTCAGCAATATTAATTAAATAACAAACCCCGTTTTATCTATCAGGAGGCTTGAAAATTCCATGACGAAAGACGAAAAAATCGCAAAACTCGGTAAGGAAATTACCGACCGGGCTACCGTACTGCTCGGCAAGGACAAGATCACTCCCGAATCCCCTGAGTATCTGGGCATCAACTCCGCGCTGAAGTACACCGCCTACAAGTACGACCAGAAGATGGCCGACGACATTCTCGACATCTGTCTTACGATGAAAAAGCGCGTGCCGCTTACCATCGAGCAGCTTGCGAAGAAGAACCCGCAGTTTGACCGCGCATACCTTGAGAAGGCCATGCAGGCCGTCAGCGAAAGCGGCCTTGTCGAGTTCCACTGGGAAAACCTCGACGGCAAGAACCCGAACCACGAGAAGCGCTGGGTGCTGGACATGTTCGTCCCCGGCAGCGCAGAGATTATGATGATAAACCCCGAACAGTCCGACATGTACCCCGAAACCGCGGACTTCTTCGAGCGCATGGCATACCTGCCGCTGGCCGGTATCACCGAGATGGTGCCTCCCGGAGGCGCAGGCATCGGTATGCACGTCATCCCCGTTGAGAAAGCCATCCCCGCAGAGAGCAAGTCCCTGCCTATCGAGCATCTCAGCCATTGGCTGAAGAAGTACGAGGGTCACATCGGCGTATCTGTCTGTTCCTGCCGTAAGCAGCAGCGCATCCGCGGCGAAGGCTCCGGCGACATCGAGGGCGAATGGTGCATCGGCGTCGGCGACTTTGCCGACTACTGCCGCGAGACCAACCACGGCCGCGACATCACCTATGAAGAGGCCATGGAGATCCTTCAGAAGGCCGAGGACAAGGGCTATGTCCACCAGATAACCAACATCGACGGCGAGAACAAGATCTTCGGTATCTGCAACTGCGCTGTCGGCGTTTGCAACGCTCTGCGCACATCCCAGCTCTTCAACACCCCGAACCTCTCCGCTTCCGCCTACACCGCCGAGACCGATCCCGAAAAGTGCGTCGCCTGCGGCAAGTGCGTTGAGACATGTCCCGCCGGTGCGGTACGCCTCGGCCAGAAGCTCTGCACCAAGGAAGGCCCCATCCAGTACCCGCGCCACGAGCTGCCCGATGACACCAAGTGGGGCGAGGATCACTGGAACAAGAATTACAGAAACGAGAACGGCTCCATCCAGACCTGGCCGACCGGCACCGCGCCCTGCAAGGTCGCCTGCCCCGCTCACATAGCCATTCAGGGCTACATAAAGATGGCCGCCGACGGCCGCTATGCGGACGCTCTCAAGCTCATCAAGAAGGATAACCCCTTCCCCGCCGTCTGCGGCAGCATCTGCCGCAAGTACTGCGAGGACGCATGCACCCGCGGCAGCGTCGACCAGCCGCTCGCCATCGACGAGATAAAGAAATTCATCGCCGAGCAGGACATGAAGGCCGAGCACCGCTACGTGCCCGCCATGAACTCCTGCACGCATGAGAAGTTTGACCAGAAGATCGCAATAATCGGCGCAGGCCCCGCAGGTATGTCCTGCGCGTACTTCCTCGCCATCGAGGGTTACAGCCCGGTCGTATTCGAGAAGGAAGCCGCCCCCGGCGGTATGCTCATCAACGGCATCCCCTCCTTCCGCGTCGGCAAGGACATCGTCAAGTCCGAGATAGACGTCCTGCGTGAGATGGGCGTCGAGTTCCGCTGCGGCGTTGAGGTCGGCAAGGATGTCACCATCCAGCAGCTCCGCGAGGAGGGCTTCAGGGCCTTCTACGTCGCTGTCGGTCTCCAGAAGGCCGCAAAGCTCAACATTCCCGGTGAAGAGCTGGCAGGCGTTCAGGGCGGTCTCGACTTCCTGCGCTCCGTCAACAGCGGCGCGACTAAGGAGCTTTCCGGCGACGTTATCGTTATCGGCGGCGGCAACGCGGCCATCGACGTGGCACGCGCGGCAAAGCGTCTGACCGGCGGCAGCGTCAACATGTACTGCCTTGAGAAGGACGAAGAGATGCCCACCGTTCCCGACGAGAAGAACGCAGGCATCGCCGACGGCGTCGTCATCAACAACTCTTGGGCGCCCAAGGCCATCCTCGGCGAGGACGGCAAGGTCACCGGCATAGAGCTTATGCGCTGTGTCTCCGTGCGCGACGCAAACGGCAAGTTCGCTCCCGTTTATGACGAGAACGAGACCATCACCGTTCCCTGCTCCAACGTTCTGGTCGCCATCGGCCAGCGCTCCGAGTACGGCGCAGTCCTCGCCGGCACCGCCGCCGAGACTCCCGACGGCCGCCTCATCGCGCATGACGGCGTCACATTCCAGACCGCAGAGCCCGACGTGTTCGTCGGCGGCGACTGCGCGACCGGCCCGAAGTACACCATCGACGCCATCGCCAGCGGCCGTGAGGGTGCAGTGTCCATCCACCGCTACGTCAACGTCGGCCAGACTCTGACCATTCACCGCAATCTCCGCGAGTTCAAGGAGCTTGACAAGGAAAATCTTGCCCTGCCCGTAGAGAAGATAAAGAAGCCCGCCCGCTCCGAGGTCGTCATCGACAAGAAAAAGGTTCTCACCATGTGCGACGACCGTGTGACCTTCACCGAGGAGCAGATAAAGTCCGAGGCTTCCCGCTGCCTGAGCTGCGGCCGCAGCGTGGTTGACCCGAACAAGTGCATCGGCTGCGGTATCTGCACCACCAAGTGCGAGTTCGACGCTATACACCTCAAGCGCAACCGTCCGCAGAACAGCAAGATGATCCCCGCCGAGGACAAGTTCAAGGCCATCGGTCCCTACGCCGCAAAGCGTCAGGTAAAGATAATCAAGAAGCAGCTTTCTGGCAAATAATCATCCCGGAACAGATCAGACAGGTGTGGGATATCCCCGCACCTGTTTTCAGAAAGGAAAGTTATGCACGAGCTTAGCATAGTGACCTACGTCATCAAGCAGGTCGACGAGATAGCCAAGGAAAACAAGCTCACCAACATCCAGTCCGTCACGCTGGAGTTCGGCGAAGTGTCCGGCATAGTTCCGGAATATCTCAGCGACTGCTGGCAGTGGTACGCGAAAAAGACTCCGCTTATCGAGCATACGGAGTTCAAGTATGAGATAATCCCGGCCGTCACATGGTGCGACGACTGCAAGACGACCTACCCCACCGTGAAGTACGGCAAGACCTGCCCCAACTGCGGCAGCGGCCATACTTGGCTCCAGCAGGGGCAGGAAATGAACATAAAAGAAATAGTCGCCTGCTGATCGGAGGATAGATATGGCGGATTACAAGGTTTACGAGATAAAACAGAGCATATTCAAGGCAAATGACGACGCGGCCGACGTACTGCGCGCGGAGCTGCGTAAGCAGCACTGCTTCCTGCTGAACCTTATGAGCTCCCCCGGCAGCGGCAAGACCACTACCCTGACCCGCACCGTCGAGAAGCTTTCGGGCGAGATGAACATCGGCATCATGGAGGCCGATATCGACTCCGACGTCGACGCCGATCGCATATCCCGCACAGGTGTCAAGAAGGTCATCCAGCTCCACACCGGCGGCATGTGCCATCTCGACGCGGACATGACCCATCAGGGACTCGACGAGATGGGCACTGACGACCTCGACCTCGTCGTGCTGGAAAACGTCGGCAACCTCGTCTGCCCGGCGGAGTTCGACACGGGCGCGGCGAAGAACGCCATGATACTCTCCGTCCCCGAAGGGCACGACAAGCCCCTTAAATACCCTCTGATATTTCAGGTCTGCGACGCGCTGATAATCAACAAGATCGACGTCCTGCCCTACTTCGATTTCGACATGGACAAGGTCGTGGAGTTTGCGAAGATGCGCAACCCCGACATCAAAATCTTCCCGATAAGCGCAAAGACCGGCGAAGGCGTGGATGCATGGTGCGATTGGCTTCGCGCTCAGGCCGCCGAGTGGAACGGCTGAACGCATTTTTCGACAACTTTTTATCAAAAACGCTTCAACTGTATATTGCAATCGGAAAAACAAGTGTTAAAATAATGACGGTCGTTTTATGCGGCCATATTCTAGTGCTGGATGCCGCCGGTTTCCGGCGATTGGAGAAGAAATATGAAAGATCTCAAGCACCTGCTCTATTTTGAAAACCTCCTTCAGGAGGCGCAGAATGAGCTTATCCTGCAGGCGCAGAGCGAGGGGAAGGTCTGCGTTGCTTATGTCTGCGAGAACACCCCGGAGCCGCTGCTGAACCTGCCGGGCGCGTTTTCTACGCGTCTGCGCGCGCCGCGCACCGGTTCCATGGAAATGGCAACCTACTACATGACCAGCTTCCTCTGCGAGTACAGCCGCGCCCTGCTTGAGCGCGCCATCGAGGGCGGCTACAACTTTGCCGACTGTCTCATCACTCCCGACGGCTGCACGATGATGAACCGCGCCGTCGAGAACATGGAGCTGCTGAAGGCTCTCGGCAAGGGCAAGGAGAAGTTTTTCTTCGAGTACATGGAGATACCCATGAAGGCCGACGACAACGGCCTGAATCTCTACACTCTCCAGTGCACGAATCACATCCTCAAGCCCCTGCATGAGCACTACGGCATCGACATCTCCGACAAGGCGATACGTCAGGCCGTCGCGGAGCACAACCGCATCTGCGAGCTTATCCGCGCCATCGGCGAATACCGCAAGGGCGACAAGCCGCGTATCACCGGCTACGAGTTCCACGTCATCACGCTGGCGACCTACGTCGCCCCCAAGTACCTGCTTATCGACAAGCTCGAAGAGACGCTGGAAGAGCTCAAGACCCGCGAGCCGGACGAAAAGGGCTACCGCGCCCGCGTGCTGGTAGTCGGCTCCGAGGTCGATGATACCGACTTCATCAAGCTCATCGAGGATACCGGCGCATATGTCTGTGCCGACCGTTTCTGCTACGGCTCGCTCCCCGGCAGAAACCCCATAGAGCTGACCGACGACGAGGACGCGCTGACGCAGATCTGCCGCCAGTATATGTACCGTGGACAATGTCCCCGTTACATGAACACCGCCAAGATGACCGGCCGCCGCGAGTATGTCAACGCGCTTGCTAAGGAATACGATGCTGACGGTATCATCTACGAGCAGATAAAGTTCTGCGATCCTTGGGCATACGAGCGCATGATGGGTTCGCACATCCTGCATGACGATTACGGCTACCCCGTGCTGTCCGTTGACCGCCCGTACAACATCTCTACCTCCGGCCAGATGCGCACCCGCGTGCAGGCCTTCGTTGAGAGCATTGAGATAAAGAAGATTCAGGGAGGGGACAAGTGATGAGCAATAAGAGAATAGGCTGCGAGAATTTCGGCAAATTCTACACTGAGGGCAAGGTCAGGAACCGCCGCGAGTGGCGCGGTCTGGTGGACACGCTCTATGATTACTCCCGCTGGCTCCACAACTGGATCACCATGGCAAAGATGGTCTCGAAGCCGAGAAACATCAAGGCCATGTTCCGCTACCGCTGGATGGCAAACTACCTCGCCGTCCCCATGATGGTCGACCGTCATACGCAGGGTCTGCGCGGCGAGCATCTGCGCATCTGCCATTTGGAGCAGGATCTCATAATCGAGGACGTCGCAAAGCTGCTTGACGGCCTCTTCCGCGGCGACCGCCGCATCGGCAACGACAAGAAGTTCTCCGACAAGGTCGTTCTCGTCGATGAAAACGAGATGACCGCCGTCATGATGGGCTTCCCGACCCTGAAGGGTCTTAGCCGCGAGACCCCGTCCACCTACGTCTCCGTGCTTCTGAACCAGCACGCAGCGGAGCATTACATCGACATCGCACAGGAATACGGCCTTGCGGGCGACGTCTGCCCTATGCCCGAGGCAGAAGCCGGCGTCTCCATCGACGACGACGCGCCCGTGCTCGGCGCCTGCGCCGTCCAGTGCAACACCACCTGCGACGGCTCTCTGCTCGGCAACGGCGTTATCTCCAAGCGTCTTGAGCTTGAGGACGGCATCCCCGTGTTCCAGCTTGCCGCCCCTCTGCGTCACCGCGAGGACGACGTGCAGGACTACGCAGCACAGGAGATCAAGAGCGCTATCGCCTTTATCGAGGAGCACACCGGCGAGAAGTGGGATTGGGACGCATATTTCGAGTGCGCCAAGCGCGTCAACTACGCCACCAAGTGCCGTCTCGAGTGGCTTGAGATGAACAAGACCGATTACCCGCAGGTATTCGGCTCCAACCTCGCCCTCTACACCGAGACCAACTACATGGCCATCTGCGGCAAGGTCAAGGCCTTTGAGGATGTTGACCGCAAGATAACCAAGCTCGCCGAGCGCGCCTACAAGAAAAAGAAGATGGCAGCGAACGAGTACCGCCACAGAGCCATCATCTGGGGCGTCCAGTCGCACTTCTACATGGACTTCCTCGTGTGGCTGCTCAACTGCTGGGGCATCGTGCCGCTGACCGATATGCTCTCCATGGTCTCCACCAAGGAGCTCGTCACTGAGGACACCCCCGAGAACCGCGAGCAGGCATACTACGACATGGCATGGCTGACCGAGAACATGATCATGCGCAACCGCACCCACGGCGGCTACAAAGTCCTGCTTGACGAGCTGTGGGAGTACTGCACGGAGTTCAACGCCGACATGGTCATTCTCTGGGAGCACATGAGCTGCAAGGCGCTCGACGGCATGCACGGCATGTTCGAGGAGCGCGCCAGAGAGCACGGCATCCACCTCGTCTGGGTCACGCACGATCTGTTCGACCCGCGCGTGATATCCCGTCAGGGCGTGCGCGAGCAGGTGAACAACTACATGCGCACCGTCATGCAGGAAGAGCCTGTCGATCCCAGCCTTGAGAATCTCAAGGACGAGAAGTCTTGGTAAGGAGGAAATAAGATGTTCTGGAAAAAGCTCCGCAAGCTGATGATAAAGCTCGGCATAGCCGGCCTCGGCTTCTTCGCCGTCACCTTCGTCGTGTATTTCTTCAATCTCGACATGAAGCTGACCTCCGTCATGGAGGGCTTCATGCTCAAGCACTACGACAAAATCGACCGCGACCAGCACCTGTAAACGCAATGATCAAGCCCGACGCAGAGCGTCGGGCTTTTGCTTTTCGTGATACGGCTTCCCCTATTTTAAATTACCTGTATACTTTTCTGTTTAAGCTATCCGTTGCCAATGAAATGTACTTGATATATGGGTCAAGTACATCTTGAAATTTCTCTGGAAAATACATTTTTATCTCGTCGTAAAGTTTGGGACTGATATGGAAAACAACATTGTTGCGGAGCCTCCCGCTCCCGCATTTCAGGATTTTTCTGCAATCTATGGTCATAACTTGCCGCTTTGAAAATATCACCCAATGCAGTGGGCAGCTCGTGAAATTCGTTCCGCTATGTACTTGCGTTTCAAATGTGCGGACATGATGAATCTCGTTCCATGAAGTAAACA
>URGI01000041.1 GCA_900547315.1 uncultured Eubacteriales bacterium | reverse complement strand
TCTTACTCTACCCATCCTGTATTTTTTTGCGCGCGGCTGTTAGCATAAAGGTACAAACCAATTGAATACCGCTTCGATATATAGCAAATGATATGGATTTGAAGTTTCTACCCGGACGCCGTAAATGACCGGACTATCGGAAAATGTACTATACAGGGGGCATGATTTTTTGTCCCTTCTCGATGCATTGACCGTGGTTCCGTTCAGACCGCGGTCAATGCATTTTTCAGTATCTTCACTGCAATGCAGTTTAGATAAAAATAACAAAACATTATGAGGAGATCGAAGAATGAAAAAGGACAAGAAAAAGTTTGTTGCACTTCTGCTTGCTCTCGCTATGGTGTTTGCGCTGTGCGCCTGCGGCAATTCCAACTCTGCCGCCCCCAAGCAGGACGACGCTGCCGAAAGCAGCCAGCCCTCTGACAACGCCTCCGAGAACCAGTCCGCCGCGGATCTTTCCGCTCTCAAGGTCGGCTTTATCTTCCTGCACGACGAGAACTCCACCTATGACCTCAACTTCATGAACGCTGCCAAGGAAGCATGCGAGGCCCTCGGCGTTGAGTCCGTTTTCAAGACCAACATTCCTGAGGATCAGTCCTGCTACGAGGCCGCCGCTGAGCTGGCCGACGCCGGCTGCAACATCGTCTTTGCCGACAGCTTCGGTCACGAAGACTATATCATCCAGGCCGCCAAGGAGTTCCCCAAAGTTCAGTTCTGCCACTCCACCGGTACCAAGGCTCACACCGAGGGTCTTGACAACTACCACAATGCATTCGCTTCCATCTATGAAGGCCGTTACCTCGCCGGCGTTGCTGCCGGTCTCAAGCTCAATGAGATGATCGACAACGGCGACTTCGCCGCTGAAGATGCCAAGATCGGCTACGTCGGCGCATTCACCTACGCTGAAGTCGTTTCCGGTTACACCTCCTTCTTCCTCGGCGCTCGCTCCGTCTGCCCCACCGCTACCATGGAAGTGACCTTCACCGGTTCCTGGTATGATGAGACCGCTGAGAAGGAAGCCGCCAACAAGCTCATCGCCAACGGCTGCAAGCTCGTCAGCCAGCACGCCGACTCCATGGGCGCCCCCACCGCTTGCGAGACCGCCGGTGTCCCCAACGTTTCCTACAACGGCTCCACCATCTCCGCTTGCCCCAACACCTTCATCGTCTCCTCCAGAATCGACTGGGCTCCCTACTATAAGTTCGTCATCAACGCTGTTGCAAATGGCGAGACCATCCCCGCCGACTGGACCGGCACTCTTGCAACCGGTTCCGTCGTCCTGACCGAGGTCAATGAGGCTGCCGCAGCTGCCGGCACCGCCGACAAGATCGCCGAAGTCAAGGCCGCTCTTGAGGCCGGCACCATCCATGTGTTCGACACCGCCAACTTCACCGTCGGCGGCGAGACCCTCACCAGCTACATGGCCGACGTCAACACCGATCCTAACTACGAGGCCGACACCGAAGTCATCCTCGACGGTTACTTCCACGAGTCTGAGATGCGCTCCGCTCCTTACTTCGATCTCCGTATCGACGGCATCACTCTGCTCGACGAGGCATACTAAAATATAACGATTCCCATCCGGCAGCCCCGGCTCCCTTTCCGGGGCTGCCGTCCCTCCCTTTACTGTGAAGGGCAGCGCAGTTCTCCCCCCGCTGCGCTGCCCTTTGCAGTATTATTTGACTTTATACAACACTATATAATATAATCTCTTTACATCTGACAGCAAGGAGTTGACGCCTTTGGACAGCAAGCATGCCGCAGTGAGAATGCGCAACATTACGAAGACCTTCGGTCCGGTCGTCGCAAACGACAAGGTCTGGCTGGACATCTATCGCGGCGAGATCCTCGCCCTGCTCGGCGAAAACGGCAGCGGCAAGACCACGCTCATGAACATGCTCTCCGGCATATATTTTCCGGATGAGGGGCAGATCTTCATCGACGACAAGGAGGTCGTCATCCGCTCGCCGAAGGACGCGTTTGATCTCGGCATCGGCATGATCCACCAGCATTTCAAGCTCGTCGATGTCCTGACCGCGGCGGAGAACATTGTTCTCGGCCTCAAGGAGCCTGGCAGGCTCAATATGGAAGCCGTAGCTCAGCGCGTGCGCGACATCTGCGAGAAATACGGCTTTGACGTTGACCCGAACCAGAAGATATACGACATGTCCGTCTCCCAGAAGCAGACCGTTGAGATAATCAAGGTGCTCTACCGCGGCGCGGACATACTCATTCTTGACGAGCCTACCGCCGTCCTGACCCCGCAGGAGACGGACAAGCTCTTTGCCGTCCTGCGCAACATGCGCGACGCGGGCAAGGCGATCGTCATCATCACGCACAAGATGCACGAGGTTGAGGACTTGTCCGACCGCGTGGCTGTTCTGCGCCACGGGCAGTTCATCGGCGATATGCCCACCAAGTCCACGAACGCGCAGGAAATGACCAACATGATGGTCGGCCACCCCGTCACGCTGAACATTGACCGCCCCGATCCCGTCGACCCGAAGCCTCGCATCGAGGTCAAGAACCTGACCGTGCGCAGCATTGACGGCATCCTGAAGCTTGACGACGTGTCCTTCACCGCAAATTCCGGCGAGATCCTCGGCATTGCTGGCATCTCCGGCTGCGGCCAGAAGGAGCTGCTCGAGGCCATCGCCGGACTTCAGCCCATCGAGAGCGGCAGCGTCAGCTACATTGAGGACGACGGCACGCGCGAAGAGCTTATCGGCAAGGATCCGCTTGCGATCGCGCAGATGGGCGTCGCGCTCAGCTTTGTCCCTGAAGACCGTCTCGGCATGGGTCTTGTCGGCAGCATGGATCTCGCCGACAACATGATGCTCCGCTCCTTCAGAAAGGGCCGCGGCTTCTTTACCGACAGAAAATCGCCGCGCAAGCTTGCGCAGAACGTTGTCGACGAGCTGGAGGTCAGCACCCCCGGCATCAGCACTCCCGTGCGCCGTCTCTCCGGCGGCAACGTGCAAAAGGTTCTGGTCGGCCGCGAGATAGCCTCCGCGCCCACCGTTCTGCTCACCGCCTACGCCGTGCGCGGGCTGGACATTAACTCTTCCTATACGATATATAATCTTATCAACAAGCAGAAGGCTGCGGGCGTCGCCGTCATCTATGTCGGCGAGGATCTGGACGTGCTGCTGGAGCTGGCGGACAAGATCCTTGTCCTGTGCGGCGGCAAGGTAAGCGGTATTGTTGAAGGCCGCAGCGCTTCGAAACGCGACGTCGGCATGATGATGACGAAGCTGGGAGGTAAGGCCGATGAATAAGCAGAATAACGCCCCTCTGTTTCATATCGTGAAGCGCGGCGCGCTGCCCTGGTATCAGGCGTGGGGCATCCGCGCGGCGGCCATCGTGCTCGCGCTGCTGTTCTGCGCGCTGGTGACCAGCCTGACGACGGGCGAAAACCCCCTTCAGGTCTATTCGACCATGATATACGGCGCCGTTGGCACGCCGCGAAAGATATGGATACTCGGTCAGAACATCGCGCTGCTGCTGTGCGTTTCTCTCGCAGTGACGCCCGCGTTCCGGATGCGCTTCTGGAACATCGGCGGCGAGGGTCAGGTGCTCGCGGGCGCGCTTGCCGCCGCGGCATGCATGATCTGCCTTTCGGACAAACTTCCGAACGGGGCGCTGATTGCGGTCATGGCCGTATCGAGCATCGCCGCCGGTGCGATATGGGGTCTTATACCGGCCATCTTCAAGGCCAAATGGAACACCAATGAGACGCTGTTCACCCTCATGATGAACTACGTTGCGACCCAGCTTGTCGCGTATTTTGTCATCATCTGGGAATCCCCCAAGGGTTCCGGCAAGGTCGGCATCATAAACCAGGCCACTGAGCTTGGCTGGCTGCCGCAGATCGGCAATTACAAATATCTGCTGAACATCATCATCGTCGCAGTGCTGACCGTCGGCATGTACATCTACCTCAACTACTCCAAGCACGGCTATGAGATCGCTGTTGTCGGCGAGAGCGAGCGCACCGCGCGCTACGTCGGCATCAAGGTTGAGAAGGTCATCGTACGGACGATGCTGCTCTCCGGCGCGATATGCGGCATCGCGGGTCTTCTTCTCGTCGGCGGCACCGACCACACCATATCCACGACGATCGCGGGCGGCCGCGGCTTCACGGCGGTCATGGTATCGTGGCTTGCAAAGTTCAACCCCATATTTATGATCCTCACAAGCTTCCTGCTCGTTTTCCTCGACCGCGGCGCTGGAGAGATCTCCACGACCTTCGGTCTTAACCATTCCTTTGCCGATATCCTCACCGGTATCATCCTTTTCTTCATCATCGGAAGCGAATTTTTCATCACCTACAAGATAAGCTTCCGCCGCAGCGCGAAAAACGCGGAAAAAGAAGGAGGAACGGCCAATGTTTGATTTTGTTTCTTTCATTCCGAGAGCCATCATGCAGGGCATCCCGCTGCTCTTCGGCAGCACCGGCGAGACCCTGACAGAGAAATCCGGCAACCTGAACCTCGGCATCCCCGGCGTCATGTACGTTGGTGGCATCAGCGGCGTTATCGGCGCGTTCCTGTATGAACAGGCCGCCGCGGGCAGCATGAACGGCTTCCTCGCCATCATGATCCCGCTGCTCTCCTCGCTCTTCGGCTCGCTCATCATGGGGCTTATCTACTGCTTTCTGACCGTTACGCTGCGCGCTAACCAGAATGTCACCGGCCTTGCGCTGACGACTTTCGGCGTCGGCTTCGGCAACTTCTTCGGCGGCTCGCTGATAAAGCTCACCGGCAGCGAGGTTCCGTCCATCTCCCTCTCCGCCACCAGCAGCTATTACAGCCGCGCCCTGCCCTTTGCCGATAAGCTCGGCTGGTTCGGCAAGATATTCCTGTCCTACGGTTTTCTGGCCTACCTCGCGGTGATAATCGCCGTCGTCGCGGCCTATGTTCTCAAGCGCACCCGCATCGGCCTCCAGCTCCGCGCCGTCGGCGAAAGCCCGAACACCGCGGACGCCGCCGGTATCAACGTCAATAAGTACAAGTACGTAGCGACTTGCGTGGGCAGCATGATAGCCGGTCTCGGCGGTCTGTACTACGTTATGGACTATGCCTGCGGCGTCTGGTCGAACGACGCGTTCGGCGACCGCGGCTGGCTCGCCATCGCGCTGGTCATCTTCACGATCTGGCGTCCGAACGTCGGCATCATCTCCTCGTTCCTGTTCGGCGGCCTGTATATCCTGTACATCTTCATCCCCAGCGGCATGAATTTCGCAATAAAAGAGCTGTATAAGATGCTGCCGTACATCGTCACGATAATCGTCCTCGTCATCACCAGCATGCGCAACAAGCGTGAGAACCAGCCCCCCGCCTCCCTTGGTCTGGCATACTTCCGAGAAGAACGGTAAATACAACGAGTCAAGCGCCGTGAAATTCACGGCGCTTGATCATTATTAAAAGCTCCCGATGAAATCGGGAGCTTTTGGTTTATCATATTCCTATTGGAATCAGAGCTGCTTCTGAGCGTTGATCTTGACGCCGGGGCCCATGGTGGAAGCGGTGACGCAGGACTTGATGTACTGGCCCTTTGCTGCCGCGGGCTTTGCCTTGTTGATAGCGCCGATGAGAGCAACATAGTTCTCATAGAGCTTGTCTGCGCCGAAGCTGACCTTGCCGATGGGGCAGTGGATGATGTTGGTCTTGTCCAGACGGTACTCGACCTTACCGGCCTTAGCCTCGGTGATAGCCTGCTTGATGTTCGGGGTGACGGTGCCGGCCTTCGGAGACGGCATCAAGCCCTTAGGTCCGAGGATCTTACCGAGACGGCCAACGGTACCCATCATGTCGGGGCTGGCGATAACGGTATCGAACTCAAACCAGTTCTCCTTCTGGATCTTCTCGACGAGATCCATGCCGCCTGCGTAGTCAGCGCCGGCTGCGAGAGCCTCTTCAACGCGCTCCGGCTTGCAGAAGCACAGGACGCGGACGGACTTACCGGTGCCGTTGGGCAGGACGATCGCGCCGCGGACCTGCTGGTCAGCGTGACGGCCGTCAACACCGAGCTTGACGTGCAGCTCGACGGTCTCGTCGAACTTGGCCTTGCTGGCGCTGATAACAAGATTCAGAGCCTCCATGGGATCATAGAGTGCCTGCTTATCGATGAGCTTTGCGCTCTCTTTATAATTTTTACCTCTAAACAATTTGTTTTCCTCCTAATAATGTGGTTGAGTCGGATGGATTAATCCTCCCACGTTAGGCGGCAGCGAATTGCTTACTGCCGCATGAGGAGCGAGAAGCTCGCTCTATCAGTCGCCAACGACAACGCCCATGGAGCGGCAGGTGCCGGCTATCATGCTGATGGCGGATTCGATGTCGGTGCAGTTGAGGTCGGGCATTTTCTGCTCGGCGATCTTGCGGACGTCTTCCTTGCTGATAGTTGCGACCTTGTCTCTCTGAGGAACGCCGGAAGCGGTCTCGATGCCGCATGCCTTCTTGATGAGCAGGGCGGCAGGAGGAGTCTTGGTGATAAAAGTGAAGCTGCGGTCAGAGTACACGGTGATGACAACAGGGATCATCATGCCCATGTCGCCCTTGGTGCGCTCGTTGAAGTCCTTAGTGAACTGGCCGATGTTAACACCGTACTGGCCCAGTGCGGGACCTACAGGGGGAGCCGGAGTTGCCTTGCCGGCAGGAACCTGGAATCTAACGTATCCAACTACTTTCTGTGCCAATTTACAGCACCTCTTTCTTATTAATCTTTAATTACTTCGACCTGATCGAGCTCCAGATCGACCGGAGTCTCTCTGCCGAACATAGAGACTACAACGCGGACTCTGTCCTTATCGGGCTCAAGCTCGTCCACGACGCCGCTGAAGCCGGCCAGAGGCCCGTCGGTGACACGTACGGTATCGCCGAGCTGATAGTTCAGAACGATCTCCTTGTGTTCGACACCCAGATCATAAATTTCCTGCTCCGTCAGGGGGACGGCCTTACCGTCGGAGCCTACGAAGCCTGTTGCACCGCGGACGTTATGGATAAGATGCCAGCTGTCATCCGTAAGGATCATCTTCACGAGAACGTAGCCCGGAAAAACCTTGCGTTCAACGGTTTTTTCCTTGCCGTCGGTGATCTCGGTGACGGTTTCCATAGGGATGTTGACTTCTCTTATCAGATCGGTCATCCTGCGGTTTTCCGCAGCCTTCATCACGGCCGCGGCCACTGCGTTTTCATAACCTGAGTACGTATGAACAACGTACCATTTCGCGTCTTCCGCCATGTTATCAACCCGCCAGTGTAAGGAGCGCCTTGACCAGCGCGTTCGCCAGCCAGTCGAAGCCCCAGAGAACTATTGCGGAAGCCACCATCATTACGACGGAGACGAGAGTGTTGTTGGTGAGCTGCTTGCCGGTCGGCCAAATGACCTTCTTCAGCTCGCTCTTCATCTCGCGGAACCACTTGCCGACTCTCTTGAAGAAGCCGGGCTTGGTGTTGTCGTCCTTCTTAACGGCGGTGACTGCCTTTGCGGGGGCAGCGCTGATTTTCTTTTCGTCAGCCATTTTCACGCATCCTTTCAGAAGTTACTTAGTCTCAACGTGCTTGGTGTGCTTTCTGCAGAAGGGGCAATATTTGCTGCGCTCCAAACGGTCAGAAGTGTTCTTCTTGTTCTTGACCGTGTTGTAGTTCCTCTGCTTGCATTCTTCGCATCTGAGTGTGATTTTTACTCTTGCGCCTGCAGCCATTCTTTCGGCACCTCCTATTTTATTTACCCGCATTGCGGGCATTGCCTCCCTGTATTGTGACGAGGGCTTGCGGCGAAAAATGCGCGCAAAAACAGACCTCTCGTCCGACAGGTAATTCATACTATACCACAGTGCGGGCAAGAGGTCAAGCTGTTTTTTATTGAATTTACGGGATTTTTTGGAGCAGTACGCTCCCCTGCTCAGAACATCCCGAGGCTCTTGAACAGGAAGCTCCAGCCGAATATCGTGAACGGGCACAGCGTGCTTGTCACGACGACTATGTCTCCGGCAAGTCCGGCGTCGCCGCCCATCTGCTGAGTCATTGTGAAGGCCGCCACGGCGTTTGACGAGGCGAATATGCCGATGAGCGCCGCGAACTCTACTCCGCGGAAGCCCAGCAGCGCACCAAGTGACAGGAAAATCGCCGGCATGACCACGAGCCGCCCCACGCAGGCAACGGTAAGCGGATACAAATGCTCCTTCAGGCGTCTGAACTCGAAGAACGCGCCCAGCAGGAACAGCATCATCGGGCTTCCGACGCCGCTCATCGAATTCACAACGGATTCTATCAGCGGAGGCAGCTTCCAGCCGAAAATGAGAAATATTATTCCGCAGAGCGAGCCGAGTATCAGCGGATTCTTCGCCACGTCCAGCAGCACATGGCCGACGCTGTCGTGCTTATCCGAATACGTCTCAAGTATTATGACCGCAAGCACGTTATACATCGGCACCACGACCGCCAGCAGCACCGACACCGCGCCGGTGTCCGCGCCGTTCAGCAGGCTCTGCGCGATCGGTATGCCGATAATGGCGAAATTGGAGCGGTAGATTCCCTGTATCACCGCGCTGCGCTGGCTGCGGTTCCTGATAAGCAGCTTCGCCGTTATGCACGCCAGCCCAAAGACCGCCAGCACACCAAGAACCGCGTACAGCAGCAGCCGCGGGCGGATCGCGTTTGCCAGATTTGAATTATACACCTGCTTGAACACAAGCACGGGCAGGAATACGCGGAATACCACCTTATTCATTTTCTCAACGTCCTTGCCGTTTACAAGCCCCGTCTGACGCACGACGAAGCCCACAAGCATCATCGCGATCAGCGGGAAAACGGCGTTGAGACACACTTCAAAATTGCTCATCTGCTGTTTCTCTCCAGGTTTTTGACAGGTTTATATAAAGTTTAACCTTTTCTTTCCGGCAAGTCAATAGTTGCAAGGTGTTATAAACCATGGTATATTTAAATCAAAACAGATCAAAAACAGGCAAATTTGCCGGAGGTAGCATATGAGGATAATGGCGATCGATCTCGGCGACGCGCGGACCGGACTTGCGGTGTCGGACGCGATGGGCATACTCTGCGGTGAGGCGTGGACCATGGAGGAATGGGACATGGAGCGCGCGGCAAAGCGCATCGCGGAGGCCGCGAAGGAGCGCGGAGCTGAGCGGCTGGTGCTCGGCCTGCCGAAAAACATGGACGGCAGCGAGGGCGTGCGCGCCGAAAAAAGCCGCAGATTCAAGGAAATGCTTGAAGCAGAGTGCGCGCTGCCGGTCGTCCTCTGGGACGAGCGGCGCAGCAGCATCGAAGCGCACGCCATCCTCCACGCCAGCGGTAAAAAAGAAAAAAAACACCGCAAAACCGTGGACGCCGTGGCGGCCAGCCTGATCCTCGAGGGCTATCTCGGCAGCATATAAATCAAAATTTCGGGGGAAACTATGATGGAAGAAATAATAGATGTAAACGCCATCACAAAAGAACTATCGAAAATTTCGATCGGCTCGCTCGCGCTGGATAAGCTGATATCGGGCGTGCTCGCGCTGGCGGTCTGCCTTGTCTGCATCTTGCTTCTAACAAAGCTCACCGACAAGGCACTGGCCAATTCCAAGCGGCTGGACGGCGCACTGCGCGGCTTCATCCGCTCCGTCGTCAAGGCGGCTATGTGGATAATCACGGGCATAATCGTCGCGGACAGCCTCGGTATCCCGACGACGTCGCTTATCGCACTGGTCAGTGTGGCAGGTCTTGCGCTGTCGCTGTCGATACAGAATATAATGTCGAACCTGTTCTCGGGCATCACGCTGCTCATGGCAAAGCCATTCGTCGCGGGCGATTTCGTGGATATCGGCGGCAAATCAGGTACGATAAAAACCATCGGCATGTTTTACACCGTCATGGACACGGTGGACAACACCGTCATCAGCATCCCGAACGGCGACGTGACCTCCGCGTCCGTCATCAATTACAGCAAGGAGCCGGTGCGCCGCGTTGATATGCGCTTTGAGGCGAGCTACGACGCGCCGACGGCGGACGTCAAGGCCGCGATAATGGACGCGATCCGTGCCGACGAACGCATCCACACTGATCCCGCGCCGTTCATCGCCATCAGCGAGTACAAGAGCAGCAGCATTGAATATCTTGTGCGCATCTGGTGCAAAAATTCGGACTACTGGGACGTGCATTTCGGCATGAATGAGCGCGTGCGCGAGTGCTTCGCGGCGCATGGCGTGGAAATGAGCTACGAGCACATGAATGTGCACATATTGGATAAATAATTTTAGGCATTTAAAAGCGCCGGAACCGGCGCTTTTTTACAAAAACTTCTCTGATTAGCAGGCATCCCCGCCTTTAATCCACGCGCTTCGGCACATACTTATCCTTGCAGCAAAAACAGGCAGGAGGGATAAGATGGGCTTGAAAAAAATTTTTCTGGTTCTGACGCTCTGCCCCGCATTCGCAGCGCTGCTCGGCACGGCTGCGTTCGCGCAGGAGCTAGTGCTCGGCGGGCAGGCGATCGGGATACAGATAAGCACTCGCGGCGTTCTTGTGGCTGGACTGACGGGCGTTGAGACCGCGGACGGCGAGCGCTGTCCCGCGGGCGATGCGGGCATATGCACAGGAGACCTGATAGTCGGCGTCGGCGAAAGTGAGCTTGACAGTGCGCAGGATTTTGTGAACGCGGTGGGCGAGCTGAACGGGCAGCCCGTGACGGTCGTCGTCGAGCGCGAGGGCAGCACATGCAGCTATACCGTGCAGCCGGTGCAGTCGAGCGAGGGGCAATGGATGCTCGGGATGTGGCTGCGTGACGGCATATCAGGCATCGGCACGCTGACCTTTATCGACCCCGAAAGCGGCATGTACGGCGCGCTGGGGCACAGCATAAGCGACAGCGGAACCGAGCTTCTTGTGCCGCTGCGCGAGGGCAGCATAACGGACGCGGAGATAGTCAGCGTCGTGCCCGGCAGCAGCGGTACGCCCGGCGAACTGAACGGCTGCGCCGACACGGCCAAGACACTGGGCAACGTTGAACAGAACACCGAGCTTGGCATTTACGGCCACATTTTCACGCGGACGGGCAGCATCGTAGTTGAAACCGGCGATATGCACACAGGCTCCGCGACGATAATCAGCACCGTGAACGGCCGCGAGGCGAAGGAGTATGACGCGGAGATAAACCGCATCTACAACGAGACAGGCGGCCAACGCATGATGCTGACCGTGACCGATCCTGAGCTGCGCTCGATCACCGGCGGCATCGTACAGGGCATGAGCGGCAGCCCTGTGATGCAGGACGGCAAACTCGTCGGTGCGGTCACCCATGTTTTTGTCTCGGATCCATGCAAGGGCTTCGGGATAAGCATCTACGACATGCTTGAGACGGCAGGTATACGCGAACAGGCGGCATAAGGGCAAAAAACAGGCAAGGCTTTGAGCCTTGCCTGTTTGATATTGATTTTTGCTTATGCGCCGTAGATAAGATCCGGAACGATCGTTATCAGAACCGGGCAGAAGGTCAGCAGCAGCAGCACTGCCAGCAGGCAGAGTATGAACGGCCATACTTCCTTCAAGAATTCGCTGATGGGGCACTTGGTGATGCCGCAGGTGGTGAACATCATGGAGCCGAACGGAGGAGTAATACCGCCGATCATGATGTTGACTATCATGACAAGACCGAAGTGGATGGTATCGACGCCGAGCTTCTGCGCAACGGGCAGGAGCAGCGGGGTCGTGATCATCAGGGCAGCGCCGCCCTCGAGGAACATACCGAGGATGAGAAGCACGACGTTGCAGAGCATGAGGAACACATACTTATTGCTGGTAAGTGCAAGAATGCCGTTTGCGACGAGCTTCGGGATGTTGACCCAGCTCAGGTACTGGCCAAAAACGCTGGCGCTGACCATGATGAGGACAACGCTGGAGGTACCGGCGATGGTATCGAGCAGGATGGGGATGAAATGCTTCTTGAAGTTAAGTCTGCGGTAGATAAGGCCGCCGACGATGAAGCAGTAGATAACCGCAACAGCACCGCCCTCGGAGGGAGTGAACATACCGAGGCGCATACCGATGATGATACCGAAGGGGAAGAACAGACCCCAGAAGGAGATGAACGCCTGCTTGAGTATCTCGCTGGCCTTCGGGAACTTGTCTCTGGTGGTGGGGTAGTTACGCTTCTTTGCGATGATGGCGACAACTATCATCATGGAGATGGACATCAGTATGCCGGGGACATAGCCTGCGGCAAAGACCTTGCCCAGAGAAACCTGCGCGAGCAGGCAGTAGATGATGAGGTTGACTCCGGGAGGAATGACGGGGGTCGCAGCAGACGAGGCGGCGGTGATGGCCGCGGAGAACGCCTTGGAGTAACCACGTCTCTCCATCTCGGGAACCAGCATCTTGGACTGCATTGCGCAGTCGGCGTTTGCGGAACCGGAGCAACCGCCCATCAGCATGGACAGCAGCACGTTGACCTGTGCAAGGCCGCCGCGCATATGACCGGTAACGCATTCACAGAAGTCCATTAGCTTTTCACTTATGCCGCCGAAGTTCATGACGGAGCCCGCCATGATGAAGAAGGGTATCGCCAGCAGCGAGAAGGACTGAGTCGAGTTCATGACCTTCTGGAGAATAAGCCAGGGCTTGGAGGTGGTATCAATAACAAGGAAATAGAAGAACGTTGCGCCGAACAGAGAGTAAACGATCGGCATACCCATGAAGTAGAGAATGAACACGAGGAAAACGGGGATAAGATCTACAAATGTCAATGCCATTAGAAATTACCCTCCTCTACCTTGTAATCGTCATCGTCATCGCTGGGTTTGACCTTTATGATATGCAGTCTGTCAGTCAGCAGGAACCAGATGGAGTAGATGACGGAGAGGGCGAAGCCGATAGGCACGGCGATGCCGATCCACCATCTGGGGAAACGCAGAATGTCAGACACATAGGGCTTATACACGCCGCGGACGTATATAAGGTTGTGTACGTACTGAATACTGATAACCGTCAGCATGATGAGAACTGCAAGCTCCAGCACACTGATAATGTCCTGAACTACTGCCCTTGCCTTAGGCTTGAGGGCGTTGGTGACGATATCAACACCAAGATGGGCGTGCTTACGGTAGGCATACGCGCTGCCTATGAACACCGTCCAGACGAAGAGACCGGTGACGACCTCGTCGTTCCACTGGAGGGGGTGGTTGAAGAAGTAGCGCATGATAACGTTAAGGTTCGCGATCACAACGCAGGCCGTAAGGGTAGCGCCGGTGATGATAGCGTCAAGATTTCGCAGAATTTTTTTGAAAGTGATTTTTTTCTTCATACGCAGTAAAAATATCCTTATCCAATTCAAATCTTAACGCATTTTAAACATCGCTATAACCTGACACGGACTGCCCGATGTTTCAGGCAGTCCTGTCGGTTAAAAAAGTCAGTAAGACTTATGGCTGAAATCAGCCGTTGTTTGCACGATACTCGGCAACGAGTCTGGTCAGCTCATCGTATGCCTCGTAGGTGGAGCCGTACTCTTCAACGATCCAGTCGATAACGGGCTTGCAGGCTTCCTGGAAAGCAGCGAGGTCAACGTCGTTCCAGGTAACACCATTCTCCTTGAGCATCTCGATCTGAGTTGCTTCGTCGTCCTGGCAGGAGGTCTGCTCCCACATGCCGCACTCGTAAGCGCACTCTTCGATTATCTTCTGGTACTTCTCGGGGATGGTCTGCCATACGTCCTCAGGCATGAACAGCCAACGGGTGGCGATCAGGTGGTTGGTGGAAGCAACCTTCTTAACGAGCTCGTAGGGCTCGCCGGCGCCGGCCAGAGTGGAGACGGAGCCTTCGAAGCCTTCAACAACACCCTGCTGGATAGCTGCAAGGCAGTCGGTGAAGCCCATGACGACAGGAGTCGCGCCGAGGCACTCAAGGGTCTTTGCAAACAGAGCGGAAGAGGTAGCGCGGAACTGGTGGCCGTGCAGATCCTCGGGAGTGTAAACGTCAAGGTTGGAGCAGACGGAACGGAAGCCGAAGGAGTAGTGGGTGTCAAGGATGTGGATGTTGCTCTCCTTGAGCTCCTCGATCAGGTTCGCGACGAACTCGGAATCCATAACGTAGTTGTACTCTTCGTTGGTAGCGTAGAGCATCGGAGCGATAACCATTGCGGCGTCGCCAACGTAGTCAGCGAACAGGGAGGGCTCTTCAAGACCCATCCAGTTTGCGCCGTTAACGGCCTGGGTAACGGAGTCGGCGTAGCAGTCGAGCTCGTTGGTGCCGTAGTAGGTAACGGTCACGTGACCCTCGGTCTTCTCGGTGATCATCTCAGCGAGCTTCTCGGAGGCCTTGTAGTTCCACTCTTTGGGGTTGAAGACGTTGGAGAACTTTATCTCCAGGTAGAAATCGTCTGCGCCGTCATCGGCTGCAGTGTCGTCGGTGTTTGCTGCATCGTCAGCCTTGGGGGCTTCGGTCTGAGCGTCGTTTGCAGGAGCAGCGGTCTGTCCGCAAGCGCAGAGAGCGAATACCATAACCAGAGCGAGAAGCATGGCAATGATTTTCTTCATTTTGTTTTCTCCTTCACAAAATTTGTTTTCCGACACTCCGTAATATTAAGAGCCGTTAAAAAGCTTTAAATATATTATAACGGAGTGTTAACGCTCCGTTATAATATATCTGAATTTGCGGTTTGTCAACCAAATCGGGGACTCCGCCGTGTTTTTCGGAGATGTGCACTAAAATGCCCCTCGCTTTTTGGTGTAGATATTTTTTTAACGCTTCTGCGGATGCGAAATTCAGGATATTTCAAGATTTGTTTGCCAATTTCGATGCAATGTGCTATTATCATTCCTGAGCCATTTATTTGTATTCAGGAGACGCTATGACCTACTATGAAGTAACTATGCAGCACAACGCGGACAGCCTTCTCGCGCTGTCGCGCATGCAGTATGATCTGTTTTGTACCCGCAACCGTATCGTCCGCACCATCCTCAGCGCAATACTCGTCATCATCGGCGTGTTGAACTACTCCGCCTGGTGGGGTATTCTGCTGCTGGCGTACGGCTGCTATCTCACCACCAGCACCTATGTGTCACCGGATCGCACGGCGCACAAGCTCACCGCGCAGATAAAGCAGTCCGGCAAGCCTTTCCCTTGCTCCCGCTACTGCTTCGAGAACGGCGGGCTGCACATTTTCGCCATGCCGGAGAACGAGGAGCTGGATCCCCTGCCCTACTCCGAGGTGGAGCGCGTCGGGGAAAACGCGAGCTACTTTTTCATCTTCCGCGATCAGTTCGGCGGCTACATGGTGCCGAAGGACGCGCTGGGCGATAAGGTGGACGGGTTTCGGAAGTTCATCGAGGAAAAGACCGGCAAGCCCGTGGCGCTCAAGGCCTCGCCTTTCCGCCGCATGCTCGCTCGCATGAAGCGCCGCGAGGACGAGCCGTATCACCTGTAAGTCGGGGCGGTATTTATATAATGCCCCGCAGGTTTATATCGCGCGGTCATGCGGATATATTTATATAATAGTAGAAACACGCCGGCCGAACCAGCGTGTTTTGTTATTTGAACGTAAAAAGAGAGTCTCCGTAGAGACTCTCTTTAAAACGCAGTATACTCGATCAACGCTTGCTGAACTGCGGAGCGCGGCGGGCGGCCTTGAGACCGTATTCAAGCAATATTTTTGCCTTTTCCCCAGTGTTTTCAAGGCTTTCCGCAGGCCCACTCCCTGTTTTTCCCTACGAGTTAACCCATCTACGAAGCTGGATTTTCCCCGTATTCATTTGTTGGTTGAAAGGCTTCGTTTACTACCGTAGCCAGTTCCCAAGGCTTATTATGCTTAACCTTTGCGTAAATGTCCATAGTCACCTTGCTGTTCTCATGCCCAGCCAGATACTGCACAGTCTTAGGATCGACGCCTTCATGAATTAGATTCGTGATATAGGTGTGTCTAAGAAGATGCAGAGTTACATCAAAGTCCAGGGTGTAGTAAATGCTCTTGTCTGTCCTGCATCTCTCACCAAGCTTCGGTGAAATAGTGTGGTGGATCTTGCTGCACCTCCACAGTGACAAAGGCTTTCAATACACATCGCAAGCATATTTCAAGCTAACTCAACGATACGGAATTACACCGTCAATGTCAAGACGGGGAAACCCATATGACAACGCTTTAGCCGAAAACTTTTTCTCAATTCTCAAACTTCGTGCATA
>URGI01000040.1 GCA_900547315.1 uncultured Eubacteriales bacterium | reverse complement strand
TCACAGACAGCAAGCCCTTTCGGCTGCTTGAACAATTTTTACTTCAGAATATTGTCTAACTTTTTGGGGTCACTTCAATGAACCGTCGGGGGATTTTTCACATATGCTATATCGACAACAAGCAACACACCAGCGGCTCAAGCGAGCCGCTGGTGTACTTAACATAACATAGTTTACATAATATTATAATGAACCCTTTACTTGTTCATTATCGCCTCGAAGCCGGCCTCGGCCTGCGCAACGACGCTGTTGACCAGATTCACCGCCGTCGTGTGCAGATCCATCTCCAGCACCGACTCGATGACCTGCTCCTGAAGGCTCTGCGGCACATGGTACAGCGTGAAGCAGCAGCCGAGGAAACGCCGCAGCTTGTCATTCATCGTGAAATACACGTCGCAGGGCTTAGCCATGAAGCCGCGCATTATCCCCGCCGACGCGATCTCCAGCTCGTAGAAATCGCGGGATGAGCTGCCGGGATTATACGGGGCAAAGAACTGCTCAAGCTCCTTCGCAGTGTTCTGATATATAAACTCTGAGGTGGTGGGCAGGGAATAGGCGGTCACGTACAGCTCGCGCAGAGGCTCCGACAGCTCGGAGAGATAGAGCTGCAGGGAGGTTTCGGCCGCGTATATCATGACCGGCTCCGCACTGCTGCCGATGATGCTGAATATCTCGTTGAACTGGTTGGAGAACATATGCTTCACGAGCAGCAGAAGCAGCGCTTCCTTCGTCTCGAACGCGGCGAAGAACGACGAAGCGGACATACCCGCTGCCTTTGCGATGGACGCGGTAGTCGTTTTCTCGTATCCGTCGGCGAGAAAGTGCGTTATAGCTGCCAGCAGCATTTTGTCGCGCCTGGCAAGGCCCTTTGCCTGCAGTCCCTTTGGCATCGTTATCCTCCTTATCGAGAGTAATGATCGTGACAGCAGACATTATAACAGAGAATCTTTACCAGTGCAAGCTTGCAAAACCGAAAATAATTACCAGCTCTTTTTGTGACTTATGCCAGTTTACGTTTTGTATACAGTACGACAGCCGCCGCGGCGCTGCCAGTGGAAACGAGCAGAACGAGCCAGACGATGGATGCGTCGCGGTGCGGGGCTTCGCGGCAGGGGAGAGCTTTTCAATGCTCACGGGAGCCTTTTTATAGCCGCACACACTGCACTCCTCGTGCTTCTCGCCCTCCTTGGTGGTAGTGGCCGCGCGGTCGATCTTCCATACGAACTTGTGCGCCTCGACATCCTTCTTGTCATGGCAGACGGAGCACTCCTGATAGTGGCTGTCCTTGTCATGCGCATCCTTGTAGTCGTGGTCGCCGGTGACGCTCTCGGTCTTGGTCTCACCGCAGACGGTGCAGGTGTACTTCACTGAACCTGGGGTGACACAGGTGCCGGTATCGGTGACAACGCCCTCGTTCCATTTGTGGGCCTCAACGTTCTTCTTGTCGCCACAGACGCTGCACTCCTGATAATGATTGTCGGCGTCATGCGCGTCCTTGTAATCGTGATCGCCCTCGAGATCGTTGCAGTCTTTCGCGCCGCATACGGTGCATGTGTATTCAATGGTACCGGAGACAAGGCAGGTCGGCTCCTGAGTGACAACGCCCTCGTTCCATTTGTGGGCTTCGACGTTCTTCTTGTCGTGGCAGACGGAGCATTCCTGATAGTGATTATCCTTGTCGTGAGCATCCTTGTAGTCGTGCTCGCCCGTGATGCTTTCGGCCTTTGTCTCACCGCAGGCGGTGCAGGTGTACTTCATCGAACCGGGGGCGAGGCAGGTGCCGGGGTCAGTCACGACACCGTTGTCCCATGTGTGCGGGAGCACCCTGCTGAGGATGGAATCGCACTTGGTGCAATATGCCCAGTGGCCGCGCTCGTCGTGCTTGAACTGCGCACGGATGTGTTCCGTTTTGGGGACAGTGCCTCCGCATACGGAGCAGGTGGTGCTGAGGCAGGTGGGATTGGTGTTGCCGCTGTGGTCGCAGGTCTGCACATAGCCGCAGTCGGAGCAGCTGCGCTTGCCGGACTGGTATTCCGAATAGTTGTGCTCCTTATTCAAGGACAGTCCGCATACGCAGGTTGCCTTGTGATAGCGGGCGGGATCCTGACCGCTTGAGGCTGAGAGCTGAGCGTATTCGATGGTGTAATCGCCAAATCTGGGAGTAAAACAACGCTGCTCATGATCAAGCGTATGTTCCCAATCGTCATGCGCATGTATAATGTGAAAGTAGTCGCCAGAGCTGGCATTATACGTGCCCTTCGTATATCCGTCCAGATACATATGCAGAGCAGTTTGACCGCACGCCGAGCAGTATTTTGAATAAGGCAGCGCATCGCCCGGCTTTAGCGCGAACGCGGCGGTGGGCAGCAGACAGACGAGCATTGCAGCCAGAATGAGGAGCGTAAGTATTTTCTTTTTCATGTGATTCTCCTTTTTTAATAAGATGTGGTTACAAACATAATCCCGCTCTTGACTATGGTCAATTATATCAGAGCAGTCGATAAAATGCAAGAAAAAATCTAAAAGCTCTGCACAATTAAGATATATAAATTGACTTGCCTGCGGGAATTGGATATAATCAAAATCAGAAAGCGAAGTGATATTTATGTATGATATAATTATTGTCGGCGGAGGCGCGGCGGGGACATCCGCGGCGCTGACTGCGCGCAGCCGCGGCAAGACCGTCGCCGTTATCGCAAACCCGGTCGATACCTCTAGCATGTATAAGGCGGAGAGCATGAGCAATTACCCCGGTATGCCGGAGGTCACGGGCGAGGAGATGGCGCGCGTATTTCGTGAGCAGCTTGTGAGCAGCGGTGCGGAGCTGATAAACGGGCGTGTGCTCTCGGCCGTGCCTATGGGCGGCAGCTTCGGCGTCGCGGTAGGCAGTGATTTCTATGAGTGCCGCGCTGTGATACTCGCCCCCGGCATTACCCGGGAAAAGCTGTATCCCGGCGAGGCGGAGTATCTCGGCAGAGGCGTGAGCTACTGCGCGACCTGCGACGGTATGCTCTATCGCGGCAAGACCGTCGCCCTTATCGGCGGCAGCGGGGAGGCAAGGCACGACGCGGAATTTTTGCGCGGTATCGGCTGCAATGTCATTGAGCTGCCCGGCGCGGCGCGCTATGAGATTATCGGCACGCAGCGGGCGGAGGCGGTCGTTTCCGGCGGGGAGACATATCCGGTGGACGGAGTGTTCATAATAAAGGATACGGTGTCGGTTGCAAATCTCATGTCCGGGCTTGAGCGCAGCGGCGCGGCGATTTCCGTCGGGCGCGGCATGGAGACAAGCATACCCGGCGTGTTCGCGGCGGGGGACTGCACGGGCAAGCCGTATCAGGCGGCAAAGGCGGTAGGCGAGGGGAATATTGCGGCCCTCAGCGCCTGCGAGTATATCGACAAATTATAATATATATAATAAGAAAGGAAAAAATACTATGGCTATTGAGCATCTTAATGAAAATAACTTTGAAGCGGCGCTTGCCGAGGGAAAATGCCTTGTGGACTTCTGGGCGACTTGGTGCGGCCCCTGCCGTATGCAGGCTCCCATACTTGAGAAGCTGGACGCGGAGCTGGGCGGCAGCGTAAAGATTTTTAAGGTCGATGTGGACGAGAACCCTGTTTTAGCGGGCAAGCTCGGTATTTCCAGTATTCCGACCCTGCTTGCCACCGAAAACGGTGCCGTCAAGGATATGCGAGTTGGGCTTCAGACCGTGGATCAGCTCAAGCAGATGCTTGCCTGAGATAAAGTTGCCCGCCGCGGCTTGACAAAGTTTTTCAAATACGCTATATTTATCATAGTTAACTGCTTTGATTGGCAGGAGTACACGTTTTGCGGATCGTCAGAGAGGGCGCGGCAGGTGAGAGCGCTTGTGAGGCGGCGTGGAAGGTCGGCCATGAGCATCCGGCGCGATATGTAGTGTCGGGCGGGTTCTCCCGTTATAGGGACATGAGAGCCGCTTCGGCGGAATTCAGGTGGTACCGCGGTATATTATCGCCCTGAGGTCATTGACCTCAGGGCGTTTTTGTTTGGGGTGAAGCTATGCAATTTATAGCCGAATATACGGTAGACGAGATGGACTTTCTCAGCTTTGTGCGTATAAACCGCTATATACGCGGCAAGGTACCGCGCAAGCTGCTCAATGCGGTCACGATTGCGGTTTCCGTAGTCCTCGCGGCGCTGTGCGTATTGCTGACGCTGCGCGGCGCGTGGACGGGGAAGAACGCCATAATCGTCGCAATAGGTGTGCTGCTGATATGCTGGGAGCTTCGGCGCGACAGGTATTATGCCAACGAGAACCGCCGCAAGATGACGGGCTATGTCGAGAAAATGCAGCTCAGCGCGGACGAGCGCGGGATAGACATCAGCTCCGACGGCAACGTCGAGCATGTGGACTACAAGCGCATCGAGGCGATATATCACTGCCGCGAGAGCCTGTTCGTGTATGTGGCCGACGACAGGGCGTACATCATCCCCGACGGCGCGTTCAGCACCGGCACCGCGGCGGACTTCGCCGCATATGCCGCAAAAAAGTGCGGCATATGCGTAAATAATGTGAGTATTTGAGAATTTTCAGGAGAGGATCGAAAAAATGAAAGAACTTCCGAAAGTGTATGAACCGAAATCGGTCGAGAAGAAGATCTACGACATGTGGATGCAGGGCGGTTATTTCAAGGGCAAAATAGACCCCGATAAGAAGCCCTTCTCCATCGTCATGCCGCCCCCCAACGTCACCGGCCAGCTCCACATGGGGCACGCGCTGGACTCCACGCTTCAGGACATTATGACCCGCTATAAGCGCATGCAGGGCTACGCGGCGCTGTGGCTGCCAGGCGTCGACCACGCGGGCATCGCAACGCAGATAAAGGTCGAGGAAGTGCTCCGCAAGGAGGAGGGCAAGACCCGCTATGACCTCGGTCGCGAAAAGTTCCTTGAGCGCGTCTGGGAGTGGAAGGAGAAGTACGGCGACCGTATCGTCGAGCAGCAGAAGAGCATGGGCGTCTCCTGCGACTGGGACCGCAGCCGCTTCACCATGGACGAGACCTGTGCCAAGGCTGTCCGCGAGACCTTCTGCGACCTGTACGAGAAGGGTCTGATTTACAAAGGCCGCCGCATGATAAACTGGTGCCCGCACTGCCGCACTGCGCTCTCCGACGCGGAGGTCGAATATAAGGATATCCCCGGCAGCTTCTGGCACATCAGATATCCCATTGAAGGCTCCGACGAGGAGTTCATCATCGCCACCACCCGCCCCGAGACCATGCTTGGCGACAGCGGCGTTGCCGTCAACCCCGCAGATGAGAAGTATCAGCACCTCGTCGGCAAGAACGCAATACTCCCGCTTGTCGGCCGCAAGCTCCCCATCGTCGCCGACGATTATGTTGAGCTTGGCTTCGGCACTGGCGCCGTCAAGATGACCCCCTGCCACGACCCCAACGACTATGAGGTCGGCCTGCGCCATAACCTTGAGCAGATACAGTGCATCGATGAGGACGGCAGGATCATAAACGGCGGCAAGTACGACGGCATGGATCGCTACGAGGCGCGCAAGGCCATCGTCGCCGATCTGGAGGAGCAGGGCTACCTCGTCAAGGTCGAGCCGTACAGCCACAACGTCGGCTGCTGCTACCGCTGCGGCAAGGTCGTCGAGCCGATGCTGTCCCCGCAGTGGTTCGTGAAGATGGAGCCGCTGGCAAAGAAAGCGATAGACGTCGTCAAGGACGGCAGAATAAAGTTTGTCCCCGAACGCTTCACCAAGACCTATCTCAACTGGATGGAAAACGTCCATGACTGGTGCATCTCCCGCCAGCTCTGGTGGGGGCATCAGATACCCGCGTGGTACTGCGCCGACTGCGGACACATCACCGTCTCCCGCGAGGATGCGACCGAGTGCGAGTGCTGCCACAGCAAGCACATCACACGCGACGAGGACGTTCTGGACACCTGGTTCAGCTCCGCGCTCTGGCCGTTCTCAACCATGGGCTGGCCGGAAAAGACCGACGAGCTCAACTACTGGTACCCGACCTCCGTCATGATAACCGGCTACGACATCATCTTCTTCTGGGTCGCGAGAATGATATTCTCCGGCATGGAGCAGATGGACAAGGAGCCGTTCAAGACCGTGTTCATCCACGGCCTCGTGCGCGACAGTCAGGGGCGCAAGATGTCCAAGTCCCTCGGCAACGGCATCGACCCGCTGGAGATGGTAGAGAAGTACGGCGCGGATGCGCTGCGCTATAATCTCATCACCGGCAACTCCCCCGGCAACGATATGCGCTTCTACGTAGAGAAGTGCGAAGCGATGCGCAACTTCTGCAACAAGCTCTGGAACGCATCCCGCTTCGTGATGATGAACCTCACGATAGACAAAAACGAGCTGCCCGAAAAGCTCGAGATTGAGGACAAGTGGATCCTCTCCAAGCTCAACGACCTTGTCAAAGAGGTCTGCGAGAATATGGACAGCTACGAGCTGGGCGTCGCCGCGGGCAAGATATACGACTTCATCTGGGACAGCTACTGCGACTGGTACATTGAACTGACCAAGCCCCGCCTCAACGGCGAGGATGAGCAGGGCAAGCTCGGCGCGCAGAAGGTGCTGCTCTATGTCCTGACCGAGATACTCAAGCTTGTCCACCCGTTCATGCCGTTCATCTCCGAGGAGATATGGCAGGCGCTGCCGCACGAGGGCGAGGCTCTGATGGTCGAGCGCTATCCCGAATACAAGGCGGAGCTGAGCTTCCCAGAGGACGAGCAGAACTTCGAGATGGTCATGGCGGCCATCAAGGCCGTCCGTGCCCGCCGCAGCGAGATGAACGTGCCGCCGTCCAGAAAGGCGCACCTCATCATCGCAACGGATAAGAAGGCCGCGTTTGAGGCCGGACGCAGCTACATCTGCAAGCTGGCCTACGCAAGCGAAGTCACTGTCGCCGGTGAGGCTCCCGAAGGCAGCGAGGGCATGGTCTCGGTCATTACCGATAACGCCCGTATGTTCATGCCGATGGCAGAGCTGGTCGATCTTGAGAAGGAGAAGGCGCGCATCGAAAAGGAGCTTGCCAACGCCGAGAAGATGCTTGCCGGTCAGAACGCGAAGCTCGCAAACGAGAACTTCGTTTCCCGCGCGCCGGAGCAGGTCGTCAATGCCGAGCGCGAGAAGAAGGCAAAGCTCGAAGCGCTGATAGAAAACCTCAAGCTCAGCCTTGAAAATCTGGGCAAATAATATCAATCAAAGCTGATGCGGCCGGTGAAAGCCGGCCGCAGTGCTAAAAGAAACTTATATGATAAACAAAGCGCTTGAATATCTCCAGCGTGAGTATCTGCACAATCTTGACATGATAGAAGGGCTGCGCCGCGACCTGTACGACGTTTTATATGCCGCCGAGGACGGCGTGCTTATCTGTGACCGCGAGGGCGGGCGTACCCATATGCTCTCATGCCGGGACGCGGAGGCGGCACTGCGCATAGCGAAGCTGACCCAGCCCGGCTGCGGCCTGTTCGTGGCGCATCAGGCGGATACCGTGGAGCCGCTGAGGGAGCTGCTTGGCTTTGACGAAACGTCCGAGTGCTGGCAGGCGGCATATCTTGGTGATACCCCGCTGCCTGTCGGAGATTTTGAGATAAAAAAGCTCGATATGAGCTATGCCCCGGTCGCTGCGGAGATATACAGCAGCTTCGATTACCTTGAATATATGCAGCGGCAGATAAGAGAGGGCGTGCTGCTCGGCGCTTTTGTGGACGGCGAGCTTGCGGGCTTTACCGGCAGACATGTTCAGGGCGCACTCGGTATGCTTGAGGTTTTGCCCGAGTACCGGCGGCGCGGCATCGCGGCGGCGCTGGAAAGCGCGGCGATAAACCGTGAGCTTAATGAGGGGCATGTACCGTACGGACAGATCGTCATCGGCAACAACGCCTCCCGCGCCGTTCAGGAAAAGCTCGGCATGAGCTTTGCGGATAAAAACGTCTGGTGGCTTGAAAACGATTGATAGCAAAAATCAGGCTTTCCCGAGTCTCGCGCCGCAGTTCGACAGCATATGCGCGGGAAAAATAATAAAATGACATCGCAGAGTAAATTCTGCGGTGTCTTTTTTATTATACACAAGAACGGAGAATCAACATGATGAACATAAGCACGGCCTTTGCCGCCGGACGGCTGACAATTTACCTCGCCGGAGAGCTTGACCACCACGAGGCGCGCGGCGCGATACGCAGCATCGACGAGCTGCTGGATGAATACCTCCCGCGCGACTGCGTGCTGGACATGTCCGGCCTGAGCTTCATGGACTCGTCCGGCATCGCGCTGATAATCAGAATGAGCAGACGCATGAAAAATCTTGGCGGACGGGCGTGGATAGAGAATCCCGCCAAGCAGCCGCTTCGTGTAATAGACGCTTCCGGTATCGACAGGCTCGTGCCGGTGGCAACAGTGAAATAAGGAGGAGCCATGAACGCGATGAATTACATAAAGCTCGAGTTTCCGAGCAAGAGCTGCAACGAGGCCTTCGCCCGCACAGCAGCCGCCGCCTTTGCCGCGCAGCTCGACCCGACAATGGACGAGCTTGGCGACATCAAGACCGCCGTCTCCGAGGCCGTGACCAATTCGATAGTCCACGCCTACCCCGACGCCATAGGCAAGGTCTCCATGCGTATGAGGATACTCGACGGCAACGTCCTTGAGATATCCATACGCGACTGGGGGCGCGGCATAGAGAACCTTGAGCAGGCGATGAAGCCGCTGTTCACAACGGGCGGCGAGGAGCGCAGCGGCATGGGCTTTACTATCATGGACAGCTTCATGGACAAGCTCCGCGTCCGTTCAAGCCCCGGAAAGGGGACAACCGTGACGATGCAGCGCGCCGTCCGCCCGAGAATAGGCCGCCGATGAGCGAGGATATCTACTCGCTCCTGCGCATGGCTCAGGGCGGGGACAAGGAAGCGGCGGGGCGGCTCATCGAAGAAAACTCCGGCCTGATATGGAGCATCGCGCGGCGCTTTTTCGGGCGCGGTGTGGATCCGGACGACCTGTATCAGCTCGGCTGCGTTGGCTTCCTGAAGGCCATAGACGGTTTTGACGAGAGCTACGGCACGCGCTTCTCGACCTATGCCGTGCCGAAGATATCCGGCGAGATAAGGCGCTTTCTGCGCGACGACGGAATGGTCAAGGTCAGCAGAGGAGTGAAGGAGCAGGCGCAGCAGATACGCGCTGCGCGCATGGCGCTGGAGCAGCGCATAGGCCGTGAGCCGACGATATCGGAGCTTGCCCGCGAGACGGGGATGAGTGCGGAGGACATCGCCTTCGCCGAGACGGCGACCGGCCCCGCCGAGAGCCTCCAGCGTGAAACGGGGGAGGACGGTTTTACGCTGGAACTGGTGCTGGGCGATTACGGCGCGGAGGAAAAGCTCGTGGAGCATGTCGCACTGCGCGCCGCGATAGAGAAGCTGCCCGAGCGCGAACGGCAGGTCGTCGCGCTGAGGTATTATCACGGCATGACACAGCAGAACTGCGCCAAGGTGCTGCACGTCTCGCAGGTGCAGATATCGCGGCTTGAGCGGCGCGCAGTCGACGAACTGCGCAAAATGCTGTCGTAGCCCGTGCGGCCTTTTGTTAAATCGGCATATTGAAAAAAATAAAAGCTTTAATTATAATCTCCACATAACTCCGTGGAGATGTTTTTATGCAAAAAAATATAATAAAAAACAGCTTTAAGTATTCGCTTGAGCGCAGCGTGCCGATACTTATCGGCTTCTTTCCGGTCGGCACGGTGTACGGTCTGATGATGTCGGCGGCAGGGTATAATTTCCTGTGGTCGGCGGCGGCAAGCCTGTTTGTCTACGCAGGCTCGCTGCAGATGCTGATGATATCGTTCTTCCGGAGCGACATGTCCATCCTCACCATCGCCGTCACGGCGCTCCTCCTCAACAGCCGCCATATGTTCTATGGCCTGTCGTTTATCGAAAAGTTCCGCAGCTACGGCGCATGGAAGTGGTTTCTGATATACGGCATGCCCGACGAGAGCTATTCGCTGCTGTGCTCCTATGTCCCGCGTGAGGGCGTTGAGGAAAAGTGGGTGCACATATTTTCAACCGGACTTATCTGGATATACTGGATAGCCTTTTCCGTGCTGGGCGGACTTGTCGGCCAGCTCATCACCTTTGATACGACCGGCATCGATTTTGCGCTCACCGCGCTTTTCATCGTCATTCTGCTTGACCAGATAAAATCCACCGGCATGAAGCTGCCCGCGCTCATCGGCGGCGTGTCGTCGGTGCTGTGCATAATTATTCTAGGCAGAGACAATTTCCTGCTGCCGTCGCTCGCGGTGACGATGCTCGTGCTGCTGATCCTGAGAAATAAGCTGGAGGGAGACGCTGAAAATGAACATTGACGTCGGACGCTCGATTTTGATAATAGCCGTCTGCGCGGCATGCACCTTTGCCGAGCGCCTGTTCCCGTTCGTGATATTCCGCGGGCGCGAGGAGCCGGAGGTCGTGCGCTATCTGGGGAAGATCCTGCCCACCGCGATAATCGCCACACTGATCGTATATTGCCTGCGCGGCGCGAGCTTCGGCAGCCTCGGCGGCTTTGCCCCGTCGCTCATCGCCGTTGCTGTGACAGTGGCGCTGCACCTCTGGAAGCGCAACACGCTTATAAGTGTCGTTGGCGGCACGGCCTGCTATATGCTGCTGGTGCAGCTGGTTTTTGCGTAATTAAGCTTGTCGGAAAACGGAATTTGTGATAAAATAAAATTTATGGTTACTGATTTTGAAAAGAGATACATCGAGGCACGGCGGGCGCTTGTAAGCTCCGACTATGCCAAACTCAACGACAAGCAGCGCGAAGCGGTACTGGCCACGGAGGGGCCGCTGCTGATACTGGCCGGAGCCGGAAGCGGCAAGACCACAGTGTTAATCAACCGCATCGCAAATCTTCTGAAATATGGCCGTGCGTCCGACAGCGAGGACGTCCCCGCCGGCGCGACGGAGGAAGATATCAAAAAGATGCAGGACGGCGGCGAGGAAGGGCGGCGCATCGCGGCGCTCGATCCTGTAGAGCCGTGGCGCATCCTTGCCATCACCTTTACCAACAAGGCGGCGGGCGAGCTGAAAGCCCGTCTTGAAAATATGCTCGGCCCCGAAGCGAACGACATCTGGGCCTGCACCTTCCACTCCGCCTGCGTCCGCATCCTGCGGCGCGACGCGGAGAAGCTCGGCTTCCCGTCCAATTTCAGCATTTACGACACCTCGGACAGCACGAGCCTTATAAAGCACATCATCAAGGACTTCAACCTTGACGACAAGACCTACGCGCCCAAGGTCGTCCTCGGCTCGATAAGCCGCGCCAAGGATCAGCAGATCGGCGCGCAGGAGTATCTGCGTCAGGCCAAGGCGAGCGGGGATCTCTTCCGCAGCAAGACGGGCGAGATATACGCGGAGTACATGCGCCGCATGTTTGCCGCCGGAGCCATGGACTTTGACGATCTGATATTCTTCACCGTTCAGCTCCTTCAGGAACACGAGGACGCGCGTACATACTGGCAGCGCCGTTTCAGATACGTCCTCATCGACGAGTATCAGGACACAAACCGCCTGCAATACCTGCTCTCTTCGCTGCTCGCGGGCGGCTTCGGCAATATCTGCGTCGTCGGCGACGATGACCAAAGCATCTATAAATTCCGCGGCGCGACGATAGAGAATATTCTCTCGTTCGAGAGCCAGTATAAGAAGTGCCGCACCATCCGCCTTGAGCAGAATTACCGCAGCACAGGCCACATTCTCGACGCCGCGAACGCCGTTATCCGCAACAATCAGGGGCGCAAGGGCAAGGAGCTGTGGACAAACAAGGACGACGGCAACAAGATAAAGCTTTACGTCGCCGACAATGAGCATGAGGAGGCGCAGTACGTCGCCTCGCAGATAATGGCCGACTACGGCCGCGGCGAGAACTGGCGCGACCACGCGGTGCTCTACCGCATGAACGCGCAGTCGAACCAGCTTGAATACGCTTTCAAGCGCGCCGGTGTGCCGTACCGCATCATTGGCGGCACACGCTTCTTTGACCGTGCTGAGGTCAAGGACGTGCTGGCGTACATGAACGTCATCGCCGTTCCGGAGGATGAGCTGCGCCTGAACCGCATCATCAACTCCCCGCCTCGCGGCATCGGCGAGCGCAGCATGGAGATAGCCCGCGAGATAGCCGCCCGCGAGGGTACGGCGACCTTTGCGGTGCTTGAGCACGCGGACGAATATCCGGAGCTGAGCCGCCCCGCGCTGCGTATGCGGCAGTTTGCGTCGATGATAAACGGCCTGCGCGACTTCGCGTCCAAAAATTCACCCGACGCGCTGCTCGATGAGCTGCTTGACAAGACAGGTTATGTGCGCGCGCTCGAAGAGAAGCACACCATCGAGGACACCGCCCGCGCCGAAAACGTGCGCGAGATAAAGACCAGCATCATAAGCTACATGAAAGAGTCCGGCGACCAGACGCTTGAAGGCTTCCTCGCCGACGTCGCGCTCTACACCGACCTCGACAATTACGATAAGGACGCCGACAGCGTCGTTATGATGACGATGCACAGCGCCAAGGGGCTTGAGTTCCCGACCGTGTTCATCGTCGGTATGGAAGAGGGCATCTTCCCCGGCATGAAGGCCATCGGCGAGCCGGAGGAGATGGAGGAAGAGCGCAGACTCTGCTATGTTGCGATAACCCGCGCCATGCGCCAGCTGCATATCGTCTGCGCGCGGCAGAGGATGCTCTTCGGCCGGACGACTGCGAACAAGGTGTCCCGTTTCGTCGATGAGATACCCGAGGAGCATATCGAGAAGCGCAACGCCCAGCGACCGAGCCATAATGCCGAGCGCCGTCCGGAGATGCAGTTTGCCTCGAAGAGCCGCTATGCGTCGGCGCGGCAGTACAGCATGAACGCCCCCGCGCACAGACCCGCCCCACCCTCCGCGCCGTCCGCGCAGGCAAAGCCCGCGCCGGACTATTCCGCGGGCGACCGCATCGTCCACCAGGCCTTCGGCGCAGGTACGCTCACGAAGATGACGCCGATGGGCGGCGATTTCCTGATAGAGATAAGCTTTGATTCCGGCAGCACGAAGAAGCTCATGCTCCGCGCCGCCGCTCCGCATATGAAAAAAGCCTGAGCCAAGCCATTGAAGTTTTCCCAGCGCATGCCGCTGGGAAAGCGCATTTTATTTTGAACAACGACCGATATGAAAGACAGAAAGAACTTTTTGGGGCATCTCGCCCTGTGGGGGACGGCGTTCATCTGGGGCACGTCCTTCGTCATCCTGAAAGAAGCGCTCGACTCCATCGGCACCATGTGGGTGCTGGCGCTGCGCTTTATAATCGCGGCGGCTCTGCTGCTGCTCGCCGCCGGTAAGCGGCTGAAAACGCTTGGCAGGGACGGCCTGCGCGGCGGCGTGTTGCTCGGCGTGTGCCTCGCCGCGGCGTATATATTCCAGACCTACGGCCTGAAATACACCACCCCCGGCAAGAACGCGTTCCTGACCGCGACTTACTGCGTGCTCGTCCCGTTCATGGTCTGGGCGTTCTTCAAGCGCCGCCCGAACGCCGCAAATATCATTGCCGCATTCATGTGCGTGTTCGGCATTGGTCTTGTCTCGCTGAGCGGGACTTCGCCCTTTAACATCGGCGACGCGCTGACGCTCGTCTGCGGCATCTTCTACGCTTTGCAGATAATCCTGACCGAGCGCTTCATCGGCGACTGCGACGCGCTGTCGCTCACCGGCGTGGAGTTCGGCACGGCGGCGGTCATATGCCTTGCCGGAGCGCTGATATTCGAGTCCGCGCCCGTCGGCCTCAGCCTTGAGCTATGGGGCAGCATCGCCTATATGGGCGTGATGTGCACGGCGCTGTGCTTCTTCCTCCAGACATGGGGCATGCGTTACACCCCGTCGTCCACGGCGGCGGTTATAATGACATTTGAATCCGTGTTTGCGATAATAATCTCGGTGATATTCTATGACGAGCCGGTCACTGTGCGGCTGATATGCGGCTTCACGCTTATCATCGCCTCGGTCATCATCTCGGAGAGAGCACCGCTGAGACTCAAGAAAATCTCATAATTTCCTGAAAAGGGGGCATTTTATTGGAATATAAGTCCGATATAGAGATAGCCCAGAGCTGCGTGATGCAGCCTGTAACGGAGATAGCCCGCACTGTGGGTATAGACGAAAAATATATCGAGCAGTATGGACGCTACAAGGCTAAGATCGACCTTGCGCTGCTGAAGGATCTGGCGGACAGACCGGACGGCAAGCTCGTTCTTGTCACTGCCATCACGCCGACTCCGGCGGGCGAGGGCAAGACCACGACTGCAATCGGCCTTGCCGATGCACTGCGCCGCATCGGCAAAAACGCGGCGGCATCGCTGCGCGAGCCGAGTCTCGGCCCTGTGTTCGGCATCAAGGGCGGCGCTGCCGGCGGCGGATACGCACAGGTCGTCCCGATGGAGGACATAAACCTCCACTTCACCGGCGATTTCCACGCCATAGGCGCGGCGAACAACCTGCTTGCCGCGATGATGGATAACCATATACATCAGGGCAACGCCCTCGGCATCGACCCGCGGCAGATAACGTGGAAACGCGCCGTGGACATGAACGACCGGCAGCTGCGCAATATCGTGAGCGGCCTCGGCGGCAGGACTGACGGCGTTCCGCGCGAGGACGGCTTTGACATCACGGTTGCAAGCGAGGTGATGGCGGTGCTGTGCCTTGCCACAAGCATTCCCGACCTCAAGGCGCGCCTTGGCCGCATGATAGTCGGATACACCTATGACGGCCGCCCCGTGACCGCGCATGACCTCAAGGCCGAGGGCGCGATGGCGGCGCTCCTCAAAGACGCGCTCAAGCCGAACCTTGCCCAGACCATGGAGGGCACGCCCGCGTTCATCCACTGCGGCCCCTTTGCCAACATCGCCCACGGATGCAGCAGCGTGCTTGCCACACGCATGTCGCTGAAGCTCGCGGACTACACCGTCACCGAGGCGGGTTTTGCTGCCGACCTCGGAGCCGAGAAATTCTTCGATATAAAATGCCGCCTTGCTGGGCTGCGCCCGTCCGCGGTGGTGATCGTTGCGTCGGTCAGAGCGCTGAAATATCACGGCGGCGTGAGCAAAAATGAGCTTGACGCGGAAAATCTTCCCGCGCTTGAGCGCGGCCTGCCGAATCTCCTACGCCATGTCAGCAATATCAAGGACGTTTTCGGCCTGCCGTGCGTCGTTGCGATAAACGCGTTTCCGGGCGATACGGAAGCGGAGCTTCGCATGATCGAGACGCGCTGCCGTGAGCTTGAGGTGAACGTCGTGCTCAGCGAGGTCTGGGCGAAGGGCAGCGCAGGAGGCACCGCGCTTGCCGGAGAGGTCGTCCGTCTCTGCGAGCAGCCGAACGATTTCCGACCTGCCTATGAGCTTGATATGAGCATCGGGCAGAAGCTCGAAGCCATTTGCCGACGCGTGTATCACGCGGACGGCGTGCGCCTGAGCGCTAACGCTGGAAAGCAGGCGGAGCGGCTCGAAGCGCTCGGCTTTGGCGGCCTGCCGATATGCATGGCCAAAACGCAGTACAGCTTTTCCGATGATCCCGCGCTTCTAGGCGCGCCGGATGGCTTCACGGTCAATGTCAGGGAGCTGAAGGTCAACGCTGGAGCGGGCTTCGTCGTCGCCCTGACTGGGAACATCATGACCATGCCCGGCCTGCCGAAGGTGCCGGCGGCGGAGAAGATAGACGTCGACGAAAACGGCGTCATATCCGGACTGTTTTAAAAATTTGAATAAAAATCACCGGATGTGATCAGCGTCCGGCGATTTTTTATATCCGCGGAATAGCCACAAGTGGAATAAAATTGCAGAAATAGCGGCCGGTTGAGCGGACAGAAGTCGAAAATGGGCGAAATTTGCGGCCAAGTGGGGGATTCAGACCGGAAAAAGCGTTAAAAATACGCCTCTGGGCATCATAGTACTTGACGAAAGGGGCAATAAGTTGTATTATTATAAAGCATAATAATGCCTATTTCTATTCTACATAGAATGGAGGAACACAAATGAGTTTAATACCTGAGGTAAAATGCCGCCGCTGCGGGGAGACCTTCTCCTCACTGCGCAGCCGCTGCCCCAACTGCGGAACCCGCAGGGTCAGTCAGAGCACGCGTACGCCCGGCGCAACCCCCGGCACAGTTAAGGGAACCGCTTCCTATGACCGCGCTGCCGCCAATACCAGATGGCAGATGATCTTCGGCCTGATACTTGTTGTTGCGGTCATTCTCGCGGTGATAGTCATGGTGAGCACCAGCCTAAACGGAAACGGCGCTTCCGGCACGAAAGCAACGCCGACCCCCGCCCAGAATTCCGACATTGTGCCCACCCCCGAGACTCCCCCGACGCCGACGCCCAGCCCCACCCCGAATATAGAAAAAGTCGTGCTGCACTCGCTGTGGTCTACCAATGCTTGGGAGAACAATGAGTTCACGATGGAGTCCACCTCCGAGGACGTTGTCGTTCTTGCGGATGTGTACCCGCTGGATATTCAGAATCCTGAGATCACATGGATTCGAACCTCTGAAATCCTTCTTATCATTAATTTCCTCGGAGAGCCCTTCCCGCTTCGCCTACGACACGCTGGATCT
>URGI01000039.1 GCA_900547315.1 uncultured Eubacteriales bacterium | reverse complement strand
TCCACCGGCAGCTTCGCAAGCTCCGCCCGCAGGTTCTCCTCGGTCGCGCCCAGATCCAGCAGGGCTGCCACGGTCATATCGCCGCTAATGCCGGAGCGGCACTCCAGATATAAGGTATTGCCATTACTCATCTTTTTCTTCCTCCACTACCTCTTCACTGAGATGTCTGCCGCCGCAGGCCAGCCGGTTGATCTGGGTCGCCACATAAGCCGCTCCGTAACCATTGTCGATATTTACCGTGGTAATGCCGTTGGCGCAGGAATTCAGCATGGTTAAAAGGGCCGACAGGCCGCCGAAGTTCGCGCCATATCCCACGGAAGTCGGCACTGCGATGACCGGCACATCCACCAGGCCCGCCACCACTCCGGCCAGCGCGCCCTCCATCCCCGCCACGGCGACGACCGCCCGCGCGGCCATCAGCTCGTCCGCGTGGGCCAGCAGCCGGTGCAGTCCCGAAACGCCCACGTCGTAGAGCCGCACGACGCGGCTGCCGTGGACGGAGAGCCGCCCGCTGCAATACAGCGTCACCGCCTGACTCAGCAGCTTCCATTCCGCCTCCTCCATGACGCGGCGCTGAAGCGTTTCCGGGTCGTCGTCGGGCAGAACCTCAACGGCCTTCTGCAGGATAATGCCGCCCACGCGGCCGTCGCCGTCGGCGAAATACGCCGTCGCGCCCGTGACCTTCACTCCGCGCTCCAGAACGGCGCGGTGAATATCGCCCTCGACGTCCTCAAACGCGGGGTAGATAGCGGGATAGGTGCCGATGATGCGGTTCTTGAACTGATACGGTATCACTCCCAGCGGCAGATCGTAGCCTGCGAGAATGACAAGCTCCACGTCCATGTCCCGCAGCTTGTTCGCAACAGCCATGCTGTGGCTCGTCATCGTCGGGAACAGGTCAGGATCGACAACGTAGGCCGGAACCCCCGCATTCAGGGCGCGGCTCATCGCATATGCGTCCTTCTGCGGCGAAATGACCGCTACCAGCTCAAAATCCGGTATCTCTTTAAAATACATGGAATCCAGTATTGCCTGAAGCTTCGACCCATCGCCGGAAACCAATGCCGCCGCTCTGATCATACTCTCCATCTCTCCCACTAAAACACTTGTTTATTCCGCCGATCCACGCTATAATAAGGCGAGAACTTCTTAAGAATACTTTATTATACTTTATTCCGCGCGTATGGTCAAGATTTTGGAGGCACAGTTATGACGGAAATTTATCTTATTCGGCACGCACAGGCCGAGGGCAACCTCTACCGCATGATGCAGGGGCACTGGGACGGCTCCGTGACGGCGCTCGGCCTGAAGCAGATCGACGCGCTGGCCGAGCGCTTCCGCACGGTGCATGTCGATGCGCTGTACGCAAGCGACCTCTACCGCACCCGCCTGACCGCCTCCGCGATCACGCGGTATCACGACCTGCCCATGCAGCTGCGCCCCGCCCTGCGCGAGATAAATGTCGGCTCGTGGGAGGCCAGATTTTTCGGCGACGTGGCCTACGAGCAGCCGGAGGCCATGCACGATTTCATCTTCGACCCCGAAAAGTGGCAGGCGCCCGGCGCGGAGACCTACGCCGAGGTCGGGCAGCGCGCCTACGCGGAGCTTATCCGCATCGCGGAAGCGAACGACGGGAAGAGCGTCGTTGTCGTGAGTCACGGCGTGACCATTCTGTGCCTGCTGTCGCGGATCCTCGGCATCGGTCTCGGCGACAAAGAGCACCTGCCCATATGCGGCAACACCGGCGTAACGCTGCTGCACTTTGAAAGCGGCGCGTTCAGCCCGGTCTTCATCAACGACGTCAGTCACCTGAGCGCGCTCGGCATGAAGCCGTGGCAGAAGACGCCCGATATGCGCGGCGAGAGCTTCGATCCACGTGAGGACGCGGGATACTACAAGCGCTGCTACTCCGACGCGTGGCTCGCCGCGCACGGGAATCTCAACGGCTACTCCGCGGAGCCGTATTATGCCGCCGCGGTGCGGCACTATGAGCACGACCACGCGGCTGTGATAAAAATTTACGACAAGGACAAGCCCGCCGGGCTTATCGACCTCGACACCGAGCGCGGCGCACACGCTGGCTACGGCTGGATCTCGCTTCTGTACCTCGCGCCGGAGTACCGCGGTATCGGCTGTGGGATACAGCTCCTCGGCCGCGCGATAGTGCACTACGAGGCGCTTGGCCGCCGCGCACTGCGGCTGCACGTCGCGGACGACAACGCCGCCGCGCTCGCGTTCTATCGGCGCTACGGCTTCGATGAACTGAGCTCTGAGCCGGGCAGCAGCGGAAGGCTCCTTCTGATGGAGAAGAAGATCGGAGGCCGCGATGTCTGAATTTGATATGCCTGCGCGAATAAAGCGTCTGCGTCTCCCGCCGGGGCGGCGCATCATCGCGGTGTCCGACATTCACGGAAACCTGCCGTATCTCAAAGGTCTATTGAAAAAAATCCGCTTCGACGCGGACGATATTCTCATCATCGACGGCGACTTCCTCGAAAAAGGGCCGGACAGCCTCGGTACGCTCAGATACATCATGCAGCTGAGCGAAGCCGGAAACGTATACACGGTCTGCGGCAACTGCGACGGCTGGGATGACATTTTCCGTATGCCGCCTGAGGCCGACGAGCACCTGCTGCACTACATGATGCACAAGAAATGCGGTCTGCTGTGGGAAATGTGCAACGCCGCCGGTATCGACCCCTTCGAGCTGGAGGGGCTGGCCGAGTGCAAAAAGCAGCTTTTCAACAGCTTCACCGAGGAATGGAAGTTTATCTCCCGCCTGCCGCACGCCATCGAGACGAAAAACTACGTTTTCGCCCACGCCGCCATGCGGGACGACAAGCCCCTCTCCGCGCACACCGCCGGGGAGCTGATGCGCTGTGACGCGTTTATGAACACCGGCCGCAGTTTTGAGAAATGGGTCATCGTCGGGCACTGGCCGGTCGTGCTGTACGGTACGGACAGAGTCTGCGCGAACCCGATAGTTGACCGCGAGCACCATATCGTCAGTATCGACGGCGGCTGTGTGCTCAAGGACGACGGGCAGCTCAACGCCCTGATAATTCCGTGGGACGGAAGCGACAGCTTCGGCTATGTCTACTACGACCCCTTCCCCGTGCGCCGTGTGCTCCGCGATCAGGCCGAGGGCGGGCGCTCGTATTACATCCGTTGGGGCGACAGCCGGGTGCAGGTGCTGGAGCGGGGCGAGGAATTCTCCCGCTGCCGCCACGTCCGCACCGGGTATGAGATGGATATTCTTACAAAATATCTCTTTTCCGACGGCGAGTTCACCGACTGCAACGACTGCACCGATTACGTCCCGTCGCTCAGGCGCGGCGATCTCGTCAGCATTGTGGAGACCACGAGCCGCGGATATTTCATAAAAAAAGACGGCCTTTCAGGCTGGTATTTCGGAGAACTTGAATGAGTGAGCTTTTTGAATTTTTGCCAGTGTCCAAGGAGGACATGGAGAGCCGCGGCTGGTGGTGGTACGATTTTCTGATTGTCACCGGTGACGCGTACGTTGACCACCCCAGCTTCGGCCCCACGGTGATCGCCCGCGTTCTTGAAGCGGAGGGCTACCGCGTGGCCATCCTCGCCCAGCCGGACTGGCATTCAGCAGACGCGTTTCTCGCCATGGGCAGGCCGCGTCTCGGCGCGATGCTTTGCTCCGGCAATCTCGACTCCATGGTAGCGCATTACACCGCCGCCAAGAAGCCGCGCAGCGAGGATTTCTATTCCCCCGGCAAGAAGGCCGGTCTGCGGCCGGATCACGCCGTCATTGTCTACGCCAACCGCGTACGCGAGGCCTTTCCCGGGCTGCCGATAGTCATCGGCGGGCTTGAGGCGTCGCTGCGCCGTTTCGCACATTACGACTATTGGGACGACAAGGTGCGCCGCAGTGCGCTGGCCGACGCCGGAGCCGACATTCTTGTCTATGGAATGGGAGAATACGCCTCGCGCGAGATCGCGCGGCGGCTGAAGAAGAAAGAGCCGGTCGCCTCCCTGATCGACATCCGCGGCACGGCGGTGCTGGTGAACGACCCGTCGGTCTGCGCATATCCGAGCGTGACGCTGCCGTCGTTTGAAGAGGTGCGGACAAATATCCGCGCCTACGCGGACGCAACGCGCATCGAATACGCCGAGCACGATCCGATACGCGGCCGTGCTCTGATACAGCAGCACGATAAACGGTGGCTCATCGTCAACCCGCCCGCAATGCCGCTGACCTCGAAGGAGCTGGACTTCGTCGCGGAGCTGCCCTACACCCGACAGTACCACCCGATGTACGAGCCGATGGGCGGCGTGCCCGGGCTTGAGGAGGTCAAGTTCTCGGTCATCCATAATCGCGGCTGCTTCGGCGGCTGCAACTTCTGCTCTCTGGCCTTCCATCAGGGGCGCATGGTCACGTCGAGGAGCCACGAGAGCGTTATCCGCGAGGTCACGGCGCTGACCAAGCTTCCGGATTTCAAGGGCTATATCAACGACGTCGGCGGCCCCTCGGCGAATTTCCGGCACTATTCCTGCCAGAAGCAGGCCAAGTGCGGTATGTGCGCGGAGCGGCGCTGTCTCGCGCCGACCCCGTGTCCGAATCTTGACGCCGACCACTCCGATTATCTCGCGCTGCTGCGTAAGCTCCGCGCTATCCCCGGCATTAAAAAGGTATTCGTCCGCAGCGGCATACGCTACGACTACATGCTTCAGGACAAGAACGACGATTTCTTCGCCGAGCTTGTGAAGTACCACATCTCCGGCCAGCTCAAGGTTGCCCCCGAGCACTGCATAGACTCCGTGCTCGACTATATGGGCAAGCCGCATATTGACGTGTACGAGCGCTTCATGGACAAATACAAGCGTCTCAACAACAAGTTCTGTAAGGAGCAATACATCGTCCCATATCTCATGAGCTCGCACCCCGGCAGCACGCTTCAGGACGCCGTGGCACTCGCGGAGTATCTGAACAAGATGGGACGCCAGCCCGAGCAGGTGCAGGATTTCTACCCCACTCCCGGCACGATATCGACCTGCATGTACTATACCGGCATCGACCCGACCACGATGAAGAGTGTCTATGTCGCCAAGACCTTCCATGAGAAAGCCATGCAGCGCGCGCTCCTGCAGTGGAAGCGGCCGGATAAGCGGCGCCTCGTCATAGAAGCGCTCAAGGAGGCAGGCCGCGAGGATCTGATCGGCTACGGTCCGGAGTGTCTTGTCCGGCCTGACGCTCCGCGCCAGCCGAAGCCGAAGAAGCCGGCGGAGAAGCCGCCTGAGCCGAAAAAGCCGCAGAATAAGCAGGGCTGGGCAAAGGCCAAGCCAAAGAAGAACACACGTCCGGGCAAGGGGAAGCGCTGATGGAACATCTGGTCAGATATTTTCCCGTATGGCTCGCCGCTTTCAGCGTGATTGCGTTCGCGCTGATGGGCATAGACAAAGGCAAGGCGCGGCGCGGCGCACGGCGCATCCCGGAGAAAAAGCTGTTCCTGTTCACACTGCTCGGCGGCGGTATCGGCGGAACACTCGGCATGTACATATTTCACCACAAGACCCGCCACTGGTACTTCGCCGTGTTCTTCCCTCTCATCGCCATAGCGCAGATCGCGCTGTGTGCATGGCTGGTCATCAAATTTTAAAAGACGCGAAAAAATAAACGGCGGTGAAGCACAAGCTTCGCCGCCATTTTGTCCTTTCTGATCCGTACACCCGGCACAGTCCATAAGCTGGCCGTAAATTCAAATTATCTAAGGCTTACAATTAATTCACGTGTCAATCACACGCGCTTTCTTATATTCACTCCAGCCGAGATGCTGTCCGCAGCGGTCGCAGAACGCCATATAATCGCGCTCCAGCGAGCATCCGCACCTCGGGCATACCGCATAATATGATGCGCAGAGCATCCTCTTGCTCATTACCTGCATCACGCGCCGATAGCTTTCACAATCCGTATCCATTTCACATCGACAGATCATTTTCTGCCGCATGGGCGGTCAGTCGTCCCCATGCGGAACGTCTTCCCCTCTTTCCTCGAGCTTCGCTTCCAGCTCATAGAGTCTGTCGGAAATTACGGTCAGAAATTTGTTCACCGCTTGGAACTCCTTTTCGATAGGTTCCAGCAGTGGATGCAGATTTTCGCTTGGAGGCTGCTGCTCGGCGGGGTATGATACCAATTCAGCCGGAGTTATCTCCAGCTTCTCTGCTATAAGCTCTATAGTATCTGAGCGCATATTCTGCTGACCGTTAAGGTACGCCTGCAAAGACGACTTTCCTATGCCAAGCTCCTTGGAGAATTCGGTCAACGATAGCTGGCGTTCTTCCATCGCAGCCCTTATAGCTGCTGCAATGTTCTTTTGTATATCCAAGCCGATCAACCTCCCAGCTATAAGAATAGAAAAGCGCAGCCGTAAGGTAAATACCAGCTTTCCGGCTTATCGTACCGGCTTTCCGGTACGATGCCCGCGCGACGCCGCGCGGGAGCCGACAGCAACCGTCTGAGACCCAAAGTACCCAGTCAGGCCAAATGTTCTATGCATCCCGCCCTTGTTGATTTTGCGATCCCTTAAAATCAACAAACCTCCGACATCGCGGAGGTTTGCATAGACGCAGCTTTATCCGGCGAACCTTCGGATAAGCTGCCGCATATTAGAATATAGAACATGTTATGATGTTTTGTCAAGCGTTAAAATTGCTCTAAAGATTCCATTTTTATGGCTTTTTCAATAATTTTCCGTATTAATTCCCTTTAAATGTATAAAAGCGAAGCTATCACGCGCAGTGACGGCTCCGCTTTTCATGTTCGGATAATTACGGCAGTTCCTTTATTACCAGGCCCTTGAGGCTTCTGTGGGTTTTCTTCAGGATGAAATAAATTCCAACCGCCGCGAACAGAACGCCCATGCCGAGATTGTTCAGCACAACCGACTGATATTCCGGCTCGTTGGCAAGCAGCGCCAGAACCAGAACCGGTGCGTCGCCGTATACGAAGCCGGGCAGAGTCCCGGCGGCGATCTCCTTGATAAGCGCTATTGTCTCGCCGCCGAAGGTGCCGAGTACGACGCCGAGCAGCGACATTATCAGCACTATCGCGATTTTGCCCTTGCCCTGTCTGCCGTGCAGGATGTCATAGCCTTTTACCGCAAACAGCGCGATTATCAGGCCGCCCACGACCGAGACGCGGCCAAGCATGTATATCAGCGCCCAGACGATCGCGCCGAGCACCGCGCCAAGGAATGCGCCCAAAAGACCCATGCCGTAATTGCCGGTGTCGTTCTCCTTCGCCGCGGCCTCTTCGCGGCGCGTGTCGCTCTCGATGCGCTCGCGGCAGGCTCTGTGCAGCTTCACGGGCGCGTCGTTGACGAGCAGCCAGCTCTCCGTGCCGTCGAAGGGCTGTCCGCAGCAGGAGCAGACATCCGCCTTCGTGGCGCCGCAGGCATCGAGTATCGGGAAGAAGAAATTGAAAAACTCGTCCATCTTCTTCAGCGTACCGACGGTGTCGTTGAATACCACCACGATGCCGTCGTCCATAGTGGTCAGCTCTCTGACGCGGTATTCTTTCTGATAATTCACCTGTCCGAGGCGCGAGAAAAATTCGCTCTTCGCGTCCACGTCCCGTATGCTCGTGCTGAGCATCATGGTTTTGGTGCCGCTGCCGTCCCAGAACGCCGCGGAATAGCCGCGGAACGTACCATAGGCGAGGCCGTTTGCAACTTTCATGCCGTTTTCATTGGCAAGCTTTTTAAGTCCGGTGCCTATCATATCTTCTCTCCCTGTTCTATTATTCTATTTCCAGCACCTGCTCGGTGCCTTCCAAGTCGTAGTATACTGTAAGGCCGTTGTCGGTGTCAACACGTATATTCTCCGCCCGCTCCGAAAGCGTGCGCAGCCGCTCATACAGCGCCGCGGCCTCGCTGCCGTATTCGCCCATATTGTCCGAAGTCAGAAACAGCGTGCCGAACAGGCTGTTGACGACCGCGAGCTTATATTTATCCGTCTCGCTCAGGCGGATATTGCTCTCGCGGAGGAAGAACACGTCCGGATCGTTCCCGAAGGCGCGGCCGTTGAGCTGGCGGCGCGAGATGCTGTTGCCGATGGCCTGACGGGTCGAGACGCGCTCTCGGTTCGTATGGCGCATGATGAGGCTGTTGTCCCAGTCAAGCCCGACGTCGCAGCTTATGCGGCAGTAATCCACCAGCCCGAACGACGGCATCAGCGGCACACCGCAGCCGAGGATGAGCTTATCCCCGCACAGGCGGCGCAGCAGCTCCAGCGCGCGCGTCATGCGTCCGGCGCGGCTCTCGCGCGCATCGCCGAAGGGTGCGGCGGCGTAGAGGAAGTCGAGCTTCACGAGGTCAAAGCCCCAGTCGTCCAGCACAAGGCTGAAGGTCTGCTCAAGATAGCGCACAAACTCCGCGTTGTCGATGTCCAGCGCGTAGAAGCCGCCCCAGTTGCTGCCGCAGTACCACGGCTTGCCGTCATGCAGCAGGAGCCAGTCGGGGTGCTCTCGGAATATCTTCGAATCCTTCTGGCACACGAAAGGCGCGAGCCACAGTCCCGCAAGAAAGCCGCGGCCGTGGATATCCCGAACCGTGCCCTTAAGCCCGTCCGGAAACTTCTTCGCGTCCGTCTCCAGCCAGTCGCCGACGGCAGGCTCCCAGCCGTCGTCTATCTGGAACAGGTCGCCGCGCAGCATATGCTCCGCGCAGCCCGCGAGATCGCCCGTGATGCTCTCGGCGTTGATATTCTGATAGCGGTTATACCAGCTCGAATAGCCGCACAGCCGTTTTGCGCCGCGGCTTTTCACGCCCATCGCCGCAAACCAGCCGTCAAATACCGCGTCCTCGCCGCCCTCGGCATAGTAAAGCTCCAGCGCCGGGAACACCCCGCCGCAGCGGACACCCGCGCAGTCGCGCGATATGGTCAGTACGCCGCAGCGGCTGTCGTAGCGAAGCAGGGTATAGCCCGCGCGCTCATCGAGGGACGCGATGAGTCGATAATTCCCGCCGCGGCGGAAATAGCAGTAGCTCTCGCCGTGCATGACGCCGGGGGTCTGCGGGTAATCGACGAAGAAATAGTCGCCGTAACGGTCTATGCCGAATTTGTCGATGACGAATTTCGGCAGCTTCCCCATGCCGCGCGTAAAGCCGTGCCTGCCCTGCTCCGGGCAATATGTCCACGTCTGGTAGCCGTTGACGAAGAATCGCTCGTCCTCCGCCATCGTGATATTCACGCGCGCCGTGACGGCCTTCACCCTGCCCTCTGGCAGCACGGGTCTTATCCGTACGCAGCCGGAGCGCAGCTCCTCGCTGCCGTGGATCCGGAAGCCGCCCTCAAGCTCGATCATGTAGTCCAGCTTCATGTGTTCCCTCCTGTATTTCAGTTTTTAAGGCTCTGCATCGGCGCGGGTATCCGCCCGCCGCGAGCCACGAATTCCGCACTTGAGAACGGGTGCACCCGCTGCACCGGAGCGGAGCCGAGCAGGCCGCCGAACTCCACCGTGTCGCCGACCTTGCAGTTCGGCGCGGGGATGAGGCGCACGGCGGTGGTCTTGCTGTTGACCATGCCTATCGCCGCCTCGTCCGCGATTATCGCGGATATCGTCTCGGCGCTCGTGTCGCCGGGGACGGCTATCATGTCGAGCCCGACCGAGCACACGCAGGTCATGGCCTCGAGCTTGTCTATCGTCAGCGCGCCGGAGGCCGCGGCCGCGATCATGCCCTCGTCCTCGCTGACGGGGATGAACGCGCCGGAAAGCCCGCCGACGGACGAGGACGCCATCACGCCGCCCTTCTTCACGGCATCGTTCAGGAGCGCGAGCGCGGCGGTGGTGCCGTGGGTACCGCAGACCTCTAGCCCCATCTCCTCAAGGATGCGCGCGACGGAGTCGCCGACGGCGGGCGTCGGCGCGAGCGACAGATCGACGATGCCGAAGGGCGTATCGAGCCGGCGGCTTGCCTCCTGCGCGACGAGCTGTCCCATGCGCGTGATGCGGAACGCCGTTTTCTTCACCGTCTCTGCCACGACGTCGAAGGGCTGTCCCTTGACGGCCTTGAGCGCGTGGTGCACGACGCCCGGCCCGGACACGCCGACGTTTATGACCTTCTCCGGCTCTCCGACTCCGTGGAACGCGCCCGCCATGAAGGGGTTGTCCTCCACGGCGTTGCAGAACACCACGAGCTTCGCGCAGCCGAAGCCGCCGTGCGCGGCGGTCAGCTCCGCGGTGCGCTTGATGGTCTGTCCCATGAGCGCAACCGCGTCCATGTTTATACCGGCCTTGGTGGAGCCGACGTTCACCGACGAGCAGACAAGCTCGGTCGTAGCCAGCGCCTCCGGTATGGCGGCTATCAGCTTTCTGTCCGCCTCGGTCATACCCTTCTGCACCAGCGCCGAGAAGCCGCCGATGAAGTTCACGCCCGTGGTCTTTGCGGCAGCGTCGAGCGCGGCGGCAAAGGGGACGTAATCCTCCGTCTCCGACGCGGCGGCGACAAGCGCCATCGGCGTCACGGAGATGCGCTTATTGACTATCGGGATGCCGAATTCCCGCTCTATCTCCTCGCCCGTTCTGACGAGCTTTTCCGCACAGCGCGTGATCTTGTCGTATATCTTCCGGCAGGCGGCCTTCGGGTCGGGATCGGCGCAGGACAGCAGCGATATCCCCATCGTTATGGTGCGGATATCGAGATGCTGCTGGTCTATCATGTTTATGGTTTCAAGAATGTCATTGCGATTCAGCACGGCGCACCTCTCAGATCCTGTGCATGGCGTTGAAGATGTCCTCGCGCTGGATGCGGATGGAGAGATTCTGCTCCGTTCCGGCGCGTTCGAGCTGATCCGCCAGCTCCGAGAACGACACCTCGCAGGCCGAGACGTCCACGAGCATTATCATCGTGAAATACTCCTGCATTATCGTCTGGCTGATGTCCAGAATGTTGACGTTGTGGCTCGCCATCAGCGCGCAGACCGACGCGATTATGCCGACTCTGTCCTTGCCTATGACCGTTACTATTGCTTTCATATATCGTTCTCCCTGTCTATCTCAAATTCAAGCGTCACAGACTCCGTCTGCGGCGCGGATATCACGAGCCGCGCATGGCCGCGCTTGCCGATGGTCTTCACATATGTGCCGCACATGCCGCCCTCTGCGGTGACGACCGCGGGGCCGACAAGCTCCGCGTCCCCGCTGAGCTTCAGCGTCACGGGGAGCTGGGCGTAGCTTGCCGTGTTCCCCTGCTCGTCGGCAATTCTTATGCGCACCGCCGCCGCGTCCCAGCTCTGCCGTTCGGTCAGGTGCAGGGCGCTTGGCGTGGCCTCCAGATGCAGCCGCTTGCCCGGAGTGCAGGTGTGCTCGCATGTCTTCGCGCCGTCCTTCCAGCCCTCGAAGCGCCACTGCGTCGCCGCGCCGCCCCAGTTGCCGACGTATTTGCCGTACAGCGCCACGCCGTCGTCAAAGCTGAGCTTATATCTCAGCATACAGGCGAGCATACGCAGTTTGTCCGCCAACGGCATATTCGCAAGGCCGTACTTTCCCGCCGAGACAAGGCACTTATGCAGCATACGCTCCTTCGCGCCGGTGAAGCCCTCCTTCGACTCCAGAAGCTCGCCGATGGTGTCATCGATGAGCACGGGGCCGTGCGGAAGGCCGCTCCAGCCCTTGGCCGCGAAGCTTGCGACATAGTCGCCGTTTTTATACAGCCGCACCTCGTCGGCGTTCGTGAAGGCGTATATTGCGCCGGGCTGACCAGCGGGGTAATCGCCGATATCCATCGTGCTGCCCAGTTCCAGCACCGGCCGCGCGTCTCCCTGACTTGCGTAGACCGCCGCGGCGGTCTTGGGGTTTCTGAACGCGTCCATCACGCCGTGATAGCATATCCTGTCGCCGGAGCCGAAGTCCTTGTGCGTCTGGTAATCGAACATGCACCAGCCGAAGCAGCCCGCGTGCTCTCCGTCCGCCGCCGCGTCGTTCTGCACGCGCGCATGGCGCAGTGCATGCTCCTGACGGCGCTGCCACGTGTCATAGCTCTTGGTGGGGAACATGTGCCCGTTGTGCTCCGAGACGATCAGCGCCTTATTCATATCCGGCGTGACGGTCTTTTTCGGCTTCACGCCGGGGTTATCGCCGGTGTGGGAGAAGTCGTTGTACGAATACACGTCCTCAAGCAGGCTGCTTTTCTGAATATAGCGTACGCCCGAAGTAGGCCGCGAGGGGTCAAGCTCATGGGCAATAGCATTCGTGCGCGCGTAGAACGCGTCGTCGTCCACGCTCTCGTTTATTCTCACGCCCCAGAGCACGATGCTGGGATGATTGCGGTACTGCAAAATCATCTCGCGCAGGTTCTCGCAAGCCTGCTCCTTCCACCTTTCGTCCCCGATATGCTGCCAGCCGGGCAGCTCCGTGAACACCAGCAGGCCAAGCCTGTCGCACTCGTCGATGAAATATTGGCTCTGCGGATAGTGCGAGGTGCGCACAGCATTGCAGCACAGCTCCTCCTTCAGTATCCGCGCATCCTCGCGCTGAAGCGATTCGGGCGCGGCGTAGCCCATGTACGGATAGCTCTGGTGCCGGTTCAGGCCGCGCATGAACACGCGGCGGCCATTGAGATAAAAGCCGTCCGCGCGAAATTCGATGTCACGAAAGCCGAACTTCACGCGCTGCACGTCGCCCGTCTCCAGCGCGACCTCGCAGGTATAGAGCTTCGGGCTGTCGATATCCCATCTCTCCGCGGAGGGCACGTCTATCACGCAGACGTCTCCTGTGCCGTCCGCCTCCGCCATCAGGCGCTCCCCGTCGAGGATGCGCAGCTTCGCGTTCCGGTTCGCGCCGGAAACGGTGTAGCAGACGATGGCGGTGCTGCCCTCGGTACGGACGAAGACGTCCTCTATGCAGTTTTCGTCCCGGATATCCAGCCACGCCTCGCGGTAAAGCCCCGAATAGGTCAGGTAATCTATCACGAAGCCAAACGGCGGCAGGGCGGGATCCTCGCGGCTGTCGAGCTTCACGGCGATGAGGTTCTCCGCGCCGTACTCCACAAGCTCCGTTATCTCGACCCTGAACGCCGTGTAGCCGCAGCTGTGCTCCGCGGTGAGCGCGCCGTTGACATATACCCACGCGTGATGCGCCGCGCCGTCAAATTGCAGGAACAGTCGCTTGCCGCGGCTGCTCTTGGTGATGAACAGGCGCTGGCGGTAGCCGCAGACAGCTTCATAATCCTCCGGCCCGCAGTAGTGCAGCGGCAGCTCATGCGGATTATGCGGCAGGCATACGCGCTCCGCGCCGCCATCGCCGCGCGCAAAGCCGTCAGTCCATTCGGGTGTGAATTCCCAGTCATTGCAAAGGCTTATCATATCGAGCCTCCTGTTATTCCGTTATAATCTAATATATAATAACATTCAAGGCGGCTCCGTGTAAACAGAGCCGCCCCAAATTTATGCTTTTCACTTCTCAAAAATTTTCCGCACGTCCGCGCGCCGCCGCCACACCAGCAGCCACGCCGCGATAAACGCCGTCGCCCCGCATATCGTCACGCACAGCCGGTAGTCCAGCACCTCGCCGAGCGCCCCGATAGCGAGTGTAAACACTCCGCTTGCCGCCGTGATGAGCATATTCTGAAACGCGTTCAGCCTCGCGCGCAGCTCCTCAGGTATGTATGTCTGCATCGCGGCCTGACGCATCGTCGCGCTGTTTGCGCCGAGGAAGCCGACCAGCGCCCGGTTTGCAAGCATCAGCGGATAGGGAAGCCAGAGCAAGCACATATCCATAAGCTCATAAATCTGGTACGCCATAAAAGTAAAGCCGAATTTTTTCTCTTTGGCAAGCCGCAGCTTATACTGCACCGCGCCGCCGAGCGTCCGCCCCGCGAACTCGAACACGGAGAAAAGCGAGTACATTGCCGCCGTAAAGCCCGGAAATGTCCTGAAAAACGCGACGAGTATCGAGGAATAGCCGCTTGCGACTCCGTTTGTGACCGCCATATATGAGAATATCCCGGTCACACCGCGCTCGTTTTTCAGGTATTCTGCCGCTTCTTTTATGTCCGCGCGCCACTGGCGGAGGGTGAACAGCTTCTCTCCGCCCTCCCGCCGGTGCTCGGTTATGTCGATGTTGCTCTCGATGAGCGCTGCCAGCAGCGACAGGCCGCCCTGCCCGATGAGTATCCACGCCGCGCCCACCGCGTCGAGCAGGATACCCGCCAGCGGCAGCATCAGGACGCGCAGTATCGGATACAGCGTCGTCGACACGGCATAGCCCTGCTGCTCCATACCCTCGGGGATAAGCTTCGGGTAGATACTCTGAAAGGCCAGCTCGTCGAAGCTTTCAAGGCAGGCCAGCAGCAGCGAATAGCCGAGATACGCCGCGTAGGAGAACTCGAATTTCAGCAGGTACAGCCCCATCAGCGCGTAGAGCACGCCGTCTATCAGATCGCCCGCAACCAGAAAGGGTTTGCGCGGCAGTCGATCCATGACCGGCGCAAGAAACAGCGGCAGAACGAAAAACGGCACGAGCTGTATCGCAAGTATCAGTGCCGAGGCCAGCGTACTGCCCGTCTCGTCGAACACCAGAAACGACAGCGCGAAGCCGCCCGCAATGCCGCCCACCGCGCCAAGCGCGCTGGCCGTGGTAACAAGAGTAAAGTTTTTTGTCCAGAGAGTCTTTTTCAATCTCCTCACCTCGCATATATGCTATCACGAGGTTAAGATATAATAAACCCGCTTGTTATGGGAAAGTTTTCTTATAGCAAGCGGGTTTAATCGTCATATTTTCAGTTTTATAGGAAATTCGTTCATAAGCTCATACGCAAGCTTGTATTGCCGGTTTGCGGTGTACCATTCGAGCAGCCACGGAAGATGAAAGCCCGCGTAGCCTATCGGAAGCTCCCGGCGGCAGCGCTCAAAGCAGTCGAGCAGCGCCGCGCCGTAATCGGCATCATGCAGATAGTCGGGGTTTTCGAGCCGGCAGCGCACAAGTCTGAGCATCGCCCCTGCAAGCTCTGCCGGGATATATGTCTCCTCCGCCGCCTCGGCCGCGTCCAGAGCGGCAAGCGCCTCCTCGCGCCGACCGAGCTTTTCACAGCATATCGCAAGCTTGTGAAGATCCATCAGTCTCGGCTCCCTTACGGCGGAGAAGTATTTGTACGCGCCCTCAAAATCGCCCGCTTCAAGCGCGGTCGCGGCGCGATTATACTCGATGTCTGCAAGATGCGCCGTGGCATCCAGCGCCCTGCAAAGCCGCTTTGCAATGAGGTAATGCGCGTTCATGTTCTCCACGTCGAGCAGGTTTGCATAGCAGTTTCCGAGGCGCGTCTGACTGAGCATCATAAGCCACGCCCGCCCCTCCTCCGCTGCCAGTGCATAAGCGCGCTGAAAGCTCTCGACGGCGGCGGTGTAGCTCCCGCCGCTCTCATACAGAACGTTGCCCGCCCAGTAAGAGCAGAGCGCCGAGGGGTAGATAGCGGCGGCCTCCGCTTCCCTATGCTGCATCAGCCGCAGCAGCGCAAGACCGCGCGGCGCAAGATACTGCTCCATTGCCTCGTCAATATCCGCGCTCTCGCCGCGCCATGCTGCGATCTCCGAAAGTACGGAGATGTCCGGCGCGGCGGGGCTTTGCAGCAGCGCGTCCCTCTGCGGGGCGAGGGCAGATAATTCTTCGCTCAGCGCCTCGAACTCGCCGGAGTAGGCAAGCTCGTACAACTCGCCAAGGCGCTCGCTCAGCCCGCTCATAGCAGACTCACCGCCGTACCACGGCAGAGACAGCCGCTCATATAAAAGGCGCAGAATATCCTCCGATGCCGTGACCCGCCCCTGCTCTATCTTCGACAGATAGGACGCCGCGCATATCCCGCGGCACAGCCCGTCCTGACTCCAGTCGCGCCGCATTCTCTCCCGCCGTATGATAAATCCGGTCACCTTTTTGTCCATCCCCGCACCCTCTTTCGTGTATAATATAGCATCCCGCGCCGCTTTGCGCAAGGATGCGGAATTTTCCCTCAAATCCGCAAAAAATCCTTGACAAAACAGGAAAATCCGGTATAATTATATGGCCTGTCAGTATGGGCGGGCTATCCTTGCTCCCGTATGAGCGGGGGCCAAAAGACCAAAAGGAGGTGCAACCATGGCAAAAGCAAGCGAAAAGTACGAAGTAATGTACATCATCAATCCCAACTTCACCGAGGAAGAGACCGCGGCTGTTGTTGAGAAGTTCAAGGCACTTGTTGAAGCAAATGGTACTCTTGATGAGTTGGAGGAAATGGGCAAGCGCAAGCTCGCTTATGAGATCAACTATATCACCGAGGGCTACTATGTGCTGATGAAGTTCACCAGCGGCGCTGAGTTCCCGGCCGAGCTGGATCGTATTCTCGGTATCACTGACGGCATTCTGCGTCGCCTGATCACCCTGCGTGCAGAGTAAGGAGCGCATCGATGCTTAATCACATTGTTATTATGGGCCGCCTGACACGGGATCCCGAACTCAGGTACACCCAGTCCCAGACGCCTGTGGCATCCTTCAGCCTCGCTGTTGACCGCGATTTCGGCGGCCGCGACGGCGGAGAGAAGCAGACCGATTTCATCGACTGCGTTGCATGGCGTCAGACCGCCGAATTTGTCAACAAGTATTTCACCAAGGGCAGCATGGCAGTCGTTTCCGGCCGTCTGCAGATCCGCGACTGGACCGACCGTGACGGCGGCAAGCGCCGCAGCGCGGAGGTCGTTGTTGACAACATGTACTTCGGCGAGAGCAAGCGCCGCGACAGCGGCGATTCCCGCAGCGACAGCTACTCCAACAGTTACAGCCGCCCCAGCTCCGGATACGACGCGCCGAGAAGCGTGAATTCCGCTCCCTCCGCATTTTCCGAGCTTGACGACGGCGACGGCGAGCTGCCGTTCTAAAATTTTTGATAGGAGGATACAGCTTTGGCTTTCGATAAGAACAACCCCAAGAATCGTAAGCGCAGAAAAGTTTGCCAGTTCTGCGTCGATAAGGCCACGTCCATCGACTATAAGGACACCGCAAAGCTCCGCCGCTATATGTCCGAGCGCAGCAAGATCCTGCCTCGCCGTACTACCGGTGTTTGCGCCATGCATCAGCGTGAACTCACTGAGGCCATAAAGAGAGCGCGTCAGATCGCCCTCCTGCCCTACGTGACCGACTGATAATTTCGTACCAAAACAGCCCGAACCGCCTGGTGAAGTGATAAAATAATGGTAGACACAAAAGTGCCTACCATTATTTTTATGCTATTATAGACATGGAGGTGGCAAT
>URGI01000038.1 GCA_900547315.1 uncultured Eubacteriales bacterium | reverse complement strand
TGATACATCAATGACTTTTGGAGCAAAGCAGCATTTTGATATTATCAAAATGCTCGGCGGATGAAGCTTGTCAAAAAAGTCCTCACAGGACTTTTTTGACAAGCTGAAGAACCCACCCGAATGATCGGGTGGGTTCTTACAGCACTATCTATTCCTTATTTCTTCGCACGCAGGATGGAGAACGGGTCGGCGCCGTTGCCGGAAAGCGTCGTGAAGCTGAGGCTCGTGTCCACATGGTCGGCCATTGACTGGCGCGCCAACTCCGGCAGACGCATCCGTATCGCGGAAACGACCGCCGTGTGGTGGTACTTAATGCTGGGCATCCAGGGGTTCGCCTCATTGCCGCTGCGGCCGATAAACTCCAGCATCGAGGACTGATACATCGTCAGCTTCGGGAGCAGAATGTTGTAGCTCTGGATGATGTAGGGATTGCCGCAGGCGTCGATTATCATCTTGTGGAACGGCATATCGGTGTCCTTCATGCCGCGGATGTCGCGCTGCAGGACGCTGTCCTTGAATGCATCCGCCAGCATGCTCAGCTCGCGCACGGTGGCATCGTCCGCCGAGTGAGCGCAGAGCGCCGCCGCCTCGCATTCGATCGCGCTGCGGACGCGGTAGAGGTTGATCATGTCGGGCAGGCTGAGATCGAGCACGAAATTGCCGCTCTGCCCGGGGCGGGATATTACAAAGCCGACCTCGGCCAGCTTGCCGATGGCTTCTGCCACGGGCGTGCGCGAAATGCCGAGGGATGCGGCGATCTGATTGACGTTCAGCTTGGAACCGGGGGTAATGCGCAGCTCAACAATATCGTCGTACAAAAGCTTCGTCACCAGGTCACGCAGCTTGGCGTCGGGGTTTTCGGAGATGTACTTTTTGAGTCGGTATTGATCCATAACGCGGCCTCCAAGATAAAAATCGCATCAATTATAACGCATGTCCCGAATATTTACAAGCGCCTAGCGGCAAGTAGTTCTTTTGTCAATCAAGGGCGATGCGGGGAAAGAGCGAAGTACAGACCACGTGACGCCCCCCGTGCCGAACCTCCCCACACAAAAACAAAGAACCGCACGGGATTCCGTGCGGCCCTTCGTTTTGGGAGAAAAGAGAGGATTTATAGGAGTAGAAAAGTAGCAATTTAATATGCGCCGTCAGGGAACCTGACCGGGCATGATGGAGGTGGAGCCGGAGGTGTTCTCCGGAACCTCCTCGTCAAAGGTGATGCTCAGCGTCAGCGTCTCGCCCGCGCGGTAGATCACAAGCTCTGCCGTGTCGCCCGCGGAGTACTGCTTGACGGCGTGGGTCAGGTCGGTATAGCTTTTGACCTCGCTCTCGCCGAGCTTGGTGATGATGTCGCCGGCGCGGAGTCCCGCGGTCTCGGCGCAGCTGCCGCTCTCAACGGAGTAGACATACGCGCCTTCCGGCATATTGTAATACTGGCTGTAAGCGGAGGTGTATCTCTGGTCGATACGCACGCCCATGTGAGCCTTGCCGGTGACATAACCCTTGGTGATAAGATCGTTTGCGATGCTGGCCGCGTCATTGATAGGGATCGCGAAGCCCAGACCCTCCACCCCGGAGGAACTGTACTTGGCAGTCACTATGCCGATGACTTCGCCGCGGGTGTTGTACACGGGGCCGCCGGAGTTGCCGGAGTTGACCGCCGCGTCGATCTGGAACATGTTGATCGCGCTGCCGCCCTCTTCGGTGGTGATGAGACGGTCAAGGGCGCTTACGTGGCCGAAGGTGGAGGTGAACTCCAGCTCGCCGAGGGGGTTGCCGACGGCGCACACATCGTCGCCAACGGCGAGGCTGTCGCTGTTGCCCAGCGTTGCGGGGGTGAGGCCGGTGGCATCTATCTTCAGAACGGCGATGTCGTTGCTGGCTTCAATGCCGACTATCGTGGCGTCGTAGCGCGTACCATCGTGGGTGATTACGTTGACGGCGTAGTTATTCTGATATGCCGTTTCTATAACGTGGTAGTTTGTAAGTATATATCCGTCATCACTGATAACGAAGCCGGAGCCGGAGACTGCGGAGGAACTGGTCTGGCCGAAGAAGTTCGTGTATGTGACCTCGGTGGTCACGCCGACGACCTGCTTGCTCGCTATCTCGTTTATCTCCGCCCAGCTGAGACTGTCGGAAGAGCTGCCGGAAGAACTGGCGGCGATCGGGGCGCTCGATGAGCTCACGACCGGAGTCTCGGAGGGTTCGGCGTTCACACTGTCCTCCAGTGCCGTGATCCTGCTGTTCAGGCGGCTTTCGGCGATCGCGCCGCCGCAGAGACCGCCGAGCAGCGCGCACACAAGTGCGATGCAGGCAAATCTGAGATAGCCGTGCTTCTTGCCGTGCCCGCCGTTGTCGGAGGGCTTAGGCTCTCTCTGGGGCTTCTCCTGTTTCTCAGGCGGGGTGTAGTATCTGGGGGGATCGTTGCTCTCGTCCGCAGGGACGTAGTGCGCGTCGGAGTATATTTTCTGAGTAAACCCGTTTTTGTAATGGTACTCGCCGTTCACGCGGTCGGTGTTATCCGGAGCGGAACCCTCTGCGTTGACATTGTTTGTCTGTTCGATCGGATCATTATCTTCGGGCTGGTACATTAAAAAGACCTCTTTTGCTATTTGAACTTGCTTGGTTTGTCTTATTCTTTGCTTGTAGGTATAAGATACAATGCATTTGTGTACTTGTAATGAACAAAAGCGCAAATATTTTTGAACAAAGCGAAAGAAAACTGTTAACGCATGGAAATATGGGGGCAGGGGAGCTGCATTGGCTGCGCCGCATACGCTTGGCGCCCCTTTTAGGTAGCGAAGCGGCGGCGCGGTAGTGAATGACATGCCGGGGGCATGTCAGAGCCGCGCCGTGACCGAGCCGCAGCGAGACGCTGTCAGCCATAAGGCTGACTGAGGGGACGCCAGACTCCGACTATTGCCAATAGGCAAAAGAAAAGGCAGGGTAAAGCAATCGGGACGGCGGCTGCCGTCCCGATCACTATCACATATACAGCACGAGCGCGATCATTTCGAGCGTCTCGTCGTCGCGGTTGAGGATGCTGTGCCCCTCGCCGCTGGGACAGAAAGCAACGTCGCCTGCCTCGAGCGTCGTGAGCGTGCCGTTGTCGCTGTACTCGCCGCGGCCCTTGAGAATGTAGTACACCTCGCCGTCGCCCTGATGGACATGCCAGCCAACTTCGCAGTTCTTGCGCAGATAGATGTGGTTGAACAGCCGACCCTTGCCCTGCATCTCGTCGGCGTCGTTCAGGATACGGTCGGCCTCCAGCATACCCATGCCGCCGAACGCCTGCTTGGTCTCGTGTATACGTTCATTTTTTCTTCTTATCATAATAGAGCTTACCCCCTGTTGAAGTATAGCTGTATTCTACACCAAAACTGCGGGGGATTCAACTATTTGTCCAGTGCGCGGATAAGCTCAAGCGCGGTGGAGGTCAGCTCGCGGGCGAATTCCTCGCGCTCTGACTCGATCGCAACGCGCACCGCGCTGCGGCTGGCGAGCGGCGCTATGTGCAGCTCGAAGCCATCGCCGGATACGCGCAGCCCGTCGGAGTAGTCCGCGCCCATGTCCATGAACAGCTCCGACAGCGTCCCCATCAGCTCCGCGCGGTCGCGGCACGGACAGATAACGCCGCCGCTGCCGTCATCGCCGTCGTCGGGAGCGGGAGCCGCGGCAAATTCCGGAGCGGGGGAGAGGTCGAGCCTGCCGCGCAGTGCGTCCACGCAGCACTGGTAGTACGACAGCGGCGTCCCCACGTCGCACCAGTAGCCGTCCATCACCTCGCCGCGGATAAGCTCGCCGCGCCGGAGCAGGAGCGGGAACAGCTCCTTGCCGAAGTCAAACGCCCGCCCGTCCGGTACAAGCTCCATGACGCGCGGGGACACGGCGTAGATGCCGGTGTTCACAAAGTCGGTCACGACGCGCGGCCAAAGCGGCTTTTCGATGAAGCTGCGGATGCGGCCTGTCGGGTCGGTGACGGCGAGGCCGTAGCGGAGCGGCTCGGCGTTGCGGCACAGCGCGATGGTCACGCCCGCGCCGGACTCGCGGTGGACGCGCATGAGCCGCGCGAGGTCGAAGTCGCAGGCGGCGTCGCCGCTGATGACGAGAAAATCGTCGCTGCCGCAGAAGTCCACGCAGTTTTTCACGCCGCCCGCCGTGCCCAGCGCCTCGCGCTCGACGCGGTATTCGAGCCGCACGCCGAGGGCGCTGCCGTCGCCGAAATAGCGCATGATGTCCTCTGCGCGGTATTTAACCGCCGCGCAGACCTCGTCGAAGCCGTGCTTTTTCAGCAGCAGCAGGATGTGCTCCATCATGGGACGGCCGAGCAGCGGTACCATGGGCTTCGGCCGCTCGCCGGTTATGCTTTTGAGCCGGCGGCCCTCGCCTCCGGCCATAATCACAGCTTTCATATATACCTCCTCCGACTCCGGCTGCCGTTATCTTACTTAACTAGATTATTCCCACGAAAAATAGAATTATTTGTGTTGTCAAAAATGCCGCTGTTTGCTATAATGATACATTACTAAAGAATTTGCATTAGAATTTGCATTTTACACATATTTTCGTATTGAACGCATGGAGGTGCGCCGATGAACAAAAACTTGCAGCGGCTGGCCGAGCCGGGCGGGAGACTGTACCTGATCTTCCTCGTCCTCTTCGCGGCGGCAGCCCTGTTTTTCAAGATGTACGAGCTTGCGGTGGCCGAGGGCGTCATCATTCTCATCCTGATGATCTACTCCTTCTTCTCCCGCCGCCGCCGCGCAAAGCAGCTGGAATCGTACATCGAGTCCGTGACCTATGACACGGAGAACGCCAAAAACAACACCCTGATGAATTTCCCGCTGCCCATCGCCGCTTTCCGGCTGGACGATTCGCGCATCATCTGGGGCAACGAGATGTTCTTCGCCATGAGCGGCAGCAGCGGCACGCGGCTCGACGTGCGCGTGTCCGACCTTGTGCCGGAATTCAACGGCAAGTGGCTGCTCGAGGGCAAGACCCAGTACCCGAGCCTGCTGACCGTGAACGGCCGCAAGTACCAGATACATGGCAACATCATCCGCTCCGAGGACGGGGACGACAGCGCCTTCATGGGCATCACCTACTGGGTGGACATGACCGAGTACGACGACATCCGCATGGAGTACGAAAACTCCCGCCCCGTCGCCTGCGTGCTGGTCATCGATAATATGGACGAGCTGGTCAAGAACCAGCCCGACCGCATCAAGAACGACATCCGCGACGCCATCGAGGACAAGCTCAACAAGTGGTGCGATGACAACAAGGCCATCATCCGCCGCTACGAGCGCGACCGCTATCTCATCCTGTTTGAGAGCCGCTGCCTTGAGCAGCTGAAGGCGGAGAAATTCCCCATCATTCAGGAGGTGCACCAGGTCGAAAGCCCGACCGGCATCGACGCTTCGATAAGCCTCGGCCTCGGCGTGGATGCATCCTCGCTCGCGGAGGCGCTGCAGTATGCGACCGTCGCCATAGAGCTTGCGCTCTCGCGCGGCGGCGATCAGGCGGTCATCAAGAACCGGCTCAGCTTTGAGTTCTTCGGCGGCCGCGGCAGCGAGGTCGAAAAGCGCACCAAGGTCAAGTCCCGCGTCATGGCGAACACTCTCGCCGAGCTCGTGCGCGATTCGTCGAAGGTGCTGGTCATGGGTCATAAATTCGCCGACCTTGACAGTGTCGGCGGCGCGGTGGGCGTATGCGCGCTGGCGAGACTGCTGGGCGTGAAGGCGAACATCGTCATCGACCTCAACAAAAACTATTCCGGCGCGCTCATCGAGATGGTGCGCCGCCAGCCGGAATATCACGACACGTTCATAAGCCCGCAGGAGGCGATGCTCCGCGCCGACGGGAGAACGCTCCTCGTCGTCGTGGACACAAACCGCCCTGAGCAGGTGGAGGATGCGGACCTGCTCATGGCCTGCAACCGCGTCGCGGTCATCGACCATCACCGCGTCGCCGCGACCTATATCCACAACGCCGCGCTCGGCTTCATCGAGCCGTACGCGTCCTCGGCGGGCGAGCTGATGACGGAGGTGCTGCAGGAGGTCGTGGATCAGAACGACATTCTGCGCTGCGAGGCCGAGGCGCTGCTGGCCGGCATCGTGCTCGACACCAAGAGCTTCACCATCCGCACCGGCGAGCGCACCTTTGACGCGGCGGCCTACCTGCGCCGCGCGGGTGCGGACACCACCGATGTCAAGAAGCTTCTGCAGACCGACATGGACGACACCGTCGCCAAGTATAAGATACTCCAGAGCGCGAAGCTCTACCGCAATCTTGCCATCGCCGTGCCGGAGGAGCCGCAGAACCGCGTCGTCGCGGCCTCGGCGGCGGACGAACTGCTGAACATTTCGGGCGTGGACGCGTCCATCGTCGTCGCGCCGGACGGAAACGGCGGATCGTTTGCCTCGGCACGCTCGATAGGCGAGCTGAACGTGCAGCTCATCATGGAAAAGGTGGGCGGCGGCGGCAACCGCAGTGCGGCGGCCGCGCAGTTTGCGGGGACCGACGTGAACACGGCCGCGAAGAGAATATACGCGGCCATAGACGATTATCTTGGATAAACCCAAAAAGGAGGATCATATAATGAAAGTCATTTTCAACGTTGACGTAAGAGGACAGGGCAAGAAGGGCGAGATGAAAGAAGTCTCCGACGGCTACGCGCGCAACTATCTGCTGCCGCGCAAGCTCGCAACCGAAGCCACTGCCGACAACATAAACACCATGAAGCTCAAGGAGAAGGCGCGCCTTGCGCAGATCGCCAAGGAGAAGGCGCAGGCCGAGGAGAACGCAAAGAAGCTCGGCGCGGTGCAGGCGATAATCCACGCCAAGGCCGGCGCGGGCGGCAAGCTCTTCGGCGCCGTCACTTCGCAGGAGATAAGCGACGCACTGCGCGAGCAGTTCGGCATCGAGATCGAGAAGAACAAGATCGTTCAGGCCGAGCCCATCAAGACCTTCGGCGCTTACACCGTCAAGGCGAAGCTCGGCTATGAGGTCAGCGGCACGATAAACGTGCTGGTAGTTGAGGGATAAAATCTTTTTCCGAGGTGAGTCAGGTTGGAGGAGCTGCTGGGCAGAAAGACGCCCCATTCCGCCCCCGCTGAGCAGGCCGTCATCGGCTCCATGCTCATCGACCCGAGGTGTGTACCGGAGGTCCTTGAAAAACTGAAGGCGGACGAGTTTTATATAAAGCTCAACCGCGATATATATGAGACGATGTACGCCATGTTCTCCTACGGGCAGACCATCGACCCCGTCACCGTGCTCGACCAGATGAAGGTGCGCGGCGTGTATCAGGACGGCAACGAGAATTACCTCGCGGAGATAATGCGCGTCACGCCCACCGCCGCGAACGTCCTTGAGTACGCCGCCATCGTGCGTGACCGCGCGCTGCTGCGCCGCCTGGGCGAGACGGCGGACGAGATAAACAACATGGTGTACGAGGGCTCCGGCGAGGCCGACACGATGCTTGAAGCCGCGGAGCGCAAGATATACGCGCTGCGCCAGGGCAGGACGGTCGGCGGCCTGATGCCGATATCCATGGTCGTGCAGACCGTGTTCGACCGGCTCAGCGAAGCGGCAAGCTCCGGCAATAAGATCCCCGGCCTGCCGACGGGACTTCCCGACCTCGACAGGACGATCCTCGGCCTGAACAAGTCCGAGCTTATCCTGATCGCGGCGCGCCCCGGCATGGGCAAAACGAGTATCGCGCTGAATATCGCGCTCAACGTCGGCATGACGCTGAAAAAGACCGTTGCGATATTCTCGCTCGAAATGTCGCGCGAGCAGCTCACGTCGAGACTGCTGTCGCGCGCGGCGCTGATTCCGTCGCAGAACCTGCTGACCGGTCAGCTCTCAGAGCAGCAGTGGCGCGACATTGCCGATGCCGCGCAGACTCTAAGCGCGTCGGACATCAGGATCGACGATAACCCGACGCTGACGGTGTCGGAGATGAACGCGCAGTGCCGCAGAGTCCCCGACCTCGGTCTTGTCGTCATTGACTATCTGCAGCTGATGCAGTCGGCGGGCAGCGGGCATTCGTGGTCGAATGAGAGCCGCACGCAGGCCGTCAGCGATATCAGCCGTATGCTGAAGATAATGGCCAAGGAGTTGAACGTTCCGGTCGTGTGCCTGTCGCAGCTGTCGCGTGCAAACGAGAGCCGTCAGGACAAGCGCCCGATGCTGTCCGACCTGCGTGAGTCCGGCGCTATCGAGCAGGACGCGGACGTTGTCATAGGTCTATACCGCGACGGGTATTATAATAAGGAATGTGAAAATCCGAATCTGGCCGAGGCGATAGTGCTGAAAAACCGCAAAGGCTCGACCGGTACGGTGGAGCTGTCCTGGCTGCCGGAGTACACGAGCTTCGGTTCGGTCGAGAAGCGGCGCGATGATGAATACTGAGCTGATCAAAAAATATGATATGCTGCCGCAGGGCTGTAAAGTCCTGTGCGCCGTCTCCGGCGGGGCGGACTCGATGTGCCTGCTGCACTGGCTGTATTCTCAGGCGGAGCGCCTGAATATCACGGTATGTGCCGCGCATTTTGAGCACGGCCTGCGCGGGGAGGAATCGTTGCGCGACTGCCGCTTTGTCGAGGATTTCTGCCGCGAACACGGCATAGAGCTTGCCGTGGAGCACGGGGACGTGAACAGATTCGCCGCAGTACACGGCATGAGCACCGAGGAGGCCGCGCGCGAGCTGCGCTACGATTTTTTGCGCCGCGCGGCGGCGCGTTTCGGCTGTGACAGGATCGCCACCGCGCATAACGCGGGCGACAACGCCGAGACGATGCTCTTCAATCTCGCGCGCGGAACCGGCGGCGCGGGACTTCGCGGCATACCGCCCGTGCGCGGCGAGATAGTCCGCCCGCTCCTCGGCGTGACGCGGCGGGAGATAGAAGCCTATCTCGCGGAAAACGGCATCTCCCATGTCGAGGACAGCACCAACGGCAGCGACGATTACAGCCGCAACCTCATCCGCCACCATGCCTCCCCCGTACTGCGGGAGATAAACCCCGGCTTCGAGACGGCGATGCTCCGCACGGCGGAGCTGCTGCGTGAGGATGAGGACTGCCTGAACGGCCTCGCGGCGGATTTCATATCGGCAAATCTCACCGGCGGCAGCCTGCCGCTGGACGGGATAAACGCCCTGCCCGCGGCGATAGCCTCGCGCGTCATGCGCCGGATGTGCCCGAAAACGCTGAGCGCCGTGCACGTCGATGCGCTGCTTGCGCTGTGCAAGGGCGAGGGGCTCGGCTATGCCGATGTTCCGGGGCTGCGGGTGCGGCGCGAGCAGGGGAGACTCTGGTTCGGCGGCGAGACCGCGGCGGAGATGCCGGAGCGGGAGCTGATCCCGGGCGAGACGCTGTACATTCCGGAGGCCGGTGTAAAAATAATCTCCACTTTAACGAATTACACGCAAGAAATTAACAGCCCGTTAAAAACTTATTGCTTCAAATGTGAGAATATATGTGGTACTATCGTCTGTACCGCCAGACGCAGCGGCGACCGTATGCGTCCGCGCGGCAGAGGATGCGCAAAAAAACTGAAAAGCCTCTTTCTTGAGGCGGGGATGACCTCGCGCGAGCGCGATACCGCGGTCGTGCTGAGGGATGAAAAAGGCATAATGGCCGTGCTCGGCCTTGCCGTGGATGAGCGTTTTACCCCGAAGATCGGGGATAAAATATTGAGGATAGAAATAGAAACAGGAGATAATAAAAGCATATGCAGAGAGACATTGAAGGAGTGCTGATAAGCGAGGAAGAAATTGAGCGCCATGTGGCGGAGATAGGCAAGCGCATCTCGGCAGATTTCGAGGGCAAGGATCCGATCTTCGTCGGAGTTTTGAAGGGCTGCTTTATATTCATGGCTGACCTTATGCGCCATGTCACTATAAACTGCTCGATGGACTTCATGGCGGTCTCGTCCTATAACGGCACGACCTCCACCGGAGCCGTGAAGATAAATAAGGATCTCAGCCAGAACATCGAGGGGCGGCACCTGATACTCGTAGAGGACATCCTTGACTCCGGCGTGACGCTGAACTACCTGAAGAATTACCTCATGGTGAGAAAGCCTGCCTCCATCACCATCGCGACCCTTATGGATAAGCCCGCGCGCCGCAAGGCCGATATCTACGCGGACTACTCCTGCTTCGAGATACCCGATGCATTTGTGGTCGGCTACGGCCTTGACTATAATGAGCGCTACCGCAATCTGCCGTATATCGGCATACTCAAACCCGAAATATATTCATGAGCGCAGGGCTTATGAAAAGGATGTGACTTACGTTTGAAACCTAACCGCAACAGAACCAGGGACCTCGGCTTCTACCTCGTAATGATGGTGATCTTCATCGCCATCATCCTGTCCTTCACCAAGGACACGCAGAGTCAGGAGCTTAAATACTCCGATCTCGTTGAGCTGTTCACCGAGGAGCGGGTGCAGTCCTTCGAGGTCAAGGGCAACCAGATAACCATGAAGATCCGCACCGATAAGGCGGACAGCGCAAAGACGGACAGTGCAAAGACGGACAGCGCCGACGGCGATACCGCGTCCAGCGTTGTTGACAGCCTGCTCGGCAGCACCGCCGCCAGCTCCGACGGGACGAAGCTCGTCCGCTGCAAGGTCTATGATTTCTCGGTGTTCTATTCCGACTTCCATGATCTGATCTGGCAGCAGAAGGTCGACGGCATCATCGAGGAGTATAACTACACCGAAGGCTCCGGCGTGTCGCTCGTGCTGATGTCGCTGCTGCCTTACGTGCTGATAATCGTCGTCTCCATGGCCGCGTGGTACTTCATCATGAAGAGAGCCGGCGGCGGGGACATGACCAGCGGCATCGCCAAGTTCAGCAAGGCACGTACGCGTCTCGGCGCTGACGAGAAGGATAAGAAGACCTTCGCCGACGTCGCGGGCTGCGACGAGGAGAAGGAAGACCTCGCCGAGATAGTTGACTTCCTGCGCGATCCGAAGGCTTACACCAATATGGGAGCGCGCATACCCAAGGGCGTGCTGCTCGTCGGCCCTCCGGGCACCGGTAAGACCCTGCTTGCCAAGGCCGTCGCGGGCGAGGCGGGCGTGCAGTTCCTGTCCATTTCCGGCTCCGACTTCGTCGAGATGTACGTCGGCGTCGGCGCAGGCCGTGTGCGCGACCTGTTCGAACAGGCGAAGAAGGCCGCTCCGGCCATCGTGTTCATCGACGAGATCGACGCTGTCGGCCGTCAGAGAGGCAGCGGCCTCGGCGGCGGACACGACGAGCGCGAGCAGACCCTGAACCAGCTGCTCGTCGAGATGGACGGCTTCGGCAGCAACGAGGGCGTCATCGTCATGGCCGCCACCAACCGCGCGGATATCCTCGACAACGCGCTGCTGCGTCCCGGCCGCTTTGACCGCCAGATATACGTCGGTCTGCCCGATATCAAGGGACGCGAGGCCATATTGAAAATACACGCGCGCGGCAAGCCGCTGGGTGACGATGTTGACCTCAACTCCATCGCCAAGGGTACTCCCGGCTTCTCCGGCGCCGACCTTGAAAACCTTATGAACGAGGCAGCGCTTCTGGCCGTTCGCCGCCGTCACAGATTCATCACAATGGCAGATATCGACGAAGCAATCCTCAAGGTTCAGATGGGTCCGGAAAAGAAGAGCCGCAAGATGAGCGAAAAGGCTCGCCGCCTGACCGCATACCACGAGTCCGGTCACGCCATCGCTGGCAAATTCCTTGCCCATGTTGACCCCGTGCATTATATAACCATCATCCCGCGCGGCGGCGCAGGCGGCTTCACGCTTTTCCGTCCGCAGGAGGATCTGGAGAACTTCAAGTCCCGCGAGGAGCTGTTTGACAACATCGTCATGGCTCTCGGCGGACGTATGGCCGAAAAGCTCTTCCTCGACGATATCTCCACCGGCGCGTCCGCAGATATCCAGCAGGCAAGCTCCATTGCCCGCAACATGGTCATGCGCTACGGCATGAGCGACAGGCTCGGTCCCATTCTCTATGACAGCTCCGATCACAGCATCTTCATTGGCCGCGACTTCGGCCAGACCAAGAGCTATTCCGAAGAGACCGCCGCGATCATCGACGAAGAGGTCAAGCACATCTTCGACGAAGCGAGCGCACTCTGCGAAAAGATTCTTACAGACCACCGCGATGATCTGATCGCTATCGCCGAGTACCTGCTTGTCAACGAAACCATGGAGGCCGAGGAGTTCGCGTACTACTTCAAGCACCATGAGTTCATGCCCGAATCGATGAAAGCCGCGAAGAACGTCGTCCATGACGATACCATCGAGCGCCCCGCGCGCAAGATATCCATGACCGACGGCTACGCCGAGGAGAAGGCGCAGCAGGCGGAAAAGGCGGAGGAGAATACGGAGAATGCGGAGAAATCCGAACCCGCCCCCTCCGACGATCCGGAAAATAAAGACGAATAATAAAATATAGTGTGAATCGAAATCCCGTCCTTTGCCACGCAAAGGACGGGATTTGGTTTGTGGTGGGGGTGTTTGCCGAGCCGTGTCTTTTCCCGAATGGCACTCTCTCCACCCTGACGACCCCTCAGTCACGGCTGACGCCATGCCAGCTCCCCTAAAAGGGGCGCCAAGTGCGTACCTCGCCTTCTTCGTAGCCAATTTTCATACTTTTTTCAAAGCCCTATTGACATAGTAGGAATTAAGCGTTAAAATCCCTATCTGCAAGGTAGATATTACGAGCAAGGGGGCATGACGTATGATGATCTCAACGAGAGGACGCTACGCCTTGCGTGTCATGCTGGATATGGCCGAGCACGGCGGCGGCGAATGGCATCGCCTGAGCGAGGCCGCGCAGCGGCTTCAGCTGTCGAAAAAATATCTGGAGAGCATAATGGCGGCGCTGAGCCGGGCAAATCTGGTCGAGAGCGCCGTGGGAAAATCGGGCGGCTACCGCCTGACCCGCCCACCGGAGGATTACCCCGTGGGCGAAATTCTGCGTGCGGCGGAGGGAAGCCTCGCGCCGATCGCGTGCCAGTCCGAAGAGGGGGCAGGCTGCGGCTGCGGCTGTGACTGCGACGCGCGCCCGTTCTGGAAAGGGCTTGAGGAACAGATCAACAGCTACGTTGACGGCCATACTCTGGCGCAATGTATGCGAGTAAACGAGAAAACACCGGCCGTATCCGCGGCACGGAACGAAGATAAGGTGGTTCAATATGAGTAAAGAGCTTTTGAAAATTCAGGATCTGCACGTCAGCGTGGAGGAGAAGGAGATACTCCACGGCGTGAATCTGACCATCGGGCAGGACGAGACCCATGTCCTCATGGGGCCGAACGGCACCGGCAAATCCACGCTGGGCTACGCCGTCACCGGCAACCCCGCCTACAGCGTGACCTCCGGCTCCATCGTCTTTGACGGCGAGGACATCACGGAGCTTCCCGTGAACGAGCGCGCGAAAAAGGGCATTTTCCTGTCCTTCCAGAACCCGCTCGAGGTGCCCGGCGTGACGCTGAGCGCGTTCATCCGCAGCGCGCTGGAGCAGAAGACCGGCAGCCGCCTGCGCCTGTGGGACTTCAAGAAAAAGCTCAAGGAGACGATGGCTCTGCTGAACATGGACGAGAGCTACGCCGAGCGCGACCTGAACGTCGGCTTCTCCGGAGGCGAGAAGAAAAAGGCCGAGATCCTGCAGATGCTCATGCTTGAGCCGAAGCTCGCCATTCTGGACGAGACCGACTCCGGACTCGACGTCGACGCCGTCCGTACCGTCAGCGAGGGCGTGCGCCTTTTCCGCGAGCGGACTCACGGCTCTCTGCTCATCATCACCCACTCCACCCGCATCCTCGAGGCGCTGCATGTTGACGCGGCGCACGTCATGGAAGAGGGCGTCATCGTCCGCAACGGCGGCGCGGAGCTTGTGGAAGAGATCAATGAAAAGGGCTTCGGCAGCCTGAAGGAAGACTGAAGCGGGAGGCTCCTGTTATGGCAGATCAGAAAGAAAAAACCTATGTGGAGGACGTGGACCGCAGCGTCTACGACATACGGGACGAGGAGAACGACGCTTACCGCATCGAGACAGGCCTGACGCCGGAGATCGTGGAAAAGCTCTCCAAGGAAAAAGACGATCCCGCGTGGATGCAGCAGTTCCGTCTTGAATCCCTCCAGATTTATAACGAGATGAAGATTCCTGACTGGGGACCCTCCATCGAGGGACTGGACATGGATCACATCGCGACCTATGTCCGCCCAAACACCAAGATGCGCAACGACTGGAAGGACGTCCCCGAGGACATCAAGGAGACCTTCGAGCGCCTGGGCATCCCGCAGGCGGAGCGCAAGTCTCTCGCCGGCGTCGGCGCGCAGTACGACTCCGAGCTTGTTTACCACAATGTCAAGGACTCCGTCGCCGCCGAGGGCGTCGTGTATACCGATATGGAGAGCGCCATGAAGGGCGAATACGCCGACATGGTGCGCAAGTACTTCATGAAGCTCGTGACCCCGCGCGACCATAAGTTCGCCGCGCTCCACGGCGCGGTGTGGTCAGGCGGCTCGTTCGTGTACGTGCCGAAGGGAGTGCACCTGTCGATACCCCTTCAGTCCTACTTCCGCCTCAACGCCAAGGGCGCAGGGCAGTTCGAGCACACGCTCATCATCGTGGACGAGGGCGCGAGCCTGCACTTCATCGAGGGATGTTCCGCGCCGAAGTACAACGTCGCAAACCTACACGCGGGCTGCGTCGAGCTGTTCGTGAAGAAGGGCGCGAAGCTCCGCTATTCCACGATCGAGAACTGGTCGAAGAATATGTACAACCTCAACACCAAGCGCGCGCTCGTCGAAGAGGGCGGTACGATCGAGTGGATATCCGGCTCCTTCGGCTCCCACGTCGGCTGCCTGTACCCCATGAGCATCCTCAAGGGCGACAACTCCCGCATGGAGTTCACCGGCGTCACCTTCGCCGGCGCGGGGCAGAATCTCGATACCGGCGCGAAGGTCGTCCATGTCGGCAAGAACACCAGCTCCTATATGAACACCCGCTCCATCAGCAAGAGCGGCGGCATCAGCACCTTCCGCAGCAGCGTTGTGGTGCAGAAGGGCGCGACGGGCACCAAGTCCGCCGTGTCATGTCAGTCCCTGATGCTCGACTCCGAGTCCCGCTCCGACACCATCCCCGCCATGGACATCCGCACGAAGGACGCGGCCATCGGCCACGAGGCCAAGATCGGCGCAATCAGCAACGAGGCCGTGTTCTACCTGATGAGCCGCGGCATGAGCGAGGAGGACGCCCGCGCGCTGATCGTAAGCGGCTTTGCCGACAACGTGTCCAAGGAGCTGCCGGTCGAGTACGCCGTGGAAATGAACAACCTCATCCGGTTGGAGATGAAGGGCAGCATTGGCTGAAAGGAGTTTGTATATGAGTGAAAAAGTTATAATAAACAGGCTCCCGACCCGCACATGGAACCGGCTGGGCGTCAACGAGACGGCTCTTGAGTGGGGCACCCCTGCCGATCTGGGCACGGAGAGCATCGTTGCTGCCGGTCAGACCGCGCGGCTGGACATCGCGGACGGCGGAGAGTGCGGCGAAAAGACCGTGGACATCCACGCCCCCGAGGGGCAGACTGTCACCGTGTTCGAGACGATGAAGGCTGAGAGCGACCTGCTCGTGCGCACGGCGATCCGCGTCGGGAAGGACGCAAAGGTTCGGCTCGTGCAGATACAGAATACGGCGCAGGATTCCCGCCTCCGTATGGAGACGGTCGGCGAGTGCGCCGATAACGGTCAGGTCGAACTGGTTCAGATCCTGCTCGGCCGCGGCGACGTGTACAGCGACGGCCGCTTTGAGCTCAACGGCACCGGCGCGGGCTTCACGGCCGGCATCGGCTATCTGGGGCAGAAGCGGCAGACCATAGACATGAATCTGACCGTCAACCACTGGGGTCAGAAGACGACCTGTGAGATAAACGCTTCCGGCGCGCTCAAGGACGACGCGCAGAAGATATTCCGCGGAACTATCGACTTCAAGAACGGCTCCGCAGGCTCCGAGGGCAGCGAGCAGGAGACCGTCCTGATGCTGGGCGACGGTGTCGTCAACAAGACCGTGCCGCTGATCCTCTGCGCCGAGGAGAACGTCGTCGGCAACCATGGCGCGACCATCGGTGAGCTTGACGAGAACACCCTGTTCTATTTCGAGAGCCGCGGCATCCCCGCGGATGTGGCGGAAAACATCATGGCCCGCGCCGCGATCGAGCGTTTGGCGCGCACGCTGGGCGACGAGACCGCGCAGGCGGCCGTGCTGGCGGAGCTTGAGGAGGTGCTGTAAGATGGCGCATACTTATCGGGACGATTTCCCGCTTCTCAACAGTCTGGATATAGCGTATCTGGATAACGCCGCGACGGCGCAGCGCCCGCAGTGCGTGCTCGACGCCGTGACCGAGTTTTACAAGAGCAAGAATGCAAATCCGCTCCGCGGCCTTTATCCGCTCAGCGTCTCCGCAACGGAGAGCTATGAGAGTGCGCGCGACACCGTCCGCGACTTTCTGAACGCGAAGAGCAGCCGCGAGATAATCTTTACCCGCAACACCACCGAGGGGCTGAACCTCGTGGCGTACAGCTACGGGCTTTCAAACGTCAAGGCCGGGGACGAGGTACTGGTGTCCATCATGGAGCATCACAGCAACCTCCTGCCGTGGCAGATGGTCTGCCGCCGGACCGGCGCGACGCTGAAGTTCATGGAATGCGAGCCGGACGGGACGCTCGATCTCAATAAGGTCGCGTCGCTCATCACGCCGAAGACGAAGATCGTGGCATGTACCCATGTCTCGAACGTCCTGGGCAGGGTGAATCCAATCCGCGAGATAGCCGAGCTTGCGCACCGCGTGGGCGCGGTCATGGTCGTGGACGCGGCGCAGAGCACGCCGCACATCCCCGTGGACGTGCAGGCGCTGGACGCGGACTTCCTGTCCTTCTCCGGCCATAAGGTCTACGGCCCCATGGGCATCGGCGTGCTGTACGGCCGCGAGGAGCTGCTGGACGCCATGCCTCCGTTCCTCACCGGCGGCGAGATGATAGAGTCCGTCACCCGCGAGGGCGCGGTCTTTGCGGAGCTGCCGCATAAGTTCGAGGCCGGTACGGTCAACGCGGCGGACGCCGTGGGGCTTCAGGCGGCGATCGAATATGTCAAGAGCGTCGGCTTTGAGCAGATGCACCGGCAGGAGGTTGCGCTGACCCGCCGCGCGATGGATGGCATACGCGGTATTCCCAGCGTCCATGTGCTCGGCTCGGAGAATCCCGAGGAGCACTGCGGCATCATCACCTTTACGGTCGACGGCGTGCATCCCCATGATATCAGCGAAATTCTTGCGAGCGACGGCGTAGCGATCCGCGCGGGGCACCATTGCGCCCAGCCGCTGCTGGCATATCTGAAGCATCCGTCCACCGCGCGCGCAAGTCTCGCGTTTTATAACACGGAGGCGGAGATCGACCGGCTGCTTGACAGCCTGTCCACATTGAGGGAGCGCATGGGTTATGGAAAATAGAAGCTTTTATAATGAGATATTGACGGAGCACAACCTGCATCCGGAGTTCAAGCATGACATGCCCGACGCGGACATCGTGCTTGAGGGCGTCAATCCCAGCTGCGGCGACGATATTTTTCTCAAGCTGAAGCTGGACGGCGATACGATTTCGGACGGCGCGTTCGTCGGCGACGGCTGCGCCATCTCGCAGGCTTCGGCAGATATCATGCTTGGCATGATCGTTGGCCGCAAGAAGGACGAAGCGCTGAAGATGGGCGAGATATTCCTGAAGATGATCAAGGGCGAGGCGTCGGAGGAGGAGATCGACAGTCTGGAAGAGGCGTCGGCTCTCCGCGATATCGCCCACATGCCCGCGCGCGTCAAGTGCGCGGTGCTCGGCTGGCGCACTCTGAAAGAGGCGCTGAACGGCAGCTCCGAGCAGGCGTGACGTGATAAAGATACCCCTTGCCGCGGAGCGGCGGCCATAACATGGCCGCCGCTCCGCGGCAAATGTTTTTGACGCCTATAAAAATATCTCGCCATTGCGCTGAAAACCCTTGAGCCGGATAGGAATATCTGTTATAATATTAAACCGCAGTTTTCAGTATGATTTTCTCAAGGAGATGCAGAGATATATGAAATTAGGTATCGGAAGAATTTGACCTGATTTCGTAAAT
>URGI01000037.1 GCA_900547315.1 uncultured Eubacteriales bacterium | reverse complement strand
GTCAAAAAAGCTCTTCAGCCCCATATCGGCCATTAGGATGCAGCGCTCGGAGCGGCGCACGCGGAGCAAATCGCCGTTTGTAAGATCCATCACGGAGTTGCCGTCAACGGAGATGTACGCTCTTCGCCCGTGGAGCTTTTCAGCCAGAACCGACACGTCGTGCAAAGCGCTGAGCACATAGCTCCGAGCGCTCATCATGTGCGCGCATATTGGACTTACGATTATGGCGGAAGCCTCCGGCTCGACGATCGGGCCACCTGCGGACATAGAGTATCCGGTGGAGCCGGTCGGCGTTGAGAGTATTATCCCGTCTCCGGAAAAGCTTGTTATTCTATCGCCCGCGCACCACGCGGTCAGCCTAATGCAGTCGCCGTAGCCGTGGAGCACAACGTCGTTCAGCGCCTTGTCGCGGTATATTATCTCTCCGCCGCGCTCAAGCTCGATGTCGAGCATCATCCTGCGGCTGACCTTATACTCCCCCGCTGCAGCCTTGACGATGAGCTGCATATGCTCCGGCTCAAGAGCCGCCATAAAGCCCTTTGAGCCGAGGTTCACGCCGAGAATGGGGATATCGGCGTTGTGTAGCTGCCGCGCTGCAGAAAGAATCGTCCCGTCACCGCCGATCACGACGACGAGGGAGCACCTGCTCCGGACGGCGTCAAGCGTTGTCGCTTTAATATCTTCTGGTATCATCTGCGGCGCGTCCTCGGCAAAAACCGGACATACCGCCGTTTCGTATCCCGCAGCATGAAGCATTTCCGCTGCTTGTCTGGTATATTTCAATTCTGAATCACGAAAAGGATTCGGGCATATCGCTATCATAAGCTAACCTCAAAGCGCCTCGTGCGACGCTGCAACAACCGCGTCAACATCCAGCTGCGGCGCGGCAAAGTCACCGTTTTTCAGGTGACAGATGTATTCGATATTTCCTTCCGGCCCCTTTATCGGGGAAAAGTCAAGCCCCACGGGAGTCAGCCCGATTCCCGGCGCGAAGTCGAGAACGCTGCGGATGACCTCTTTATGCACCGCACTGTCACGCACAACGCCTTTCTTGCCGACTTCCTCGCGTCCGGCCTCGAACTGCGGCTTTATGAGGCAGACGATATCCGCATCCGGCTTGAGAAGACGCTGGACTGCGGGAAGAACGAGCTTCACAGAGATAAAGGACACGTCCATCACGGCGATATCAAGAAGCTCCGGAATCTGTTCCTCCGTCACGTAGCGGAGGTTCGTGCGCTCAAGATTTATGACGCGCTCGTCATTCCTGAGCTTCCACGCGAGCTGCCCGTAGCCGACGTCAACGGCATAGACCTTCGCCGCGCCGTGCTGCAGAAGTACGTCCGTAAATCCGCCGGTCGAAGCACCGCAGTCAATGCAGGTCTTGCCCGCCGGATCGATCGGAAAGACCTTCAGCGCCTTGTCGAGCTTGAATCCTCCGCGGCTGACGAACGGCAGCGCGACTCCGCGCACTTCGATGTCGGCGTCAGGATCGACCGGCATCCCCGGCTTGTCCGCACGCTGCCCGTTAACGAACACAATGCCGCTCATAACGGTGGTTTTCGCCCGCTCACGGCTTTCGGTGAAGCCGAGTTCAAATACGCGCTGATCCAGTCTGACTTTTTTCATGCCTTATTTCATGTCCTTATCCATCATTTCCATGGCCGCGCTGACGATACCGTCCGCGTCAAGGCCAAAATCGTGCAGCAGCTCCGCCACTGTGCCGTGCGGAACGATGCCCTCGCCCAGATTCAGAAGCTTTGCGGCGCGGACGTGTGTCTCGTTGATCGCCGCCTCCTCAAGTATGCGCGAGCCGACGCAGCCGGCCTCGCACACATCCTCGGAGATAAGGAGTTTTCCCGTTTTGCGCAGCGAGCGCATAACGAGGTCGAAGTCCGGCGGCTTTATCATGCTGAGCTTTATTACTTCTGCGCTGATGCCCTCGGCAGCAAGACGCTCCGCCGCGTCGAGAACCTCGTTTGTCATTATACCGTAGCAGACCAGCGTGACGTCTCTGCCCTCACGCAGAAGCGTTTCTGGCGCGGTATTGCAGGCGGTATATTTGCCCTCTCCGCCGCGGGGATAGCGTATCGCCACGGAGCCGTTTATATCATATATAGCCGCGCGCAGCATAGTTTCAAGCTCCGCGTAGCTCGCGGGACACAGCACGGTCATATCGGGAACCGAGCTGAGATAGCTGACGTCAAATACGCCGTGATGAGTCTCACCGTCGCTGCCGACAAGTCCGGCTCTGTCAACGCAGAAAACAACATGCAGATTCTGCAGTGCAACGTCATGGATGAGCATATCATAGCCACGCTGGAGAAAGCTTGAATATACGGCGAAAACGGGCACCATTCCCTGCTTCGCCATGCCGCCGGCCATGGAGACCGCGTGGCCTTCCGCGATGCCGACGTCAAAGAATCTGTCGGGGTGTGCCGCGGAAAAGACGTCCATTCCCGTTCCGGATGACATCGCCGCCGTGATCCCGATTATACGACCGTCGTTGTCGGCAAGCCGGCTAAGGGACTCGCCCATTTTTGCAGAAAAGCAGTCTCCGGAGTCGTGCAGCTCGCCGGTCTCGATATCAAAGCGCCCCACTCCGTGGAACTTTTCGGGGTGCTCCTCGGCGTATTTATAGCCCTTGCCCTTCTTGGTGACAACGTGGACGAGCACGGGTTTTCTTAGCTCGCGCGCCCAGCGTATTACGGTTTCGAGCTTGCCTATATCGTGCCCGTCAACGGGGCCGAGATAATACATGCCCATGCCGCTGAAAACATTGCCGGGAAGCAGGCGCTTTTTCAGCCATTCTTTTATTGCATGATTGAATTTATAAAGCCCCGGAAGCTTCGTAAACACGTCGCGGTACCAGCGCTTGAAGCTGATATAGCCGGGGCGCACACGGAGCGATTCCAGAAGATGAGCCGTTCCACCGACATTCTCGTTTATGGACATATTGTTGTCATTGAGGATGACAACAAGCGGTTCGCCGCTCGCCGCGGCGTTTGCAAGCCCTTCATACGCAAGACCGCCGCTGAGTGCGCCGTCCCCTATTATCGCGGCGACGTCGTAATCGGCATGGCTCAGGGTTCTGGCGCGCGCCATGCCGAGAGCGACGGACACTGAGTTTGACGCGTGCCCCGCGATGAAAGCGTCGTCCTCGCTCTCATACGGCTTCGGGAATCCGGAGAGGCCGCCGTGCTGACGGAGGGTACAGAAGCTGTCCCGCCTGCCGGTTATGATCTTGTGGACATAGCTCTGATGGCCGACGTCAAAAACCACACGGTCGCGCGATGTGTCGTACACGCGGTGCAGCGCGACGGTCAGCTCCACCGCGCCGAGATTTGACGCGAGATGACCGCCGGTGCGGGATATGCTGCTTATCATGTAATCCCGCAGCTCCTGACACAGCGGCTCGAGTTCTTCTTCAGGCAGCTTTTTTATATCGTTTGAGGAATTAATTCTCTCTAAAATACTCAAAACAAACCTCGAAAGTTATTTATATATTAGCTCATTTAAGCCTGCTGACCATGGAATCGGCCAGCTCGCAGAGAAACGCCGTATCCGTGAATGCTTCGCCGAGCGCCGCCTTGGCCTGCTCCGTGAGACGCACGATAAGCTCCATGCACTTCTCTTCGCCCAGCAGCGCCATATAGGTGTTCTTGTGCTCCTCAGCATCTGAGCCGATGGGCTTGCCAAGCTCTTCGGCAGTGCTGAGAACGTCAAGCATATCATCACGTATCTGGAAGGCCATGCCTATTGACGCGCCGAACAGCGCGGCGGCTTCAAGCATCTTCTCGTTTCCGCCCGCGGCGGCAACGCCCATCTGACAGGCGGCGATAAGCAGCGCGCCCGTCTTGCGGGAATTTATTGCGTCCAGATCCTCGGCGGTGAGCGGCTTGCCCTCGCCGAGCATATCGAGATACTGCCCGCCGCACATTCCGTCAAGCCCGACGGCGTTGGCAAGGATCTCGGCACAGGCGGCGCGGCGCACCGCGGGCAGATCGCTTCTCAGGATCGTACCGAAGGCTTCCGCCTGAAGAGCATCGCCGGCGAGGGTCGCCGTGCATTCGCCATAGACTACGTGGTTCGTCGGCTTGCCGCGGCGCAGATCGTCGTTATCCATGCAGGGCAGATCGTCATGTATAAGGCTGTAAGTATGCAGCATCTCTATCGCGCAGGCGACGGGAAGCGCCGCATTTATGTCTCCGCCGGAGATGCGGCAGAACTCAAGCACGAGTATCGGCCTTATCCTCTTGCCGCCGGCAAGAAGGCTGTATCTCATCGCTTCGGCAAGCCCCTCGAGCGGCATGCCCGCCGCACCGGCAAAGCTCCGTTCCAAAGCGGACTCGACCAGCGCTTTATATTCCTTGGTGTTCATCTTTAGTTCTCGTCCTCGAACGGAAGCTCTTCCGGCTCCCTGTCAGGACCCTTTCTGAGTTTTGCCACTTTCTGCTCCGCCTCGTCGAGCTGCTTTTCGCAGGAACGGATAAGCGCCGTGCCCTCCTCGAAAAGCGCAAGAGAGTCGTTGAGCGGCATGTCGCCCTTCTCAAGATGGCGCACTATCTCATCTAGCCGCGCCATGGACTGTTCAAAGCTGAGCTTTTTTCCGGCCATTTTAATCCTCCAAATTCTTATCGGGCGTAACGGTGTTTACCGTGCAGCCAACGCTGCCGTCCGCGACGCGCAGCGTCACGCTGTCACCCACCCTGAGCTGAGCGGTGCTCTTGACAACTGCGCCTGTATCATCGCTTGCGATAGCGTAGCCGCGCGTAAGGACGCGGAGCGGACTCATCGCGTCCAGCGCCGAGGCCAGCCGGACATAGCTGTGCCGCCTCGCGGTAATGCCGCGCTCCATGACGGATACGAGCCTCTCGCGGCTCATATCAAGCTCCATGCGGCGGTTATCGATCAACACGGACGGGGCAGTCATTACGCGCTTCGATGCGTAGCCCGAAAGCCGCTCGCGCAGCTGAGTCAGGCGCTTTGCCATGGACTGTGCGCTGCGTATCTCCATGCCCTGAAGCTGCTCCGCGACCTCGCGCATATCCGGAACCGCAAGCTCCGCCGCGTTTGACGGCGTTGATGCGCGCAGATCCGCGACATAGTCGGATATCGTGACATCCGGCTCGTGCCCGACTGCAGATATAACCGGCAGCTCCGACGCATAGATAGCCCGCGCCACCCGTTCGTCATTGAATGCCCAGAGATCTTCTATCGAGCCGCCGCCGCGGCCTGTGATTATAAGGTCGGCGACCTTGAATTCGTTTGCATACCTGATAGCACCGGCTATCTCGGCCGGTGCCTCGACGCCCTGCACACGCACCGGCAGCAGCACGACCTTCGTCATCGGCCAGCGGTGGCCGAGAATGCGTATCATATCGTGCACCGCGGCGCCCGCGGAAGAGGTTATGATCGCTATCTTGTCCGGAAACTGCGGCAGTGGTTTTTTGTGCGCGCGGTCAAAGAGCCCCTCTGCGCTGAGCTTGGCCTTCAGCTGCTCATAGGCAACCTGAAGATCACCCATACCCTCGGGCATCAGGCCGGTGCAGTAGAGCTGATACGCGCCGTCACGCGGGTATACGGCGATGCGGCCGTACGCCGTGACGCCCATGCCGCTCTCCGGACGGAAGCGCAGCTTCGAAGCGCTGCTTTTGAACATGACGCAGCGCAGACTGCTCTCACTGTCTTTGAGCGTGAAGTAGTGGTGCCCGGAGGGGTATATTTTATAGTTGGACAGCTCGCCGCGAACGCAGACCTCGCCGAGCATCGGATCGGACTCGATGAGATTTTTTATGCGCTCGTTAAGCTCGCTTACCGTCAACACGGGCTTTTCCATGGCCTACTCGGCGTCGGTGACGGCTTCCGCCTCAGTGGCGCCCTTTTCTCCGCGCATGAAGCCGCCGAGAACACCGTTCACGAAAGCGACGGTATCCGGCTCGTCATAGCCCTTGTCAAGCTCCACCGCTTCGTTTATCGCGGCGGAGTCGGGGATATCGTCCATATAGATTATCTCGCACAGGGCGCAGCGCAGGACTGCGAGCGCCGTTTTGGAGATACGATCCACCTTCCAGCCGTGAGAGTAGCGCTCAATAAAGCCGTCAAACTCATTACGGTTCTCGTCAATGAGCTTGACGAGGCGGCGGATATAGTCCATCTGCTTATCATCAGGGTACTCGCTGTACAGCTCGTCCTCGGCGGCGAGAGATGCATAGTGCTCTTCGGCAAAGAAGCTGTCGAGCAGCTCGTCTGCGCTCAGCTTGCCGTTCGCCCCGGCAAAGCATAGCTGTATCGCTATTTCGCGGGCGGTGCTTCTGTTCATATCTTTCCCTCCGGATAATTATTTTTCAAAGGCCACGCCGGAAACGTGAACGTTTATCTCGGCGTTGTCGATACCGGTGGTGGACTGAACAAGAGTCATCAGCTTCTCCTGCACGCTGCGCGCAACTCCGACAATATTGCAGCCGTAAAGCACCGTGATGATAGCGTCAACTATGATCTTCGAGCCGTCCACAAACTGCACCTTTACGCCGCGGGACACGGTCTTGAGGCCGAGAAGCTCCGCAAACTCCGCTCCTGCGGTGTTGGAAAGGCCGGCAACGCCGTCAACTTCGGAAATAGCGCTGCGCACAAGGCTGGTGATAACGTCCTCAGAGATATTGATACTGCCGTTCTCTTCGCGGCAGGTGATATAATTTTCGCCCATAACGTTCCTCCAAAATTTGATTCAGAGTATTCTAACACGTTACGGGCAAAAAATAAAGCCTATTTATAAAAAAATGATGAATTATTCATTTTTATATTTATCCTCCGGCGCGTGTATATAAAAAACCGACGCATGTAAAAATGCGCCGGATGATATTCATGCTTTTACCTCTATTATGTTCAGCTGTGACGCGTCATACTCCGTCTCGGTGCATATCACGTCCGTTATGCGCGCGACAGCCTCCTCGCTCAGCCCTTCCGCCGGAGCTGGCACGGCGACGGTTATGCTGTCGTTGCTGATGTAGACCACACACTCGGAGAAATCCTTGGCAAGCAGCAGGTTCTCTATCTGTGCCTCCTTCATCGAACAGGTCGCCATGGCGGATATTGCGTTGATGGCGCTGTCGATTGTCTCCTGCGAGGCGGTCTCAGCGGCGGCTGCCGTCTGAAGCAGCTCAAGCGCCTCGTCGCGCGAGACCTGCCGCGTCAGTCTTGCCTCGGCGAAATATCCGCTCGCGGTGCTCTCTTCCGCGGGCGCGGCATCCGCGTCCGCTGCCGCCGCGTCGAGCATAGCGCTGTCCTCGGCGGACACCATCTCGGAATCGGGATGCCCCCATCTGTTGTTGTACGACCAGTTGAGCGCAACAGCGGCGCAGACGAATACCAGCACCGCTATCATCGTAATGTTCCTTTTCTTGTTCTTCATATGCCTGCTGCTCCTCCCATTTTAATTTACATCTGCCATTTTCAACACGGTTATTTTATCGGAACCAAAACCAGTATATGAGCGTATCGCGTTAATAATATCCATCCGTACTCTCGCATTGTCCGCTCCCCTGCACGCAACGACGACCCCCGTCTCGGAGATGACCACCCTCAGCTCGCCGACGCCCTCCACGCTTTCCAGAAGCTGCGCCAGGCTCTCGTCTGGGGTGGGCTGCTCCTTCGTGCTGCCGCCGGATGGCAGGAGCATCAGCACCGCGCCGACGATCAGCACCAGCAGAGGATATTTATACTTTTCAAATCGTTTTCTCAGTCCGTCCATAGCTTTCACCCGCCGTCGCGCCATTCCTGCGCGCTCTCCAGTATTCCAAGCTCGCGCTCTATCACTCCACTCAGCGCCTGACTTGAGGCGGCAGGGTCGGGGCATGAGATCACCGCGCCTTCGGGATACCAGAAGCCGTCCGTGCTCCATGCAGCCGTGACCCTGACCTCCGTAAGCTCCACGCCGTATTCACGGGCTTTGTCCCAAATATATGCCGAACATTCCTCCTCTATGACAAGTCTGTTCAGCCTGTTGTCAAGCTCCTGCGAGCTTTCGGTGAGCGCGGCGCCCATTTCGCGGTAATGCGCGAGCTGGACGGCATACTCGTTAAAGTCGAAGCCTGCCAGCGGCTTGAGCGCCGCCGTTATCATAACGATGCTGCAGGTCAGACTGCAGATCTTTTTGACGTTCCCCTCGGGGCATATCGACGTGACCGCCGCGCAGAGAACGGCGAGCAGGCACAGCTCGCGTATCGCGGCGCTCATGGCGACACCGCCTTTATTGCCGCCGTAAACGACACAAAGAGCATCGCCGCGCAGCAGCCCAGCAGACCGAGGAGCATGGCAACGGCGGTACCCGTGTCGCGCAGCATGGATGACAGGCGCGAATTCGGCATCATGTCCGCAACGGCTCCCGCCGCCTTGAAAAGAGTCATCTTTACAGACAGCAGCGCGAACGGGCCGATGCACATCGCGCCGACGGCGATGAGGCTGAACACTCCGGCGGAGTTTCGGATCATGGCGGCAGCGGCGAGAACGGTGGACGCCGCATCCGACATTATCCCGCCGACGACGGGGAGTGTGCTTGATATAACAGTCTTTGCCGTCTTGACCGCGACCGCGTCCGCGCTGCCGCTGACGACCGCCGTGAACGAGATGTACGCCGTAAACGCAAGCGTAAGCCCTGTCATCATCGTCGTTGTGAGCCATTTGATGAGCTTGCTCAGGGCGCGCAGCATCGGATTTTCAAAGAGCGCGCAGCTGAAATTCACGGCCAGAAAGGCATATATGAGCGGGATTATGAATTTGTTTGCCGCGCTTATCATCACATCCATCGCAAGACAGGCGGCGGCGTATTTTGCCGTGGAGGATGTGACTGCCCCGCAGGCGGCAGCTGCGGTGAACACGGCGGGCATCGCGGCGCGGGAATAGTCGGAAAGCCTTGTTATGGCATCCGCCGTCTGTGTCACGAAGCCGCCGAAGCTCCCGCAGATGAGCACCCCTGCGGCGCAGCAGGCGGCCATGTTTATGTATTCCGGCAGGCGCTTGTCCGTCACAAGTGATGCCGCCATGGCGCAGAAAACGGATATCGCCGTAAGTCCCACTATATCGCCGACGCTGCCGTGCAGCTGCTCGACCAGATAATCGAGGAAGCGCCGCCACAGTCGCCCCAGGGCGGAGCCGGTATCATAGCCGCCGGTTATATCCAGTTTCCCACTTATGTCCCGCGCGTCGTCCGTCAGCGAATCCTCGACCCCGTATATACCGGCATCTCGCGCCGCCGCGTCCAGATCGGCGCTCGCGCCGATGATAAATGCAGGCAGCAGAATTATGATGAATATCAGCCTTTTCATGCCATGGCTCCTATCGTCTTGAGCATACTTATGATAAGCGGCATTGCGACGCTCAGCGCGCATATGCTCCCCGCCAGCTCGACGGACGAAGCCACCGCACTCTGCGATGAATCGCGGCACAGCTCCGAGGCGAGTTTTGTGACTATTGCGATCGCCGCGCACTTCATGACCGGCGCAATGAACAGCTCTCCCGAGCTTGTCATGCTCTTTATAAGCTCCGCAAGCTCCCGCAGGGGCGCCGTAAAGCTCACCGCCGCAAAGCATATCGAAACGGCTGCCGCCGCGCCGAGCACCGCCGAAAGCTCCGGATTACTCTTTTTTATGACAAGGCATATCAGCCCCGCCGCTATCCCGACCGCTGAGGCTTTTATCAGAAGCTCCATCGCTTATAATCCGAACAGGCTTTTTATCATCGTAAAAAGCTCGCTTATTTTCTGCACCACGATCATCAGCACAACGACGAGCGCTGTTATCGTCGTCATCAGCGCCTGCTCCTCGCGCCCCGAGCGCTGGAGCAGGATATTCAGCACCGCGACAAGGATGCCCACGGCTGCTATCTTGAAGATGAGGTCAACGTCCATTCCAATCCTCCATGCGGTTTTATCGCGCAAAAAGTGTTATATAAGTACTATCAGAACCAGAATTCCCGCCGCTGCGGATAAGCCAAGCACGAGCCTGCGCCGCTCCGGATACTGCGTTTGAAGTCCGTGCATGCTGCGGTTCAGCGAGTCAAGGCAGATATCGATGCTCTCAAGCTGCTCATTGAGTTCATAGCGGCCGAGCACATCGCCGAGAGCGCGTATTGCGGAAAGCTCATCCCGGCTCAGCGACGTCAGACACTCAAGCGATGACGCCCACAATGCGGAAAAGTCAACTTCGCCTATCGAATCGAGCTTTTCGGCGAGGCGCTCATAGAAATTCCCCGCCGCGCCGCCCCTGCCCGCAAGCTCCGAAATAAGCTCCGGCAGAGGGCAAAGCCTTGTCCCGATCTCGGCGGAGATAAAGCGCAGCGAGCCGCACAGCGCGGCAAGCAGCTCGATATGGTGCTTCATGCCGACTGTAGATATCACGCCGAAGGACGCGCAGGCCGCGGATATCATAAAAATACCGGCGTATTTATACATACAGCCCCTCCAGCTCGTAGCTCCGTGCCGAACCCGCGCCGCGGATGCTCAGCGCGTATTTGAACGCGCCCGTGTCGAGCAGCTCCGCAAATACGCGACGCTGCCGCAGCTCGTTCGCATTCCGCGCGTGCGCCGTGGCCAGCAGCTCGACGCCGCAGCAGCAGACCTCGCGTATTGCGTCCGCGTCTGCACTCTGCGTTATCTCGTCCATGGCGATGATCTGCGGGTTCATGCCGCGCAGCAGGAGCATAGCGCTCTCGGCCTTGCTGAGACCGGTGATCACATCGGAGCACGGGCCGAGGTCAAACTCGCCGTCTCCGGATATCTCGCCGCGCTCATCCGCGACGCCGACGCGGTATCCGCGCTCCGAAAAAAGCCGTATCATATCGCGAAGCGCCGTAGTTTTGCCGCTGCCCGGCGCGCCTAGGATTATGCAGCCAAACCGCGGCCTGCCGCACAGCGTGTCCACGGCGTCGGCGCATATCCCGCGGCACTCCCGTGGGATGCGTATAGCGATCGAAGAGAACTCGCGGAAGCCCTCCATCTCGCCGCCGCGGATTATCGCGCTGCCGCACACGCCTATTCTCAGACCACGGGAGCATATGTAACCGCGGCGCAGAGCCGTTGCCGCCGTATGCAGAGACGCGCCCGTCGCGCGCTCGAGCACCCGCCGCAGGTCAAGCTCCGTCAGCGGCACGTGATCGAGCGCAAGCTCGCGGCAGCCGTCGTATACATGCGGCGCTTGTCCGCGGCGCAGGCGCAGCTCCTCAGCCTGACCGTGATATGCGCGGAACACGCCCACGATTTCAGGCGGCAGCAATTTCAGCGCCTCTTGATAGCCGTCCATCACATCACTCCCTATGGAACAATCTATGTGTGGAATTACCAATTATTCTTGCAAGTGAAAAAACACTGTGCTATAATTTCACTAAATTCTAAAAACCGACAAAAACGCGGGAGGAACGTTCAAATGGAAATGAAGGTTTTATTTGGCGGCGCAATAATGCTTGGAGGGTGGCTCTGGTTCTATCTTTTTGTGAGACAGTTCCTGTTTAATTTTATGACGGCGTACCCGCTTATAAAACAGATGACCTCCGCGGATGCGGAGCTTATCTCCCCCAACGCGAAGCGCTACACCTCGGTGTCCGTCGGGCTCTGTGCCTTTGTATCCGTTGTCATCGCGGTTATAGTCGTGCTGCTGTGCAAGACATATCTGATGATATGCTTCTTCGTCGGCGCACTTATCGCGCTGTGCATGTATATAGGCCGCCTCTCCCCGAAAAACCGGAACATGTTCGACAGCTTCTGTGCCGCGTATTACCGCTTTGTGCCGGACGACGAGCTGCGCACCGCAATGTACAACAAGAAGCCGAGCCAGATGAAAAAGCGTCTGCACGAGATGAGGATCAGCACCGATTTCATTCCGGAATTCAAATAAAAATATTACAGGGCAACGAAAGCACACCGCTCCACATGCTGTAGACATGTGAAGCGGTGTGCTTTCCTGTTATTTTATTTATCAGGCCACGGGCTGAGCTCGCCGCGCTTTACGAGGAAAGCTTTGTCGGCAAGCATGGCCATCGGCGTGTCCGCGAGGGAGTCCGAATAGAAGCCGTTGATATGCGCGTCGGGAAATTCCGCATTGAAGCGGCGCACCTTCTCCGCGTCATGGCAGTTCTCGCCGTCAATAAGTCCGGTTTCCTTGGCCATCCTTGTGCCGATAAGCGTCACGCCAAGCTCGGCGCATATCGGACGGAGCAAGAATTCGGGCGAGGCGGAAATAATAATGTCGTCCGGCCTTTTCTGCGCGAGATACCAAGGCTCAAGGTTGCCGCGGTATTCATCCCAGAAGTCGCGTATGACGGCGTCAACATCGCCAAGCCGCGGCAGAAACGAGAACATCTTCTGCTTCAGGTTTTTCGCGCCGTGATGGCGGCGGAGATAGACGATAAGCTCTTTGATGGAACCCGGGATCGCCGGAAGGACAGCCTTGGGATATTTCTTCAGGCAGTATTTCACAAAGCAATATGAGCTGTCCGGGTAAAAAATCGTCTGGTCAAAATCGTAGGCGTTCATATCTCACAAAACGTAGTACACAAAATCGTCCTTGCGCGGTCTCATGGCGGGTTCCTCAGCCGCGTAGCCGAGAATGCAGTTTCCGACGCCGACATAATCGCCCTCAACGCCCCACTTCTTCAGCAGCGCTTTGCCCTCGTCGCTTTCAAAAACTTCGCGTGCGCGGTGTATCCAGCAGGAGCCGAGACCGAGTGCGTGAGCGGCATTCATGAGGTTGCCCATAACAAGGCTGCCGTCCTCCCTGATAAAGCGGCTGTCCGCCTTGGCAAGAACGACGATCACCGTGGGCGCGCCGTAGAACGGATCTCCGTCGTAGCCGTTTCCCCACGCGGCCGCGTTGAGCTTGGAGAGCAGAGCTACGGTTTCCGGATCCTGCACGGCTATCATTATGGCGGACTGCATATTGCGGCCTGACGGCGCGCATTTGCCCGCTTCGAGCACGGCGTCCAGCTCCGCGCGGCTGATCTGCTCTGGGCGGTATTTTCTTATGCTGCGTCGAGTCAGCAAATTATTGTACGCTTCGTTCATCAATATTCTCCTTTTCAAATTTTATATCATTTTTCCCTGCGTTTGCGATCGCAGCGGCGAGAACGCACAGCTCCGCGAGCGCAGCTATCCAGATATTTATCACACCGAAAACGCCGAGCACGACCAGTATCGCTTTAGCGGCGAGGGAGAGCATGATATTCTGCCCCGCGGTATCGGTAACACTGCGGCACAGGCTCCGTGCTTCGGGCAGCGCGCGGATGTCCTCATCCATCAGCACCACGTCCGCAGCGTCGATAGCCGAATACTCGTTCACAGCGCCGAGCGCGATCCCGATATCTGCATGCGTCATGACAGGCGCATCACCCACACCGTCGCCGACGAAGGCCAGACAGGCTCCGGTGGCTTTCTTGCTGAGCATATACTCGACCGCCGTTATCTTGCCGTCAAGCGTGAGCTCTGCTTTTACCATATCGAAGTTCAGCGAGGCCGCGACGGTTTTCGCCGCGGAGCGCACATCGCCCGTGAGCATGACGAGCGACTTCACGCCCTGTGCGCGCAGCTCTTCAAGCGCGTCGAACGCGCCGTCCTTTATCCTGTCCGCGATCATTATGTGACCGGCATACACGTTGTCCACCGCAACGTGTATCGCCGCACCTGGGCGGCTGGGCACGGAGAAGTTTATCCCGTGCTCCTCGAGCAGCGCCGCATTGCCGACGTATACATGGTGTCCGTCGATAAACGCGCTTACGCCGCGACCCGAGATATCCTCGATTTCGAGAACTTCGCCATCAGACGGCTTGACATTGCCCGCTTCGCGGAGCGAACGCGCTATCGGATGGCGCGAGCAGCTCTCGGCGGTGGCGGCGATATTGAGCAGTTCCTGCTCGCTCATGCTTTCGGGAAAGACCTCCGTGACCGCGAAACGCCCTTCCGTCACGGTTCCGGTCTTGTCAAAGACGATGGTATCGGTCTTCGTGAAGGATTCAATGTCCTGCGCCGTTTTTGCGTACATTCCGCTGCAGGCTGCGCGGCGGATGCCCGCCGAATACGTGAGCGGGACGGAGACCGCCATGGCGCACGGGCTGGACAGGACGAGCACGGTCAGCGCGCGGCCCATCCATTTGACCCACTCCCCACCGAAAAGCGGCGGCAGCACGGCAATAACGAGCGCGAATATCACCGCTGCGGGCGTATATATTCGCGCAAAGCGCGCGGTGAAGCGCTCCTGACCGGAGCGGACATCAGCGGTGTTCGCGGCAATATCGCAGAGACGCCGCACGGTCGAGTCTTTGAACTTGCGCGTGACCTTTATCCTTATCGTCCGCGTGAGATTTATGCTGCCGGACATTGCCGCGCCGCCTGCATTTACCGTACGCGTTCCGGCTCTGCCGGTCAGCGGCGAAATATCGACGGCACTCATATCCTCAAGCACCTCGCCGTCCAGCGGGATGACCTCGTTTGGCTCGACGATGATCGTGTCACCGACCTGCACCTCATCCGGTGCAAGCTCCGTTACCTCATCGCCGCGCTGCACGCGTGCCATGCGCGGAAGAGTCTCTTCGAGCGCCTCGGCGGTTTTGCGGCTGCGCTCCTCGGCGGTGTCCTGAAGCATTTCCCCTGCGCGGAAGCAGAGCATCACCGCAGCGGCTCCTGCGAATTCTCCGATGCAGAAGCCGGCTATCGAAGCTAGCGTTATCAGCAGCCGCTCGTCAAGTATCTGCCCGTGTATCACGCTTTTTACGGCATCCTCAAGCACATCGTAGCCCGCGAGGAGGAAAGCCGCCGCGGATAGGGCTATTCTTATCCAGCCGTCCTTCGGCAGGAAGAGCGCAGCTATCAGCAACACAAAGCCCGCCGCAAGAAGCAGAAGCCTCATTCCCGAAAATTTTGGCTTTTCGCGTTCGCCGTCCTTCGGCTCGGCGTGCTGCCTGCGGCGCTGCACGGGAACAGGCTCTATTTCTATCGGCGCCTCGCTTTCAGCTTCGCTCTCCGGCGCGGTCTCATCAGCGATATCCGACTGCCCAGCTGCGTCATTCTGCGGCGCCGGTGTCGCGGTATCAACGGTATCCGCAGCGGCGTTCCCACCGTCCTTGAACTCGGCGAGTATCTGTTCAAGACGCTCTTCGCGATCGTTTACCATACAATTCTCCTTATTATCTCCTTATTATATATAGATGTATAGTCTATCTGAATGATATATTGCAGAATTTGCGTTGTCAACCCAAATTCGTTAAAAAGTGCGGTCAATTATTAAGATTGCTTATTTCCCTTTTGTTTCCTATTGACAGTCGGAAGTAAATCGTATATAATCCATTTATCTACAAAGAATGTAGGTTTTACCATGAAGAAGTATGTCGCGCTGCTGCTCGTCCTCATCTTTGCGCTCAGCTTCATGTCCGCAGTTGCTTTTGCCGAAGGCGAAGTCAAGAGCCCGGAAGGTATTGATCCCGCTACTGTTGACAAGCCCGTCGTCTCTCCGCAGACCGGTATCGGCGGCAATCTGTACCTCATCGGCGCGCTGGCGCTCACCGTTTGCGCTGCTGATGCAGCTCTGCTCAAGAAGATATCTGCCTGAGCTGGGGTACAAGTCCATAAATGAAAACGCCCCAAATCTGATTTTGGGGCTTTTTTCATGTCCGGCCTACACTCAAACCGAGGTATAAACATGTCTAAAAAACTTCTGAAAATTCTCTTGATAATTATTGCGGCGGCCTGCGTTGTCGTGTGCGCTGTCAGTATAATATTCATATGGCAGTATAAAAAGGGCTGTCAGATCACGAGGCGCTTGTAAGCCAGGTCAAGTCCAGCTTTTCGACTGTCAGGGACAAGTCACAGACTGAGGACGACGCGCAGCTCCCGGAAGCGACCGAGGAGCCGGTAGTTGACCTCCCCGTTGATTTTGCGGCGCTGGAGGAAATAAATCCAGACATTTACGCATGGGTCGAGATTCCGGGGACAACCATAAACTACCCTGTGCTCCAGCACCCGACGAAGGACGAGTATTATAACGACCACGGTGCGGACGGAAAATACAGCCCCTACGGCTCCATCTTCTCTCAGGCGAGCTACAACGGCCGTGATTTCCACGAACCCGTGACAGTCCTCTACGGGCACAACCTCGTGTACGGCATGGAGAACATGTTCGCAATGCTCAATAACTACGCCGATGCCGACTTCTTTGACGCGCACGACACTATATATATCTACACGCCGGACAGTGTGCTCGAATACCGCGTCTTTGCCGCATATGTACATAGCAACGAGCACATCCTCGCCTACCGCGATTTCACCGACGCAGTAGTTTTTGACGAGTATTTCAGGTCTATACGCGAGACCGATGACGTGTACAGCAACTTCAACGACGAATATATGCCGGCAGCCGAGGACAGAGTGCTGACCCTGTCCACCTGCTTCAACCGTAATAACCGCCAGCGCTACATCGTTCAGGCGGTGCTGGTTGATGAAATGAAAGCGGTATTCAATCCCGCGGATTCCGCTGAGGGCAACTGATGGAACATCTGAAAAAGGGCGAAACCCCGAAAGTCAAAAAGAAACGCCGTTGGCCGATAGTTCTGCTGATCATCCTGATCGTAATCACTCTTATTCTTGGCGGCTCGGCGCTCGCGATATATCTCAGCATTGGCGACATGACGCCGGAACAGACGCCGACGATCGCGGCTGCGGAGCCAGTCGAGCGCGACAACGAGGTGCTTGACAGGTACACGGTACGCTACAACGACAAGCTATACAGATACAACGACCAGATAGTGACGCTGCTGCTCCTCGGCGTTGATCAGGAGGAGCCGGACGTCGCGGAAGGCTCCGTGGATTCCGACGTTTACGCGGACGTTGTCCTGCTTGCGGCAATAGATATGAAGAACAACAAGGTCTCGTTCTACACCATCTCCCGCGATACGATGTGCGACTTCGCGATACCGGATGCCCAGACGGGCGGGACCGTAAACGTGAACGGCCAGCTCGCGCTCACCTTCTCCTATGGCGACGGCGGCAAGACCAGCTGCGAAATGACCAAGAACGCGGTCTCCCAGATACTGTTCGACCTGCCGATCTACTCCTGCTCTGCGCTGTATATCAAGGGACTCGGCCCGCTGAACGACGCAGTGGGCGGCGTGACGGTCACGGTGCTTGAGGATCTGCGCTACGGCTATTCATCGATGCGCCTCGGCGAGGAGGTCACGCTCAACGCCGACATGGCCGAGCGCTACATCAGAACGCGCGAATATACCGCCGAGGGCAACCTCAAGCGTATGGAGCGCCAGAAGCAGTATTTCAAGGCGTTGCTCTCGCAGGTGCTGACGATAGTGCGCCAGGATTACACCAAGGTGCTGGACGTCTATGACGCCGTGAAGGACGATGTCATAACCGATCTCTCCGTCGGTGATATCCTCTATCTTGCGAGCAAAGCGGTGAATATGGATATCTCGGGTGATATTCAGAGCGTACCCGGAGAGGTCACGCTCAGCAGCGACAACTATGTCGAGTACATCATTGACAAAAATGCGCTTACCGACATAATAATGAGCATATACTATGAGGAAGTAAACTAAAATAAAAGGAGGGGCGGCCGCCCCTCCCCGCGCAGATATCTTCCCGAATGGGGAAAATTCCGTCGCTGGACAATTTCCCCCGTGTGGATGCATCCATATATCACAAGGGATATATGTTTTGTCATCCGGCCTGTCTATCTGTCTCCGGCCGAGGTAACTGTCTGAGCTTATTTTGCGCCGTATAAGGGAAAATACTCATGCATTTTTTGCCGGTTAAAATCACCGCGGCATGAGCAGAATATACTGTGTATCCGCCGTCAGGCAGTATTAAGGAGGAGCAGTATATGATAAGCAAGCGCAAGGAAATGAAGCTCAGAAAGGCCGCTGTCAAGCAGAGTCTCGCAGAGCTTGGCCAGCTCAACGCCGCGCTCATGGCGAGCTACCGCAATTTCAACTCCGTATCCGATCCCGTGGTCATGGACGCGTGCATCTATGAGATAAACGCCCTGCGTTCACGCCGCGACTCCATACTTCACGATATAAGAAACATAAGCAATATGCCGTAGAAAGGACGTTACATATGGAAACCTTATCAAGCATACTCATGGCCGCCGCCATAATTGCTGTCATTATCCACCTGCTCAAGATCATCGCCGCGACGATGAAGCTCGCGTTCAAGCTGCTGCTGAATGCCCTTTTCGGCTTCATCATTCTCTTCGTGTTCAATTTCTTCGGCGATTTTGTCGGCTTCACGCTCGGCATAAACTGGGTAAACGCTCTCATCACCGGATGCCTCGGCGTTCCGGGCGTAATACTGCTGATACTGATAAAGCTGTTTTTTTGAATCTTAATTAATCTTCATGTTTGTGAAAATCCCGTGATTCGTCTTGACATATTACGACAATTGCTATATAAGTAT
>URGI01000036.1 GCA_900547315.1 uncultured Eubacteriales bacterium | reverse complement strand
ATCTCAAAGGTAACGCCGTTTCTGAAATCGCCTGCTGTAATCATATAAAGGGACCTCCCAAAGAATTTTTAGAAAAATCTATTAACTTAGATATTCTAATATATATATGCGATTTTGGCAAGTAGATTTTCTCGATTTTCCAGTCTTTTTGCAAAAATCAGAGGATGGCGAGCTGTTTCGGAGCCTTGGTGATGACCTCTGCGCCGTTTTCATGCAGGATCATAACGTCCTCGATGCGCACGCCGAACTTGCCGGGGATGTAGATTCCCGGCTCCGCGCTGACCGCGCAGCCGACGGGCATGATGGCCTTGCCGGAGAGGTTTGCGCCGGGCAGCTCGTGGATATCAAGGCCGAGGGAGTGCCCGAAGCCGTGGCCGAAGTACTGGCCGTAGCCGGCCTTGGTGATGACGCTGCGCGCGGCGGCGTCGATCTCATAGCCGGGGATGCCGGCGCGGGCGGCGGCGATACCGGCAAGCTGCGCTTCGAGGACGATGTTGTAGATATTCTTCATCTCGTCGGTAGCGTAGCCGATGGCGACGGTGCGGGTCATGTCGGAGCAGTAGCCGTGCTTGAGGCAGCCGAAGTCCATGGTCACGAAGTCGCCCTCGTGGATGACCTCGTCGCCGGGGACGCCATGCGGCATGCTGGTCTTTTTGCCGGTGATGACGATGGGGTCGAAGGAGTTGCCCTCGCTGCCGTTGAGCAGCATGTGGTACACCAGCTCCGCCGCGACCTGACGCTCGGTCATGCCGGGCTTGATGATGCGCAGCACTTCCGCCAGCGCCTTTTCGCTGATGGCCTGCGCCTCGCGCAGATAGCCGATCTCCTCCTCGGACTTGGAGGCGCGCAGCTCGGAGAATATCGCCTGCGCGGGCAGAAGCTCCATTCCCAGCGCCTTCTCATAGCCGAGATACTCGGCATGGCTCAGCTTCTCCTCCTCGGCGCCGAGACGCTCCACGCCCGCTTCCTTGAGTGCGGCCTGGATCAGCGAGAGGCGGCTGTGCTCGCGGTCGAACATCTGCACATTGCAGCAGCAGGCGGCGGTGTTGGTCGCGGCCTCGATATAGCGGGAGTCCGTGATGAGCCACGCGGCGGAGCGCGCGACAATCACGGCGCCGTCGGTGAACGGGAAGCCGGTGGCGTAGCGCTGGTTCTTCTCGTCGGTAACGAGCACGGCGTCAAGATTTTTTTCGATCAGCTTTTCCTGAATTTTTTTGATGTTGTTCATATACCTGTCTCCTCTGGTGTCGGGCGCGGAAAGCTCACTGTGAATTTCGTTCCGCGCGGTTTATTTTGTCCGACAGTGATGGTGCCGCCATGCAGCACCACCGCGTCGTGTACAATACTTAATCCAAGGCCGCTGCCCCCGGCTTCGCGGGAGCGGGCTTTGTCCACTCTGTAAAAACGCGAGAATACGTTTAGCCTGTCCTCTTCCGGGATGCCAATGCCCGTGTCCGCGACCTCGAAGCTGACGGTTTCGTCGGTCTGGCTCAGGGTCATGGTGACGCTGCCCTCGGGGACGTTGTATTTCACGGCATTTTCAACAAGGTTAAAGATGATGTGGAACATGTCGTCCGTCGTCGCCATGACGACGCAGCCGTCGGCGAGATCGCAGCGCAGGCGCACGTTCTTCTCCGCGGCGAGCGGGCGCAGCAGCACTAGCGCATCGACCGCGACCTGCTTGACGTCCACCGGCTCCGGCACCACCTGCACCCCGTCATCAAGACGCGACAGGTCGAGCAGCTTTTCCGTCGTGCGCTGGAGGCGCTCGGCCTCGTTGCCGATATCGGTGACGAATTCGCGCACGGTCTCCGGATCGATGTTTTCGTTCTGGACGATGCTGTCCGACAGCAGGCGTATCGACGCCAGCGGCGTTTTCAGCTCGTGCGATGCGTCGGACACAAAGCGGCGGCGCTGTTTCTCCGTGGTGTCGAGCCTTTCAGTCAGGAGGTTGAATTCCTCGCCGAGGTCGGTTATCTCGTCGCGCCCGCGGGTAACGAGCCGGTGGCTGTAATCCCCGCTCGCAACTATCTTTATTGAGCGCACAAGCTCGCGCATGCGGCGCAGCAGCAGCGTTGTGAACAGTCCCGTCACAAGCAGCGCGCCGGAGCAGATAGCGAGCGATATCGTCCGGATGCGGGACTGGATGCTGACGATTATCTCCGCCCGCTCCGCGTCGTATTCATAGATGTACAGCGCGCCCATGGCCGCACCCTGCCCGTAAACGGGCATCGCGAAGCTGCTGGCGAAGGCTTCGCCGGTAAACAGCGAGCGGAAGACGCATTTTCCGGTGAGCGCGAGGAGCAGCTCTTCAATGTCGGTGTCCTCATCGACGGTGCCCCCGTCGTCATACAGGACGAGCCCATCCGCATCAGTGACTACCGTGCGGGCATAGCCGCCGATATCGAGAATACGCAGCACCTCCGCGACGCTCTCCTTTGTCAGCCGGTCAAGCCCCGAAAGCGACGAGGCGATGACCGTCGCCTGGCTGGACATGGCGCTGTGCTTCTCTTCAAAGACCATGTCTCTTGAAGACGTCATCGGATAGGTATTCAGCAGCAGCAGCAATATCAGCAATATCGCCGCAATGAAAGAGAAGATTTGAACTCTCAGGCTGTGCATAAGCTGTCCTCAGTCGGCGAAGTAATATCCGACGCCCCACTTCGTGACGATGTACTCCGGATGCGCGGGGTCAAGCTCCAGCTTCTCGCGCAGGCGACGGATGTGCACGTCCACGGTGCGCGTGTCGCCCTGATAATCGTAGCCCCAGACGAGGTCGAGCAGATTCTCGCGGCTGTACACCCGCCCGGGATTTTTCATCAGGAACTCTATCAGGTCAAACTCCTTCATCGTAAGCTCGATGGCCACACCGTTTTTATACGCGCTCCGGCGCTCCGTGTCAACACTTATGTGTCCGCGGGTGAGGACGGAGGTCTTCGCCGGTTCCTGCGCGGCGGACATGGACGCGCGGCGGAGCAGCGCGCGCACGCGCGCCTTTAGTGCGAGAATGTTAAAGGGCTTGGTGACATAGTCGTCCGCGCCGGACTCGAAGCCCATCAGCATATCCGCGTCCTCGCTGCGGGCGGTGAGCATGATGATTGGGACGGTGGAAAAGCCGCGGATCTCCTGACAGGCTTCAAGCCCGTCCTTCTTCGGCATCATGAGGTCGAGTATGATGAGGTCATATTCTCCCGTGCGCGCCATGTTCACGGCACTCTCGCCGTCATAGCAGGCATCCACGGTGTAGCCCTCGTTTTCAAGATTGAACTTGATGCCCTTCACAAGCAGCTTTTCATCGTCAACAACAAGAATTTTCATGTATCAGTCCTCAATCGTAATATAGTCACGGATGTTCTCAAAGCGTTTTTCGCCGATGCCGCTCACGTTCATTATATCCTCAACCGCGGCGAAATCGCCGTTTTCCTGCCTGTACTGCACGATCGCGGCGGCGAGCGTGTCTCCTATGCCCGGCAGCAGAGTAAGCTCAGCCTTATCTGCGGAGTTTATATTCAGCTTTTCGCCAGGCAGAAGCTCCCGCTCCGCGGTCTCGGCATTGCCGCCGGTCATTACAGCTTCCTCGGACGCATGACGGGCGCGTATCTCCGTCTCCCGCGGCGGCGTGAGCCTGACCGCAAGCAGCACGGCGGAGAAAGCAAGCGTGATCGCCAGAGACAAAGTGACCGCTCTTTTCCCGTTCATTATATCAGCTTCTCCTTAATCTATGATTTAAGAAAAAGTAAATACTCTTTTCTATTGCTTTTCCAGTCCGCAAACTTTATAATACCATAATGGATATTTACTGTATACACTATATCACATTCCGCGGAAAACGGGAGAACAAAATGAAAAAATTCAGACTTTTTCCTCTAATTTTGCTGCTGTGCATGGCTTTCACCCTGCTGGCTCCCTGCGCGTTCGCAGTAGACGATCCGGATATCGGCGCGCAGCGCGCCGTGATCGCCGACCTTGACTCCGGACGCATACTCTATTCCAAGAATATGGACGAGAAGGCATCCCCCGCGAGCCTGACGAAAATCATGACCGTGCTGCTCGCGGTGGAGGCGCTTGAAAACGGCAGCCACACCGCGGACGAGCTTGTCACCGCGCAGGCCGACTGCCGCGCGGGCATGGACGAGACCAGCAGCACCGCCAACATCCAGCCCGGCGAGCAGATGCGGTATATCGACCTGCTGTACTGTGCGATGCTCGCAAGCGCGAATGAGGCCTGCAACATCATCGCCGCCTGTGTTGACGGCAGCGTTTCGGCCTTTGTGGAGCACATGAACCAGCGCGCGGCGGAGCTTGGCTGCGTGAACACGCATTTTGCCAACACCAACGGCTTGACCGACGCCCAGCACTACACCACCGCTTACGACCTCTATCTGCTGACCCGCGAGGCCGTCAAGCACCAGACATTCATGGACATCTGCAACACCAAGACCTATCAGGTGCCCGCCACGAACTCCAGCGCGGAGCGCAGTCTCGCAAACTCCAACGCTCTGATCTGCGGCGACAGCATATACGGCAGCGAGTATCTCTACCAGTACGCCGCCGGCGTCAAGACCGGCTACACCCGCGACGCGGGCTACTGCCTGATCTCCACCGCCGAGAAGGACGGCGTGCACGTCATGGCAGTCATCATGGGCTGCAGCGGCCCGCTGCTCGACGGAACTGAGAAGTATTATAACTTCATAAACTCCATAACAGCCTATGACTGGGCTTTCGGCAACTTCTCGTATCAGACCGCGGTCAGCTCCGAGAAGAGCGTGATGAGTGTCAACGTCAGCATGGCCGAGGACGGCGGAAGCGTCATGCTCCGGCCGCAGAACGACGTGGAACTGCTGCTGCCGAACGACACCGATCTTGAAGCGGTAGAGCTGCGGACGAGCGTATACGAGGACAAGCTCGTCGCCCCGATCGACGCGGGGACGGTGCTCGGCGAGGCAGAGATAGTCATCGACGGCGTGAGCTACGGCACAGTGAAGCTCGTCAACAGCTCCCCCGTCAGCATGGCCAAGGGCGAATACCTCAAGTCTCGCCTCAACGAGACCTTCGGCAAGACATGGGTGAAAGTTCTGATAATCGTCATCGTGCTGTTTGCCGTGGGCTACATCAGCCTCGTCATGCGCTACCGCCGCCTGCGGCAGAAGCATCTGCGCGAGCGCAGGCTCGCCGAGCAGCGCCGCCGCGCGGAGCGCGAGCAGTATTACCGCGAGCACGGCTACCCCGTGGATCACGAGCCGACGCAGCGCTTCTCCTCCCCCGACGCAAACGGCGCGCCTCGTTCCGGACGGCGCAGGGGTAAATAAAACTTAACAGAAATATTATTTTAACGCCAATGTTACCGCATTGGCGTTAATTTCTTAACGCCAGCTTAACATCCTGTATGCTATAATATTATTGCGTTATTATTGCAACTGGGGGGCTGTCTGAAAAATGAGGTTTTTAAAAAAATATTTCCCCATGTCGGCCAAGGGCTGGCTGATATATTTTGTGGCGATGGGGCTTGCCTCGGCGCTGTGTGCGCTGCTTCAGAAGGTCAGCACGTCAGACGTCCATGTGCCGATGATATTCGTGCTGATGGTGCTGATAATCGCGCTGATGACCGACGGATATTTCTACGGCTTCCTCGCCGCCGTCACAAGCGTTATCGCCGTCAACTGGGCTTTTACATATCCGTACGCGGAGCTGAACTTCTCGATCTACGGCTACCCGCTGACCTTCGTGACCATGCTCGCGGTCGGCTTCGCGGTGTCTACGCTGGCCGCCCGTGTCAAGGAGCAGAACCGCATCAAATTCGAGGCCGAGCAGGAAAAAATGCGCGCCAACCTTCTCCGCGCGATATCGCACGACCTGCGCACCCCGCTCACCTCTATAAGCGGCGCGATATCCGCCGTGCTCGACAGCGGCGACTCGCTGAGCAACGCCCAGCGGCTGGAGCTTCTGTCCGACGCGAGGAAGGACGCCGACTGGCTGTACCGCATGGTCGAGAACCTGCTGTCCATCACGCGCATCAGCGGCGACAAGCCGGGCGCTATAAAGAAGGAGGACGAGGTGCTCGAAGAGGTCCTGAGCGAAGTGGTCGTCAAGTTCAAGAAAAAGAATCCGGACATCACCGTGTCGGTCACGGTGCCGGACGACCTGTTCTTCGTCCCGATGGATGCGATGCTCGTCGAGCAGCTTCTGATGAACCTGATGGACAACGCCGTGCAGCACGGCGGGGGAACCAGCCGCATCACCATCAGCACGGCAAAGAAAGACAATTTCGCCGAGATATCTGTTCGTGACAACGGACACGGCATTCCGCCGAGTGAGCTTGACCACCTGTTTGACGGCTCGCTTCAGCTGGGCGGCGACAAGATAGACAAGACAAGAAACATGGGCATCGGCCTGATGGTCTGCAAAACGATCGCCGTGGCGCACGGGGGGAAGATCTGGGCGCAGAACCTGCCGGACGGCGGCGCGGAATTTACATTTTCTTTACAGTTAGGAGGAGAAAAGAATGAATATTAAAGATAAAGTATTAGTAGTAGAAGATGAAAAGGGTATCTCCGGCTTCATACGCGCGATCCTGACTGCAAACGGCTATGACGTCATTCTGGCGCATACCGGCGCCGAAGCGTTCTCCATGATAAGCTCGCACTGCCCTGACCTGATAGTCCTCGACCTCGGTCTGCCCGACATGGACGGCATGAACATCATAAGCGCCGTCCGCCAGTGGACGCAGATCCCGATAGTCGTCGTCTCCGCGCGCACCTACGAGCGCGACAAGGTGGAGGCGCTGGACAAGGGAGCGGACGACTACATAACCAAGCCATTCGGCGCGGCGGAGCTGCTCGCGCGTATCCGCGTCGCCATCCGGCACACCCGCTCCGGCCTTGCGAACGAGAGTCTCGCCAGCTCCGGCAAATTCGTCGCCGGCGGACTTACCATCGACTATGACAAGCATCAGGTGCTTATAAACGGCGAGAACGCGCACCTGACCCAGAACGAATTCAAGATCGTGGCGCTCCTCGGCAAATGCGCCGGCAAGGTGCTGACCTATGATTTCATCATGCGTGAGCTTTGGGGGCCGCAGAGCAAGGGCAACAACCAGATACTCCGCGTCAACATGGCGAACATCCGCCGCAAGATAGAAGCGAACCCCGCCGAGCCGCAGTATATATTCACCGAGGTCGGCGTAGGTTATAGAATGATAGAGGGAACCGAATAATCACAGGAGGAACACCATATAGATGCATTTGCCGGAACTGATATCTGACCTTGCAATAATGCTGCTGACGGCCGGAGTCGTCACTGTCATATTCAAAAAAATAAAGCAGCCGCTTGTCCTTGGCTACATAGTCGCGGGCTTCCTCATAGGCCCGTATATGCCGTTTTTCTTCACCGTTGCGGACAGCGCGTCCATCAGCACCTGGAGCGAGATTGGCGTTATAGTGCTCATGTTCGGCCTCGGTTTGGAATTCAACCTCCACAAGCTGGCGCAGGTCGGCGGCACGGCTATAATCACCGCGCTCACAGAGGTCGGCGGTATGCTGCTCATCGGCTTCGGCGTCGGGCAGCTGCTCGGCTGGGGCATCATGGACAGCGTGTTCCTCGGCGGTATGCTCTCGATGAGCTCGACGACGATAATCATCAAGGCCTTCGACGAGCTTGGCGTGCGCAATCAGGGCTTCGCCCAGCTTGTGTTCGGTACGCTGGTCATCGAGGACATCGCGGGCATTTTTATGATGATAATCCTCTCGACGCTCTCCGTCAGCCAGAGCATTTCCGGCGGCGCGCTGGCGATGAAGCTCGCGCTGCTGGTGCTGTATCTGGCGCTGTGGCTCATCCTCGGCATCTACCTGCTGCCGACGCTGATGAACAAGGCCACGCCGCTGATGAACGACGAGACGCTGCTCGTCAGCTCCCTCGGCATCTGCTTCGGCATGGTGCTGCTCGCAAACGCGCTGGGCTTTTCTTCGGCGCTGGGCGCTTTCATGGCGGGCTCGCTGCTCGCGGGCACGGTGCACGCCGAGCGGGTGGAGCACCTGACCTCCGGCGTCAAGGATCTGTTCGGCTCGGTATTCTTCCTCTCGGTCGGCATGATGCTCGATCCGGCGATGATCGTCAAATACATAGTCCCGATCCTGATAATCACTCTGGTCACGCTCGTCGGCAAGCTGATATTCTCCTCGCTGGGCGTGCTCCTCTCCGGCCAGACGCTGAAAAACGCCGTGCACTGCGGCTGCTCGCTGGCGCAGATAGGTGAATTCGCGTTCATCATCGCATCTCTCGGCCTGTCTCTCGGTGTCATTGCGGATTACATCTACCCGATAATCGTCTCCGTCTCCATAATCACGACGCTGACGACGCCGTCGTTCATAAAAGGCTCCGACAAGCTTTACGAGTGGCTTGAAAAAGTCCTCCCCTCAAGGCTTACGGAGAAGCTCGCCCGATACACCGACGAGGAGCAGTCGAGCAAGGAAAAGAACGGCGACTGGTCGGCATATCTGGGGCGCTACGTCAACGTGACGGCCTTCTACGGCGTTGTGATGCTCGGCATCGCGCTCATCGGCAGTCTCGTGCTGCTGCCGCTGCTCGGCAAGCTGGGGCTTGAGCCGTGGCTTGAAAAGCTCATATGCCTCGCAGTGGTCTACATCGGCATGGCGATATTCATCCGCCCGATGCTCGACATGAAGTCCCCGCAGTTTACAACGCTGTGGGTCAAGAACCGCAACTTCCGTCTGCCGCTGATGGCGCTGACCGCCATACGCGTGCTCATCATCGTTATCATCGCGTTCATCCCCGCAAACACCGTCACCGGCGTCGGAGGTCTGTGGCTGCTGCCGCTGATCCTCGCGGCGGTGCTGCTGATATACCGCTCCGGCTGGTTCGCCTCGGCTTACCTCTCCGTGGAGGCGCGCTTCCTCGCGAATTTCAACGAGCGCCAGCTTCAGCGGCTCGGCTCCGACGACGCGGTCGAATGGCTCGACCAGCGGCTGCATGTGCTGAGCTTCCAGTATGAGCAGCACGGCGGCACGCTCAAGGAGCTGGGCTGGGGCAAGCGCTTCGGCGTGAACGTGATAAAGATCGTCCGCGGCAAGCGGCACATCAGCATCCCCGCCGGCGACGCCGCGCTGCACAGCGGCGACACGGTGTACATCCTCGGCGAATCTGCGGAGCTGCGCAATCTCTGCCTTGACCTCGGGATCGCCGAGCCTGCGGAGTTGCCCACGCTGCGCGAGTTCATCGCGGCGGAGGATTCAGAGCCGGAGGCACTGTACTCCTATGCGATATCCGTTGACAAAGGCTCCGAGCTTGCAGGCAAGACCGTGCGCGACAGCGGCATACGCGACAACTACGACTGCATGGTCCTCGGCCTCCAGCGCAGCCGCCTCCCCATAGTGCAGCCTGATGTCAACATGCAGATCCAGAACGGCGATCTGGTGTGGGTCCTCGGCGCGAAAGCAATGGCTGGCAAGCTGCTGGCAAGTGTTGTTGAGGAAAATTAAACACTCTTATCAAGAAGCATATACGTCTTAACGCGGCCTTAACGTGAAGTTAACGCCGCGTTAACGTCTTTACGCCCCTCCTTTGCACACAATTAGCGTCTTAACTGTTATAATAAATATGCAAATTACCGTATTACCCTGCAAGAAAGAGGAGGATTTTTATGGAATACGATGAACTGTTGCAAAGAGCTATTGATCCGGACGAGAAGGTTCTCTGGGTCGGAAAGCCTGAGGACTCTGAGCCGCTGGAGGGCGTTTACAAGAAGCGCTTTATCAGAAAGCTTGTTGCCGGTATTGTGATCGCGGCAGCTCTCATAATAGGCTACATAATCGGCGCGAACGTGAACCGTGCTCAGATATACCCGCTGGTGATCGCTGTTATCCTTGTGCTTGCATTCCTTGCTCCGCTCAACTGCGTCACCGCGCCCAAGAAGCTGAGAAAGACCACCTATGCCTTCACCAACAAGCGCCTTATCGTTCTGCGCGACACCGCGCACACCGTCGAGTACGGCTTGATCAAGACCGCCGCTCTCAAGACCGACGAAGCCGGCCGCCTCACTCTTCTCTGCGGTGAAGATGCCGTCAACCTCAAGCCTGAGCTGTGGCGCGAGGATGCTCTTCTCGGCGAGCATATGAACGACAACATGGACAAATGCGAGAGCCTCGTCATGTTCGGTCTGCCCAAGGACAAGAAGCTCATGGGCATCATTTCTGAGTACCTTCCCGCCTGATTTTTACGTCTCTTTTCGTTTCTGCCTGCAGGGTCAAAAAAGCCCTGCAGGCAGTTTTATTTTTTTCGGAACTGTGTTATAATACGGTTCACCACCGAGGAGGATCACACATGAACAGAGTTTACGCCGAAAATGTTATTGAAAAAATAGTCTCGGTCGAGCGCAGCGCCGCCGAGATCATGATGCACGCCCACGATATAATCGCCGAGAGCAAAAGCGGGCAGCGCGATATTGTGACCGAATATGACAAGCGTGTGCAGGAATATCTCATGCAGGTGCTGAGCGAATCCGTGCCGGAGGCGCGCTTTTTCTGCGAGGAGCAGAAGGAGCATGACGATCTCCATGCAAGGCATCTGTTTATTATCGACCCCATCGACGGGACGATGAACTTCGCACGCGGCTTCAATCACAGCTGCATCTCCGTCGCATACATGAGCGCAGGTGAGCTGCGCGCCGCCGCGGTGTACAATCCCTATGTCGATGAGATGTTCACCGCCGTGAAGGGCGAGGGCGCATATCTTAACGGCCGTCGGCTGCATGTCAGCGACGCGCCGCTGAGCGACAGCGTGGTCTGCTACGGCACCTCCCCGTATTCCACGGAGCTTGCGGACGAGACCTTCCGTCTCGCGCGCATCGCCTTTAACGCGGGTCTTGACCTGCGCCGCGAAGGCTCCGCGGAGCTTGATCTGTGCAGCGTCGCCGCGGGGCGCGCGGGGCTGTATTTTGAGATGCAGGTGTCCCTCTGGGACTATGCGGCGGGCGCGCTGCTTGTCCGTGAGGCGGGCGGCGTATGCCAGGATATCCGCGGCGCGGAGCTGCCGTTTGACGGCTCAAAGCCGACGATACTTGCAGGCGGCAGCCATGCCGTCATGGATTTCCTGAAGCTGACGGAGGGCGGAAAATGATTTCTCTTTTCCCAGAGCGCGGCGCTCCGGTATTGTTCGAGGCCGAACTTGATTCCACAAATACACGGCTCAAGGCCATGGCGGCCTACGCCGAGCCGGGCACCGTCATTGCCGCAGGGCGGCAGACAGGCGGCCGCGGCAGGCTCGGCAGGAGCTTCGCTTCCCCGTCGGGCGGCGTATATCTCTCGATGCTGCTCGCCCCCGCTGCGGACATGCGCGCCTGCCTGACGCTGACACCCACCGCCGCCGTCGCAGTGCGGCGCGCGCTCAAGAAGGTCTGCGGGCTGGGCGCGGACATAAAATGGCCGAACGACCTGCAATTCGGCGGCAAGAAGCTCTGCGGGATACTCACCGAATCCGTCACCGCTGGCGGGAGCTTCAAGCTCATCATCGGCATCGGCGTGAATCTTAACACCGGCATGGACGAGCTGCCGCTTGAGCTGCACGACACGGCCTGCTCCGTGTATTCCGTCACCGGACGCTACACCCCGCAGGAGGCCGTCATACGCGCGATAGTGGACGAGCTGGACTCTGCCTATGCCCACTGGGTCGTCAACTCGCACTGGGCGCTCGACGATTACCGCGCCGCCTGCGCGAGCCTCGGGCATCGGGTGCAGCGCGGCAGCGTCTGCGGCGAGGCCGTCGCGATCGCCGACGATTTCGCCCTGCTCATCCGCACGGACGCGGGCGAGTTCATCCCCGTCTCCAGCGGCGAGATATTGTACTCATAGAGAAATATAGCGCATTGGCAAAATCACTAGTTTGCCAATGCGTTTTTTATAAATTGTGCCGATTTTTTGGCGAGTCTGCGTGTTAACCAGACCGATCGTCCGCGTTGAAATATTGTCAGGCTCGAAAGGACATAATGAGAAAATAGATTGTTTTTCACGTCAAAAAAGGATAAACATTACTATGGCAAACAGAATCATTCTCAACCAGACTTCTTATCTCGGCGCAGGCGCCATCAAAGAGCTGCCCACCGAGGTCAAGTCCCGTGGACTGAAGAAGGCTCTTATCTGCTGCGGCCCCACCCTTCTGCGTCACGGCGTCATCGCCCACGTGACCGACGTTCTGGACGCTGCCGGACTCAGCTATGAGATATATTCCGATATAAAGCCCAACCCCACCATTGAGAACGTGACCGACGGTGTCTCCGCGTTCAAAGCCGCAGGCGCGGATTACCTGATCGCCATCGGCGGCGGCTCCCCCATGGACACCTCCAAGGCCTCGGCATCATCATCAACAACCCCGAATTCGCCGACGTGCGCTCCCTTGAGGGCGTAGCGGACACCAAGAAGCCCTGCGTACCCATCATTGCCATCCCGACTACCGCCGGTACCGCAGCCGAAGTCACCATCAACTACGTCATCACCGATGTTGAGAAGAAGCGCAAGTTCGTCTGCGTCGATCCTCACGACATGCCTATCGTCGCCATCGTCGATCCCGAGATGATGAGCTCGATGCCCGCAGGTCTGACCGCCTCCACCGGTATGGACGCGCTGACCCACGCTATCGAGGGCTACACCACCAAGGCCGCTTGGGAAATGACCGACATGTTCCATCTCGAAGCTATCAAGCTTATCTCCACCTACCTGCGCGGCGCTGTCAAGGGCACGAAGGAAGGCCGCGAGGGCATGGCTCTCGGCCAGTATATCGCCGGTATGGGCTTCTCGAACGTCGGCCTCGGCATCGCCCACTCCATGGCGCACACCCTCGGCGCTGTCTATGACACTCCGCACGGCGTCGCCTGCGCGATGATGCTGCCGATCGTCATGGAATACAATGCCGACTGCACCGGTGAGAAGTATCGCGAGATCGCACGCGCAATGGGCGTTGAGGGTGTTGATTCGATGACTCAGGCCGAGTACCGCAAGGCCGCCATCGACGCCGTCAAGAAGCTCTCCAAGGATGTCGGTATCCCTGAGAAGCTGGAAGCTCTGAAGGAAGAGGATCTGCCCTTCCTCGCAGAGAGCGCGTACGCCGATGCCTGCCGTCCCGGCAACCCCAAGGATACGACCCCCGCAGAGCTGACCGAGCTGTTCAGAAAACTGATGTAAGCTCTAAATCAAATAGAAACTCGCAGAGCAAAAGCTCTGCGTGTTTTTTAATATAAAAGTTTTTACTCCGCCGCGCTCGGCTCAGTGTGTACATTCTTCGCGTCATACTCCTTGACCACGGCTTCATAGAATCCCGCACAGGCCGCGTCATAATAAGGGTAGACGTAGAATATGCCGAGGATACCGTAGGTAAAGCTGTTGAGCAGATGCCAGCCGATGAAGCTCAGACGCAGGCAGAAATACTTCCACCGATAGCCCTGCATTATGGCTCGGGAATAGCTCATGGCCTCCTTTGCGGAAAGCTGCGGCTTATTTATCAGGATAAACGGTACCATCAGATACGAATACAGCCGCGTCAGGCCGTACACCGGTATGAGCAGCCACAGGAAGCTGATCACAGCGTGATACAGCCGCCCAGTCATAATGCGCTTATAATCCGAGAAGCCGCAGAAAGCGTACTCCGCGTGCAGCGCCTGGCCGCGCCACAGCGTCAGCGCCGCGGCGCTTTCGCCGCAGGCGAGCACGTTCGCGAAGAATACCTGATACAGCAGGAGTATGAGCATCACTTCGAGGTACAGCGTCAAAAACGGCAGCAGGTACTGCGACGGGTCGAAGCTGTGCCCGCGGAATGTGAGCACCAGCGGCTGCGCGGTGAAGAATACGCTCATGAGAACGACGAAATACGTGATACCCACAACAACGCCTGTACTCAGAGTCTGTGTCCCAATAAGAGTGAGATAGGTGCAGTTTGAAGCGTAGTGCTGATCGTGCAGGCGTTTGCGCGCCGTCTCGCATATCTGCCGGCGAGTGGGGAAACCGGCCGCCGGCGTGACCGGTGCGGGCGCGCCGCAGCTTGCGCAGAACGCGCCGTCGTTTTCATGTCCGCAATAGCATGTCCACATACTTGTTCTTCCTTTCCTTTATTCCTCTTCGTCCTCCAGATCCTCCGGCAGGATGGTCATAAGGTCGTCCCTCGTCGACGATTCCATCGCGGCGACGCGGTTTGACTGCCGCACGACCATATCCTCGAAACAGTTGCGCACGTCGCGCCCGTTGCCGAAGTTATCGTCGCGCTCGGCGTACAGCTCGTCAAAGAGCTTGAGCGCGGCCGACTCGGCGTCGGCGCTGAGCGTGTAGCCGTTTTTCTTGCACTGGCCGCGAAAAATTGCCATGAGCTGCTCTCCGGTGTAGTCCGGAAAGTAGAAATACTTGTTGAAGCGGGATTCAAGCCCCGGATTGGAGTTGATGAACTTCGTCATCGGCTCGTTGTAGCCCGCGACGATAACGATGAGATCGTCCCTGTGATCCTCCATGGCCTTGAGTATCGTTTCGATAGCCTCGCGGCCAAAATCATTCTCTCCGCCGGACGCGAGCGAATACGCCTCGTCGATAAACAGCACCCCGCCGAGGGCGGATTTTATGACCTCCTGCGTTTTCAGGGCGGTCTGGCCGACGTATCCGGCCACAAGCCCCGAACGGTCGACCTCGATGAGCTGCCCCTTGCTCAACACGCCGATGGCCGCGTACAGCCCGCCCACGAGCCGCGCGACCGTGGTCTTGCCGGTGCCCGGATTGCCGAGGAACACCATGTGCAGGCTCATCGGCGGCACAGGCAGGTCGTTCTCCTGACGGAGCTTACGCACCTTCATAAGGTTTATAAGGCTCTTCACGTCCTTCTTCACCTCATCCAGCCCGACCAGCGCGTCAAGCTGTGCAAGCAGCTCTTCAAGGCTCGGCTTCTCCTCCTCAGACTGCGCGGGCTTGGCCGCCGCCGTCTCCCCGCCGGAGGTCTGCTGTGCGGCCGGGTGCTTCTCCGTGAAGCCCGGCTCCATGTTCGTGACGAAGTCCAGCGGATTGAGCGCCTCCTTCGACTTCTTTACGCCGGAGGTGTCGCATATCGCGGACAGCTTGTCGCCGCACTCGGTGATATACTCGGCCTCGGCATAGCTCACGTCGTCGTCCGCGGCGGCGAGGTAGAGCAGAATGTTGGTGAGCATACGGATGAATGTGCGTGAGGCCTCGGTGCCGCGCTTCGCGTCGCGCTCGGCAAGATCCCAGAAAAACACCGGCGGCATGAACATGTCGCTTTCGCAGACGGAGCTGGTCAGGTTCCACAGCAGCCAGTGCGGCTCCGGACGGTTCTTGGAGTATATCTGGTTGGCCATATCTACATGATGCTGGCCTATGCTGCCCGCCTTGCTCCACAGCTCCAGCGCGCAGCGGGTCACGAACTTGTCCAGCTCGTCCGCGAGCGCGAAGCTGCCGACGCGGTAAAAGGCGTCGGTATTGGCGATGTATATCTTATGAAACTCCTCCGGGGAGCGGTTCCATGTCGTTGGCATATGTCGCATCTCCTGTTTATGTTATATTTGGCTTCATTATATACCCCCGAACCGCTCTTGGCAACGAGCAATTCGGGGGATCAGTCCATATAATCACTTATGCGGCGGGCAAAAGCGCACCGCGCGGCTCTGCGGCTTTTTGCCGGGCATCAGCTCGGCGGCACCGCCGGAACGCATGGGCGGCTTTGCGGCCTCGGGCCGCGCCGCGGTCACGCGTTTCCATACCTCGTCAAACCCCTCAAGGCTCTTCATTATCTCGTTATTGTCCATGTGCATCACCCATCCGGACTTATTATATGCCGCCGCCCGCCGAAAGGTGTTGCCGCAGCCGCGCATGGCGGGTATAATGCTGCATGACACCCGACAGCACGGCGAGTCAGGAAATCGCGTTTCCGCTGCGGTACAATAGGTTCACAGAGGGAGGGAGAGCATGGACTGGATAACAGGGATTCAGCGTGCCGTCGACTACGCGGAGGAGAACATGACCGGCGAGATCGACTACGAGGAGGCCGCGCGACGCGCGCTGTCGTCAAGCTTTCATTTTCAGCGCGTGTTCGGCATTCTGTTCGGGTACAGCTTTGGCGATTATATCCGTATGCGGCGGCTGTCGCTCGCCGGACAGGAGCTTTTTCTCACGCGCAGCCGCGTTATCGACACGGCTCTCAAGTATGGCTACGACACGCCGGAGAGCTTTTCCCGTGCCTTCACGCGCTTTCACGGAATATCCCCGTCTGCGGCGCGTCAGGGCGGCCATGTGCGCAGCTTCTCCCGCATCTCTGTGAAACTTACTATCACAGGAGGAAACATGATGGATTACAGGATCGAGAAGAAGGGCGCGATAAAAGTCGCGTGCCGCAGGATAAACGTCACAAAGCCCACCGAAAATGGCATCGCCTATGAGCCGATATCCGCGTTCTGGCGCGAATGCGGCGCCGACGGGACTATTCCGCGTCTCTGCTCACTCATGGCACAGCCGAACCCCTTCGACGGCATACTCGGTATCTGCTTCACCGAATTTCTCGACGGCAGCACCTTCCCCTACGGCATTGGCGCAGCCTGCCGTGACGATGTGACCGGCGGCGACGGCATCGACGTGGTCGAGTTGCCCGCGCACACATATGCGGTTTTCAAGGTACGCGGCCCAATGCCCGAGGCGTTCCGGAAGACGTACATGGAGATGAACACGGACTTCTTCACGACAAGCGATTACGAATACTCAAACGGCGTGGAACTTGAGGTCTACCCGTCCGCAAACGTGAAAGATCCGGACTATCAGTGTGAAATCTGGATCGCCGTCGAGCCGAAGAAGAAAGCCTGGCCGCAGAATTCTATTGCGGTGCCGCACCGTGCAGTGTATAATTATGGCAGGGGATAAAAACACATCCCGGTAGGTAGTCCGGGAGCGCCGTCAGGCGTCAGTAACCTGCCTCCTTTGGTTGTCCGTTCCCCGTACACAGCAATAAGGAGGAACGAACAATGTCCACGACAAAAACAAGCCTGACAGTCACATTTGAAGCGCCGTTCTGGATTGGCCTATACGAGCGTGAATCAGACGGCGCATATGAGGTATGCAAGATCACCTTCGGCGCGGAGCCAAAGGATTATGAGGTTTATGAGTTCCTGTTGAGAAACTGGCACGGCCTCAGCTTTAGTCCAAAACTCCAAAGCAGCACGCTTTCCGAGCGGCGGCTGAATCCGAAGCGGCTGCAAAGGGAAATCAAACGTCAGCTCGAACCGCGCGGTATCGGCACAAAGGCGCAGGAGGCGCTCAAGCTTCAGCATGAGCAGAACAAGAAACTGCGTCAGAGCATAAGCCGCGAGGCAAGAGAGGCCGAGAAAGACCGGCGCTTTCTGCAAAAACAGGAGCAGCGCCGGGAAAAGCACAAAGGACATATAAAAACAAGGCGGATCGTCGATCCGCCTTGTTTTTATATAGTTTCCTTATTCAAAATCTGGCCGGAGTTTGAGATAGTATAGACCTCACACGGGATAGACTTTCTGCTGCGCTCCATTGCCGCCTGAACCATACGCACAAGGCCTCCGCAGCACGGCACCTGCATACGGGTCACAACGATGCTCTTGATGTTGTTGAGCATAAATATCTGCTGGAGCTTCTCGCTGTAATCGGTGGCGTCGAGCTTCGGACATGCGATAATAACGGTGCGTCCTGCGATGAAGCGCTCATGGAAGCCCGCGAAAGCATAGGCCGTACAGTCAGCAGCTATCAGAATATCCGCGCCGCGGAAAACGGGCGAAACCGGCGGCAGCAGCTTAAGCTGGACAGGCCAGTTGCCGAGCTGGCTTTCTCTCGCTTCCGCTTCAGCAGCCGCGATGCGAGCCTTATTCTCTTTCACAGCGGACTCATCATATTCCGCCGCCTCGCGCTCTACAAAGGTTATCGCGCCCGCAGGACACTGCGGCAGGCAGTTGCCAAGACCGTCACAGTAATCATCGCGGATAAGCCTCGCTTTCCCGTTAATAATTGCAATCGCGCTTTCGTGACACGCCGCGGCGCATTTGCCGCAGCCAATGCACTTTTCTTCATTTATATTTATTATCTGGCGGATCATAAATATACCTCCCTACATATCTACCCAAATTATATATAAAACAACAAAAGAATTCAAATATAAAAAATCAGAGCCGCTTATTTAAGCGGCTCTGTGTTGGCGTTGACCTATCTTTCCAGTCCGTCTCCAGACAAGTATTGTCGGCACTGGTGAGCTTAACTTCTGTGTTCGGAATGGGAACAGGTGGACCCTCACCGTTAAAAACACCAACTGCATTTGGAACATACCAAATACTACACTATTCAATTCCCTTTGTCAAGGGGTTCCTTGAGGATGAATAAACATCCTCAAGGATGGTACACCTTCAGGGACTCGAACCCTGGACACCCTGATTAAGAGTCAGGTGCTCTACCAGCTGAGCTAAAGGTGCATATGGTGACCCGTGGGAGAGTCGAACTCCCGATTGGGGCGTGAGAGGCCCCCGTCTTGACCACTTGACCAACGGGCCACGTCAAGGCATATTGTACCCTGAAAACTAAACAGAGGAGAGGTAAAGCAAGGGGTTTGCCTGCAAAATATAGGTCAAGCCCTCGGGTTATTAGTACCAGTAGGCTGAACACATTACTGCGCTTACACCGCTGGCCTATCAACGAAGTAGTCTTCTTCGACCCTTACTCCATAATGGATGGGAGATCTTATCTTAGGGGGAGTTTCACGCTTAGATGCCTTCAGCGTTTATCTCGTCCAGACGTAGCTACCCAGCTGTGCCGTTGGCACGACAACTGGTGCACCAGAGGTCTGTCCATCCCGGTCCTCTCGTACTAAGGACAGCTCCCTTCAAATCTCCTGCGCCCGCAACAGATAGGGACCGAACTGTCTCACGACGTTCTGAACCCAGCTCGCGTGCCACTTTAATCGGCGAACAG
>URGI01000035.1 GCA_900547315.1 uncultured Eubacteriales bacterium | reverse complement strand
ATGGAAGGGTCACCCCACGGCGTGGGATGCCATAACCAAAGAACTACCGCAACATTTTTCCTATACTTTTCAGCCGTTTTTAGCGGGTTTCTCTCGATTTTAATTCCTTTCCTAACATCTTGTGACCCACATCTCCCATGTGTTCCGCACCTGTCTGTGGCATTTTATGTGGTCAAAAGCAGAGCCTCGCCGGAGCTGCTCCGGTGAGGGCTTTGTAGTGTTCTTGATGACCATACCCTACACCCGATAAAATAACAGAAAACCCACGACGGGACCGCCTCACGGCGTGGAATGCTATAATCAAAGAGTAATGGCTGTGCGGAACTTTGCTGTTGACATTTCAACATCCATGTGGTATAGTCCGAAAGTTGAGATTTCAACAAAAGCATTCGTGAGAGAGGAGCGCAGCCATGCAGGAGCGATTTGAGACGTTTACGGTTTTGATCAACCGGATCAGCCGCGACATACGGAGGATAAAAAATCAGGAGATGGCCGCCTATCATCTGCGAAGTGCCCATGTGTCCTGTCTGTACTACATATATTCTCTGGATGGCGTGACTGCGGCGGAGCTGTGCGAGCACTGCGAGGAGGACAAGGCGACCATTTCCCGTGCGTTGGAGCATCTTGAAAGTAACGGATTTATCGTCCGGAATTCTGAACGGGCCAAACGGTACAGAAGCCCTTTGCGCTTGACTGAAAAAGGTCAGGAGGCCGGCAAACGGATCGCGGAGAAGATTGGCGCTGTCCTCGATACGGTCAGCCGTACCCTCACGGAGGACGAACGAGCGGCACTTTACCGCAGCCTTTCCGCCATCAGCAGAAGCTTGAACGCAATCGCCCAAAGCAGCGGGAAACAGGAGGCTTGAAGAAATTGAAAACAAGGATCATTGTGGATTCCACCGCGGATCTGGTTCCCGAGATCAAGGCGCGGGTCTATACGGTGCCTCTCACCGTTCATTTCGGTCAGGAGGAATACATCGACGGCGTAACCATTGACCACAGAACATTCTACGAGAAGCTCGTCGAAAGCGATGTGATGCCCACCACCAGTCAGGCAACGCCGGACGCCTTTATAAAGGAATTTGAAAAGGCAAGGCAGGCGGGCGAATCAGCCGTTGTTATTACCCTTGCATCCAAATTTTCCGGCACATATCAAAGCGCCATGATCGCGGCGGCGGATTATGAAAACATTTATGTTGTAGATGGTACCAGCGCAGCGATGGGAACAGGGATTCTGGTGGAGCTTGCGTTCCGGCTTTTGGACGCGGGAATGTCCGCAGAGGAAATTGCGGATGCTCTGGAGAAAGAGAAGAAAAAATCGTTGTGGTGGCACTGGTGGACACCCTCAAATACCTTAAGCGGGGTGGACGCATTTCCAAGACCGCCGCATTTGCTGGCGGGGTGCTGAACATCAAGCCTGTGATCTCCGTCACTGACGGCGAGATTCACCTGCTGGGGAAAGCACGCGACTCTAAGATGGGGAACAATCTGCTCGTTCAGGAGATCGATAAGGCGGGCGGCATTGATTTCAGCAAGCCGGTGCTGCTTGGCTACAGCGGACTTTCCGGTGCGCTTTTATTGAAGTACATCGAAGACAGCCGCCACATTTGGGAGGGGCATTTGCGGGAGGTTCGCTACACAACGGTGGGCAGCGTGATCGGAACACACCTCGGCCCCGGCGCCGTTGTGGTAGCGTTTTTCAAGAATCAATATAACGCAGAACAGAACAGCAGCGATTGAAGAAGCTGCAATAAAGACAGGACTGCGCCGCGCCACCGTCAAATGAAACGGCGATGCGGCGCAGTATCGTTTTATCTGACGCCATAAACCATAATCGAGATCACACAGGCTAACAGACTGACCGCCGAGCCGGCCAGAAGCTGCGGCAGGGTATGGCGCGACAGCTTTAGGGAGGAGCTGTACACTGCTGCGATCAGCAGAACGGACGGTATGGCAAAAAGCGGATGCAGCTTCCATGTCAACAGAAACGCCGGAGCTGTTGTGCTGCAGGCGTGTCCGCTTGCGCGAAGGCCAAAGCCCACGTTGAGCAGCAACAGCGCCGCGATAGAAATGACATAAGAGAGAAACAGGATATGGACGAGCCAGGAGCATGGCGTCAGCATTGACCAGAGAAACCCGCACAGATACCCAACGGCGCTGCATACCAGCGCCGTGCCGCGCTGCCCCCTGCGCCGGTCCCTTCCAATGTGGAAGATCTCCCGCAGCGGGTACGCCGCCAAGGGGATAACCAGCAGGAACACCTCGCACAGCAGCAGCTCCCTGCGCGTCAGAAGCCCTGTCGGAGCGTACATCAGAAGCAGCGTTACCCCGATGACGATGGGCGGCAGTGTCAGAATGCGTACCGCAAGATGCAGCAGCGCCTTCCTGTCCGAGACCTTCGTTTTCATGACGCAAAGCCTAGCATAATCCCGCCGTGTTCTGCATAGTAGCTGCACAGCCCACGTAGCGGATAGCTTTTCACCTCCGCCCCCGGAAATCGCCGCCGGAGCTCGGTGCAGAGCTCCAATGCAAATGCCGCGTTCCGGCAATGCCCGATGCGGACGCTGCCGCCCCTGTAGCCAAGCCGCACCATTTCACTCAACAGGAGCTCCTGCGTTTTTCGAGTGCCCCGACATTTGCCGAGCATCTCAAGCGTGCCCTCCTCGCTGGCCTGCCCAACGGCGCGGATGCCGAGAACACCGGCCATCGTTGCTGCCAGCTTGCTGATTCGTCCGTTCTGGGCAAGATTGTGCATGGATTCCAGCGCAAAGAGCAGATGGGTACGGCGCTGATACTGCTGTACGGCTGTGCAGACCTCCTCGAAGCTCTTGCCGGAGCGCAGTTCGGCGGCTGACTTTTCGATGAGCAGGGCGATCTCCGGACCGGCGGACAGCGTGTCCACCACAAAAATGCGGCGAGAGGGATTCTGCTCCTCGCAGCGTTTCTTTGCGGCAAGTGCCGCGCTGCAGCTGCCTGAAAGGCTGCTTGTAATGGTGAACGCGAGTACATCGCCGCTTTCGCCAAAGGCGGACTCCCAGTCCGCGATGTTCGGGCAGGCGCTGAAGGTGCGGCCCTTCGTGCCGCGAAGTGTTGTGACCATCGCGTCGACATCGAGCGCGGCGTCATCGCGAAATTCCTCCACAGCAGTACGGACGGTGAGCGGAACGCTGACAAAGTCCACGCCGTCCATGGTAAGCAGGTCGCAGCTTGAGTCTGCGGCAATGCGGATCTGATCCATAAGATGACCTCCAACTGAAAAAGTGTCGTTCGGTTCCGGTAAGGGATGGATGCAGTTTATCAGTTTTTTATTTCTTCGTCAACAGCTTTTAATAAACTGTTAAAAATATTTCGCAAAGCCGTTGAACTTTGCAGAGGAAACGCTTATAATAACAATATGGAAAAAGAAATGCAAAACAGAATCACGGCGGACATCGCGGCCTTCCGTCTGCCGCGCTATGCACAGATCCCGGAGGTCGGACTGTATCTGGAGCAGGTGGTGCGCTATATCAACGCCCGGTTGGCACCGTTAGGAGAGCCTGAACTGACTGGATCCATGGTGAGCAACTATGTCAAGCAGAAGCTGGTTCCTGCCCCTCAAAAAAAGCTGTATACAGCCGAACATCTTGCGCGGCTTCTGTTCATCGCGGTGGTCAAGCCTGTTGTTCCTTTGGAGGGGCTTCGACTGATGTTTAGCATACAGGAGGAGTGCTATCCCCTTCAGACCGCCTATGACTACTTCTGCGATGAGTTTGAGAATATGCTCGGCGCAGCGTTTGGTGTCGCTCCTGCAGTGGAGGGACTTGGTGAAACCGAGTCTGATGCCAAGGATCTCCTGCGCAGCACGATCTCGGCTACCGTCAACAAGGTCTGTCTGGACCGGTATCTGGAGGAGTATCGAAAGCGGCGGGAGCAGGCTGAGACTATTGTGGGAAAAGAAATCTCCCTGTTATAGTAGAAATGCTGTCTGGCAGCTGCAAAAGGAATATCCCCGGCTTGGCCGGGGATATTCCTTACGTCTCTCTGCCATGATTACAGTGCAAAACAGAAGAACATGCTCCGGGCCCTTCATCGCCATGTCCTAATTGATAAAGAGCTTTCATTGTTCCTGCATCGCTGCAATAGAGGGTATCCGAAGATTCTCTCTATTGTGATGATATGCCGAGCATCCTCCATGGTGCATCTGAAGCCTTCGGCTTTGCGCCCGGACAGTACAGCGTGCTGAGAGGAGGCTCCCTGTGCGTCGAGGCTTGTCTGATTCTGCATACTTCTCTGCAAGCAGGATCTTCTCGACTTCTGCCTTACAAAAGCCTATTTACCCGCCTGCGTTTCGCAGTAGCGGCAGCGGTAAACGCGCTTTTCACGATCCGTTAGCACAAACTCCTGCGGCAGTTCCTGCTCAACGGAGGTGATGCAGCGCGGGTTTTTGCACTTGAGCACGCCGCGGATGCGCTCAGGCAGCTTGAGCGTGCGCTTTTCCACAAGTTTCCCGTCGCGGATGATGTTGACGGTGATGCTTGGATCGACGTAGCCGATCAGGTCCCAGTCAAGGTCCATTTCGCGGTCGATCTTGATGATGTCCTTGCAGCCGAGCTTGCCGCTCGTAACGTTTTTGAGGATGGCCACCGTGCAGTCAAGCTGATCGAGGCCGAGGATCTGATAGAGCTCCATGGATTTTCCCGCGGTGATGTGGTCGATGACGATGCCGTTTTGAATAGAGTCAATGATCATTGTGTCGCACTTCCTTTCTCACTTGATTTCCAACAGCTTGAGGATCAGCGCCATGCGGATGTACTTGCCGTACTGCACCTGCTTGAAGTAGCACGCGCGCGGGTCGTCGTCCACGGCGACGGAGATCTCGTTCACACGCGGCAGCGGATGCAGGATGCGAAGAGACTCCTTCGCGCCCCTGAGCTTGTCGGACGTGAGGATGTAGCTGTCCTTGAGGCGCAGATAGTCTTCCTCGTTGAAGAAGCGCTCGCGCTGCACGCGCGTCATGTAGAGGATGTCCAGCTCCGGCATGACGGTCTCGAGGTCGGTGGACTGCGTGTAAGGGATGTTCTTGGCCTTGATGTACTGCTCCTTGACATAGCGCGGCAGCTTGAGCTCCTCGGGGGAGATGAGCACGAAGCGGATGCCGGTGTAACGGCTCATCGCGGCGACGAGGGAGTGTACCGTGCGTCCGAATTTGAGGTCGCCGCAGAGACCCACCGTGAGGTTTTCAAAGCGCCCCATCTCGCGGTGGATGGTCAGAAGGTCGGTCAGCGTCTGCGTGGGGTGGTTGTGGCCGCCGTCGCCGGCGTTGATGACGGGCACGAGCGAGTGCATGGAGGCGACCAGCGGCGCGCCCTCCTTGGGATGGCGCATGGCGATGATGTCGCTGTAGCAGCTCACGGTGCGGATCGTGTCCGCCACGCTCTCGCCCTTGGCGGCGGACGAGCTTTTCGCCTCCGAGAAGCCGAGCACCTGCCCGCCGAGGGAGAGCATCGCGCTCTCAAAGCTCAGACGGGTGCGGGTGGAGGGCTCGAAGAAGAGGGTCGCGAGGATTCTGCCGTCGCACTTGTGCGCGTATTCGGCGGGGTGGTCGATGATGTCGCAGGCGGTATTCACCAGCTCCATGATCTCCTGCTCGGAGAGCTCCAGAATATCGATCAGGCTTTTCATATCAGTTTGTTCCTCCTTTTTTGATCCAGCTTTCGTCGGCGGGGTCATCGCGGAAGGCCAGCAGCCGCGCAACGTCCGCCTCGGTGATGTAATGCTCCTCTGCGCCCACGCGGGCGATGATATCCAGATTTGTCAGGCTCACGCTCTTGACCTTCGCCTCGGCCATGCGCTCAACGCCCTTTTTCATGCCGTAGGTGAAGATGCTCACGACGCCCAGCACCTCGGCGCCTGCCTCGCGCAGCGCCGCGACCGTATCCAGCACGCTGCCGCCGGTGGAGATGAGGTCCTCGATCACGACGACCCTCTGCCCCGCCTCGAGCCTGCCCTCAATCTGATTTTTTCTGCCGTGGTCCTTGCTGCCCGAGCGCACATAGCCCATGGGCAGGCCGAGCAGATGCGCGGCGATGGCGGCGTGGGCGATGCCCGCCGTGGCGGTGCCCATCAAAACCTCCGCCTGCGGAAACTCACGGTGTACCGTGTCCGCAATGGCGCGCTCGACTGTCTCACGCACGGCAGGGGCGGTGAGAATGAGGCGGTTATCGCAATAGATCGGGCTTTTGATGCCGCTCGCCCAGGTAAACGGCTCCTGCGGGCGCAGAAAGACCGCGCCGATGGAGAGCAGGCCTTGAGCGACCCTGCTGCTGATGTCCATATCCATGTTCCTCCCGTTGTTTTTTATTCCTGAAGCAGAATTGCTTTCAGCTCGTCGAGATCGGCGGCCAGAAAGTCCGCCCCGGCGGCGGTCAGCTCCTCGCGGCTGCCGTAGCCGTAGAGTACGCCGATTGCCTCAAGGCCGTTGGCGTGCGCCCCGTATATGTCGTGGCGGCGGTCGCCGACCATGACAGCGTGTCCCGTCACATCGGCGCGCATGAGCGCCGTGCGCACGACGCTCGCCTTGTCCGCGCTGGACTTATCCTCCAGACGGGAGCCGCAGATGTCGTCAAAATACTGCGCCAGTTCAAAATGCCGCAAAACTTTCCGCGCAAATTCCTCCGGCTTCGACGTTGCAATCACCAGCCGCAGTCCCGCTGCGCACAGGCTTGCAAGCAACTCGGCCATTCCGGCATAAGGGGCGTTTTCCGCCCAACCGTAGCGTTCAAAATAAATGCGGAACTCGCGGATCGCCCGCTCTGTTTCCTCTTCATTCATCCCGCAGAGCGCAGGGAAGCTTTCGTGAAGAGGCGGACCGACAAAAGTGGTCAGCATGTCTGGAGAGGGGACCTCCCGGCCAAGACGCTTCAACGCATAGGACACCGAGTTCACAATGCCCTCCTGCGAATCCGTCACCGTTCCGTCCAGATCAAAAAGGACCGTATCCCAGCGCATCAGCCCACGAACTCCTCTCGGCAGCGGCGGTAGGCGGCCGCGGGGTTCTCCGCCTGGGTGATGGGACGGCCCACCACGATGTAGTCGGAGCCAAGTTCTTTGGCCTTGGCCGGCGTGGTGACCCGTTTCTGGTCGCCCGCGTCCCCGTCGGCAAAGCGCACACCGGGGGTCACGGTGAGGAAGTCCTTGCCGCAGCGCTGGTGGACTGCCCCAGCCTCCAGCGGAGAGCACACCACGCCGTCCAGACCTGCCTGCGCGGCGTTTTCGGCATAGTGCATCACCACCTCGGCGATGGGCTTTTCGATCCACAGCTCTCGCTCCATACTCTCCTGATCCGTTGAGGTCAGCTGCGTTACGGCGATGAGCAGCGGCCGAGTACCGTCGGGGCGCGTCAGACCCTCCAGCGCGGCGGTCATCATGGCGGCGGTACCGGCGGCGTGGAGGTTCACGATGTCCACATCCAGCGCAGACAATGCCGCCATGGCCTTTTTCACGGTGTTGGGAATGTCATGCAGCTTCAGATCCAGGAAGATCTTGTGGCCTCGGGCCCGGATCTCCCGCACGATGGAGGGGCCTTCGGCGTAAAACAGCTCCATGCCGATCTTCACAAAGGGCTTTTCCTCGTTGAAACGGTCTAAAAAGGCCAGTGTCTTTTCCTTGCTGTCGAAGTCCAGCGCAACGATAACGTCCTTACCCATGATGTGCTCCTCCTATGATCTCCGTCAGATTTTCCATGCCGTATCGTTCCATCACGGCAGGCAGATTTTCAATGATGGTCTTGCAGGCATACGGCTCCACAAGGTTCGCCGCGCCCACGCCGATGGCAGTGGCGCCCGCCAGCATCAGCTCGATAACGTCCTCCGCCGTGGTGACGCCGCCCATACCCACGATGGGGATGGAAACGGCCTCGTAGACCTGATACACCATCCGCACCGCCAGCGGGAGCATTCCCGGGCCGGACATACCGCCAGTGGTGTTGGCCAGCAGCGGACGGCGGCGTTTCAGGTCGATGCGCATTCCCGGCAGGGTGTTGATCAGGCTCACGCCGTCAGCCCCCGCATCCTCGCAGGCTCTGGCGACGGCGGCAATATCAGCCGCCGTGGGGGACAGCTTTAAAATGATGGGCTTTTTCGTCACTGCCCGGACCGCCTTCGTCACCTCGGCAGCGGACTTGGGGTCCGCGCCGAAGGCCGCGCCGCCGCCGTGGACGTTGGGGCAGGAGATATTGACCTCCAGCCAGCCCACCTGCTCCTGCGCGTCTAACTTCTCGCAGACCTCGGCGTATTCCGCCACGGAAAAGCCGCTGACATTCGCCATCACCGGCTTGTGAAATACCTGCTTGAGCTTTGGCAATTCCGTTGCGATCACCGCGTCCACGCCGGGGTTTTGCAGACCCACCGCGTTCAGCAGGCCGCCGGCGTACTCCGCGATGCGGGGCGTGGGGTTGCCGAAGCGGGGCTCCCGGGTCGTACCCTTGAAGGAGAAGGTACCCAGCATATTGATGTCGTACAGCTCCGCGAACTCATAGCCAAAGCCGAAGGTGCCGCTGGCGGGGATGATGGGGTTGTCCATCTCAATGCCGCAGAGGGTCACTTTTGTGTTCACCATACGATCTCCTCCTTTTCCAGCACGGGGCCATCCTTACAGATGCGCTTATTGCCGTATTTCGTCTCGCAGGAGCAGCCCATGCAGGCGCCGAAGCCGCAGCCCATCCGCTCCTCAAAGCTGAACTGGCCGGAGGTCTTGCAATCAGCGTACACCGCCTTGAGCATCGGCTCCGGGCCGCAGGTGTAGAGATAGGTATAGTCGGACACGGCGGCCATGCCGTCGGTCACAAGGCCCTTGAGACCGACGCTGCCATCGGCGGTGGCGATGACGACCTCCGCACCCAGCGCCCGAAATTCCTCCGCTAAAAAAATCTCGGATTTTCGGTTAAAGCCCAGCACGGCGGTGACGCGCTTACCTTGTGCGGTCAGCCGCTTGGCAAGGCCATACAGCGGCGGGATACCCACGCCGCCGCCCACCAGCAGGGGGTGTTCCCCACTGCGGGACAAGTCAAAGCCGTTGCCAAGGCCCGTCAGCACATCCAGCGCCGTGCCGACAGCCATGCCCGTCATGGCCTCGGTGCCATGGCCCAAAACCTTATAAATCAGGGTCACTTCCCCGTTCTCCCAATCGCACACGGAGATGGGGCGGCGGAGGAAAAAACCTGAGAGCTTCAAATTCACGAACTGCCCCGGTGCGGTGATGGCAGAGGTGTCCCCCGCCAGCCGCAGACGGTAGATGCCGTCTGCCAGCCGGGTATTTTCCAAAACAGTCAGCAGTGTCTCCTTCATTCGGCGTCCTCCCCCTCCAGCAAGGTCTTATCATACCAGACCGCCTGCCCGTCCATGGCTGTCAGCAGGCAGCGGCCCTGTACACTCCAGCCCGCAAAGGGCGTGGCCCGGCCCATGGACAGAAATTCAGCGGGGTCGATCGGATAGGTACGGTTCAAATCAAACACGGTAAAGCCGGTGGCCGGCGCAATGCCGAAGCGGCGGCAGGGCGCGTCATGGAGCAGTTCCATCAAGCGGGCAAAGGAAATGACGCCGGGCTTTACCAAATACGTATAGAGCAGCGGGAAGGCCGTTTCCAGTCCCACGATGCCCATGGCGCTTTTTTCCAGTCCCCCGCCCTTTTCCTCGGCGCTGTGGGGGGCGTGATCCGTGGCGATCATGTCGATGGTTCCGTCCGCCAAACCCTCCAGCAACGCCTCCCGGTCGCTCTTATCACGTAGAGGCGGGTTCATCTTGAAGCGGCCGTCCTCCTGCAAGCAGGAATCGTCCAGCAGCAGGTAGTGGGGGCCGGTCTCGCAGGTGACATTCAGGCCCTCGGCCTTGGCCTTGCGGATGAGTGCGACGCTCTCCTTGGTGGAGATGTGGCAGACGTGATAGCCGCAGCCTGTCTCCCGCACCAGTTCCAGATCCCGCTGGATGGGCCGCCACTCGCTCTCGGAGCAGATACCCCGATGTCCGTGGGCGCGGGCATAAGCGCCGTCGTGGATGTAGCCGCCCCGCAGCAGAGAATTGTCCTCGCAGTGGGCCACGATCAGCTTGCCGAGGCGCTTGGCCTCCAGCATGGCGCGGCGCATCATATCACGATCCTGAACGCCCTTTCCGTCGTCGGAGAAAGCCACCACATAGGGGGCCATGGCGTCCAAGTCCGCCAGTTCCCTGCCCTGCTCGCCTTTCGTGATGGCCCCGTAGGGCAGAACGCGGATCACGGCGTCTTTTTGAATGGCGTCCAGCTCCATTTGCAGCGTCTCCATGCTGTCCGGCACAGGGTTCAGATTCGGCATGGCGCCCACGGCGGTATAGCCGCCGTGGGCCGCCGCTAAAGAGCCGGTGCGGATGGTCTCCTTATAAGAAAAACCCGGCTCCCGAAGATGCACATGCACATCAACGAAACCGGGTAATATGGTAAAGGAAGAAACATTCAGGGACGAAGGAAAAACAATATCCTTGCAAAAAACACGATCCCCAAAGGAAACGGAAACATCACCGCCGCTGAAAGCACCTCGGTGGAACACCTGCGCACCCTTCAAAACCACGGTCACGACGATCGCCTCTCTTTCCTCAAGTTTTTGATAGAATACCACGCGAGGATCGCCTTGTCAAGACAAAAAAATGGTTTTTCGACGATAAGTTTTCTCAAGACGCGATATAAGCGTATCTTATGAATTGTCATAACGATACAAATATAGCTAAGATTTTCTATCTTCTTTCTCCTTTTTGTGGAATGGACGAAAAGCAGGGCGTATGGTACACTGAATTCAAGTTGAGCCCCTTGTAACTGACGGAATGTGGGCTACCACGGGGGAGCAGGGAGCATCGCTCTGAGGCGGCGCGTTTCAGAGGCCGACCGTCCGGGCACTCCAACTGCAAAGGGCAGCGGAGCGCCTATTTTTATGTTTGAGGGAGGGAACGCAAATGAGGAAGGTTGCGATCGTTATGGGCAGCAAGAGTGATCTGCCCGTCGCGGAGAAGGCCGTAGGCGTATTGCGAGACTACGGCGTCCAAATGGAAGTGCGCGTATTATCCGCTCACCGCTGTCCGAATGAGGCAAGGGAATTTGCCGCGTCGGCTCGGGAGGGCGGATTTTCTGTTATCCTCGCGTTCGCCGGCATGGCGGCGCATCTTGCCGGCGCGATGGCGGCAAACACCACGCTGCCGGTGATCGGCGTGCCGTGCAGCGGGACGAAGCTTGACGGCATGGACGCACTGCTCTCCACCGTGCAGATGCCGAGCGGCATCCCTGTGGCGACGGTGGCGGTGGACGGCGGGAAGAACGCCGCGCTGCTGGCGGTGCAGATCATGGCGGTCTCCGACGCGGAGCTCGCCCAAAAGCTGGACGAGGCGCGGACGCGGGAACGGGACGCCGTGCTGCGCGCGGACGAAGAGGTTCGGGCGCTTTATCAGTAAATAAAGAATACACTTCAAGAAATAAAAGGAGAACGGAAAGAAATGAAACTCGTATATACCGGAAAGACCAAGGATGTATTCGCACTGGACAACGGCAACTACCTGCTCAGGTTCAAGGATGACTGCACGGGCAAGGACGGCGTGTTTGACCCCGGCGAGAACAGCGTGGGCCTGACCATCGAGGGCGTGGGCAATGTCAACCTGCGCATGACCAAGCACTTTTTTGAAAAGATCAACGCCGCCGGCATCCGCACGCACTATGTCTCCGCGGATCTGAAGGAGACCACGATGGAGGTCCTGCCCGCGAAAGTCTTCGGCCACGGGCTGGAGGTCATCTGCCGCCTCAAGGCGGTGGGGAGCTTCCGCCGCCGCTACGGTGAGTACATTGAAGAGGGCGCCGACCTGCCCGCCTATGTGGAGACGACCTTCAAAAATGACGCGCTGGGCGATCCGCTGGTGACGAAGGACGGCCTTGTGGCGCTGGGCGTGATGACCGAGCAGCAGTATGACGACATCAAGGCCATGACGCAGAAGATCACCGAGGTCGTCGCGGACGACCTGCGCGAAAAGGGCCTTGTCCTCTATGACATCAAGTTTGAGTACGGCTACGCGCCGGATGGCAGCGTGATGCTGATCGACGAGATCTCCTCCGGCAATATGCGCGTCTATCGGGACGGAAAGTACATCGACCCCATGACGCTCTCCGAGCTGTTCTTTGCGTAATGGGGGGCTTTTTCGGCGCGGTCTCGGACCGCGATGTCGCGCTGGATGTCTTCTTCGGCACGGACTATCATTCTCACCTCGGCACGCGCCGCGGCGGAATGGTGCTCTTTGACAAGAAAGAGGGCTTCCAGCGCCAAATACACAACATTGAAAATACGCCCTTTCGGACGAAGTTTGAGCGGGACCTCGCGGACTTCCGCGGCCACGCGGGGCTCGGCTGCATCAGCGACAGCGACCCTCAGCCGCTGCTCGTGCGCTCCCATCTGGGCCTGTACGCCATCGTGACGGTCGGCATCATCAACAACACTGACGAGCTGGTGAAGACTTATCTCTCCGACAAGGGCCAGCAATTTCTGACGCTGAGCAGCGGCCGCGTGAATGTCACCGAGCTGACCGCCGCGCTCATCAATCAGGAAAACGACCTTGTCTCCGGCATGCTCCACGCGCAGGAGGTCATCGACGGCTCCATGACGATCCTGATTTTGACCGAGGAAGGAGAGCTGATCGCCGCGCGTGACAGCATGGGACGCCTCCCTGTGCTGATCGGACAGCGCGAGGACGGCTACTGCGTATCGTTCGAGTCCTTCGCCTATCATAAGCTCGACTATCAGGACGCCTATGAGCTGGGGCCGCGGGAGATCGTCCGGCTGAACGCCAAGGGCTTCCAAACACTCTCTCCCGCAGGGAAGCAGATGAGGATCTGCGCCTTTTTGTGGACCTATTACGGCTACCCGAACTCTAACTACGAGGGTGTGAATGTGGAGCTGATGCGCTACCGCAACGGCGCGATCATGGCGCGGGATGAGGCGGAGCGCGGCGGCGTGCCCGAGGTGGATTTCGTCGCCGGCGTGCCAGATTCCGGCGTGCCGCACGCCATGGGCTATGCCAACCACAGCGGCAAGCCCCTTGCGCGTCCCTTTGTGAAATACACCCCGACCTGGCCGCGCTCCTTCATGCCGGAGGATCAGCAGGTGCGCAGCAGAGTGGCGCGCATGAAGCAGATCCCCGTGCCGGAGCTGATCGAGGGAAAGAAGCTGCTGTTTGTGGATGACTCCATCGTGCGCGGCACGCAGCTGCGCGAGACCGTGGATTTTTTATACAGCACCGGTGCGGCGGAGGTCCATATGCGCTCGGCTTGCCCGCCCATCATGTACCCCTGCCGCTACCTGAACTTTTCGCGCGGCAACAGCGCCATGGACCTGCTCGCGCGCCGCATGGTGCAGGAGCTGGAGGGCAACGAGGGCCAAAAGCATCTGGAGGAATACGCCGACAGCCGCACCGAGCGCGGAAAATGCCTGCTGCACGAGATCTGCGCACAGTTCGGCTTTGATTCACTCTCCTATCAGTCCCTTGGCGGGCTGCTGGAGGCGATCGGTCTTGACAGGGACAAGGTCTGCACCTACTGCTGGACCGGAAAGGAATGACATTATGGGCATCTCTCACTCGGAAGCATACGCGGCCGCCGGCGTTGACATCGAGGCGGGCTATCAGGGCGTAAAAATGATGAACCGCTATGTACAGCGCACGCTCACAGCCGATGTGATCTCCGATCTCGGCGGCTTCGGCGGGCTTTTCTCGCTGGACCTGCACGGGCTTGAAAAGCCTGTGCTGGTCTCCGGCACGGACGGCGTGGGCACCAAACAGCGCATCGCGCAGCTCATGGATCGTCACAACACCGTCGGCATCGACTGCGTGGCGATGTGCGTCAACGACATTATCTGCTGCGGGGCGAAGCCGCTGTTCTTCCTCGACTACATCGCCATCGGCAAGAACATCCCGGAAAAGGTCGTGTCGCTGGTCTCGGGCGTATCCGAGGGCTGTGTGCGCGCGGGCTGCGCGCTCATCGGCGGCGAGACCGCTGAACACCCCGGCACGATGAAGCCGGACGACTATGACCTTGCGGGCTTTGCCGTGGGCGTCGTGGACCGTGACAAAATTCTGGACAAGAACAAAATGCAGCCGGGGGATGTGGTCATCGCGCTGCCCTCCAGCGGACTGCACTCCAACGGCTACTCGCTCGTGCGCAAGGTGTTCGATGTGGAGAACGCCGACCTCGGGCAGTATTATGGCGAGCTGGGCTGCGAGCTCGGCGAGGAGCTGCTGCGCCCGACGAAGATCTATGTCCGTCCTGTGTTAGCGGCCGTTGAGGCCGCCGATGTCCGCGGCATCAGCCACATCACTGGCGGCGGCTTTTATGAGAACATTCCGCGCTGCATTCCCGACGGCCTGTGCGCGAAGATCGAAAAGAAAGCGCTGCACATCCCGCCCATCTTCCCCCTGCTCGCGCGCATGGGCGGCATCTCGGAGCGCGATATGTTCAACACCTTCAACATGGGCACGGGCATGGTGCTCGTCGCTGCAAGAGACAGCGCCGATAAGGCGCTCGCCGCGCTGCATTCTCTCGGTCAGGAAGCGGGCGTTATCGGTGAGATCGTATCGGGCGAGGAAAAGGTGGCGCTATGCTGACACGCGCCCGCATCGCCGTGCTGGTCTCCGGCGGCGGCACGAATTTGCAGGCGCTGCTCGACGCGCAGCGCGACGGAAAAATGCCGCACGGCGAGATCGTGCTGGTCGTTTCTTCCCGCGCGGGGGCCTATGCGCTCACGCGGGCGGAAAACGCGGGTGTTGCGGCCCGCATGCTCTCGCCCGCCTGCGGGCAGAAGCCGTTTGAAAACGAGCTTTCCGCACTGCTGCGCGAGCAGAAGATCGACCTCATTCTCCTCGCAGGCTTTACGGTCATCCTCAGCGCAGAATTTACAAAGCAGTGGCCGCGGCGCATCCTGAATGTCCATCCGTCCCTGATCCCCGCCTTCTGCGGCAAGGGGATGTATGGCTTGAGGGTACACGAGGCCGCGCTCGCGCGCGGCGTGAAGGTCACGGGCGCGACGGTACACTTTGTCAACGAAATTCCCGACGGCGGCGAGATCCTGCTGCAAAAGGCGGTGGAGATCGCGCCGAGCGACACGCCCGAAACAATACAGCGGCGTGTGATGGAGCAGGCGGAATGGCAGTTGCTGCCGCTTGCGGCAGAGCGCGTCTGCGCAGAGATCGTAAGAGAGAAGGAGCAGAAAAATGACTGATTTTCTGGAGTTTTTAAAGGCGACCTCTTATCCCGGCCGCGGCATCCTTGTCGGACGCCGCTGTGTGTATTATTTCATCATGGGGCGCAGCGAGAACAGCCGCAACCGCGTCTTTGTCAAGACCGAGGACGGCATCCGCACCGAGGCGCACGACCCCGCCAAGCTCTCTGACCCCAGCCTCATCATCTATCATCCCGTGCGCACGATGGGGCGCGACCTCGTCGTGACGAACGGCGACCAGACCGACACCATCTGCCAGCACGGCGACTTTCGCCGCGGCCTCATGACACGCGAATACGAGCCGGACGAGCCGAACTGGACGCCGCGCATCTCCGCCATCATGCACGAGGACGGCTCCTTCGAGCTGTCCATCCTCAAACGTAAGGATGGGCGCTGTCTGCGCGAGTTCTTCTGCTACGAAGGCTGCGACGAGGGCAAGGGCTATTTCATCAGCACCTATCAGGGGGACGGAAACCCCCTGCCCACCTTTGCCGGCGAGCCGATGGAGGCGAGCGTCCCCTCGCCCGAAGAAGTCTGGGCGGCGCTCAACGCGGACAATAAGGTGTCCCTTTATGCGAACGTGAACGGCGAAGTGAAGCTGTTCAACAAAAATTCAGGCGACTGAGGAGGACGACATGAACGAGCTGGAACTCAAATACGGCTGCAACCCAAACCAGAAGCCCGCGCGCGTTTTCATGAAAAACGGCGCAGCCCTTCCCTTTACGGTTCTCAACGGCAAGCCCGGCTACATCAACCTGCTCGACGCCTTCAACTCGTGGCAGCTCGTGCGCGAATTGAAAGAGGCGACGGGCCTTCCCGCCGCGGCGAGCTTCAAGCATGTCTCCCCCGCGGGCGCGGCGCTCGGCCTGCCGCTCGACGAGGTGGACAAAAGGGTCTATTTCGTCGCGCCCGGCACGGCGCTCTCCCCCATCGCCTGTGCCTACATCCGCGCCCGCGGCGCGGATCGCCTCTGCTCCTACGGCGACTGGGCGGCACTCTCCGACGAGTGCGACGCCGCCACCGCCGAGTATCTGAAAAACGAGGTTTCCGACGGCATCATCGCCCCTGCTTACAGCGACGAGGCGCTTGCCATCTTAAAGACGAAAAAGGGCGGCAAATACAACATCGTGCAGATCGACCCCGCCTACACTCCCGCGCCGCTGGAGCAGAAGGATGTTTTCGGCATCACCTTTGAGCAGGGGCACAACGACTGCAAAATCGATGAGAGCCTGCTCACGAACATCGTCACCGAAAATAAAGACCTGCCCGAGGGTGCAAAGCGCGATATGCTCCTTGCCCTCATCACGCTCAAATACACCCAGTCCAACTCCGTCTGCTATGTGAAAGACGGTCAAGCCATCGGCGTGGGCGCGGGCCAGCAAAGCCGCATCCACTGCACCCGACTTGCGGGACAGAAGGCGGACAACTGGTATCTCCGCCGCCATCCGAAGGTGCTCGCCCTCTCGTTCGTGGACGACATCCGCCGTCCCGACCGCGACAACGCTATCGATGTCTACCTCTCCGACGAGTGCGACGATGTGCTTGCCGACGGCGCGTGGCAGCGCGTCTTTCAGGAGCGCCCCGAGGCGCTCACGGGCGAGGAAAAGCGCGCTTGGCTCGCGCAGCAGCGCGGCGTGACCGTCGGCTCGGACGCCTTTTTCCCCTTCGGCGACAATGTCGAGCGCGCGCGCAAGAGCGGCGCTTCCTACATCGTCGAGCCGGGCGGCTCGATCCGCGACGACAATGTCATCGAGACGGCAAACAGATACGGCATCACTATGGTGTTCACGGGTATGCGCCTGTTCCATCATTAAGCAAGGAGGAATTTCTCCATGAAGCTCATGGTCATCGGCGGCGGCGGCCGCGAACACGCCATCATTAAAAAGCTGAAGGAAAACCCCGCGGTCGAGAAAATTTACTGTCTGCCCGGCAACGGCGGCATCGCCGCCGACGCGGTCTGCGTCAGTGAGATCGGCGCGAAGGACATCCCCGCGCAGGTCGAATTTGCCAAGGCGCACGGCATTGATTATGCCGTCGTCGCGCCCGATGACCCCCTCGCCCTCGGCGCGGTCGACGCGCTGAGCGAGGCGGGCATCCCCTGCTTCGGCCCTGACAAAAAGGCCGCCGTCATCGAGGCGAGCAAGGCGTTTGCAAAGGACTTGATGCAAAAATACAACATTCCCACCGCAAAATACCGCGTCTTTACCGACGCGCCCTCCGCCTGTGCCTACATCGACGCCGAGGGTGCGCCCATCGTCGTCAAGGCGGACGGCCTCGCGCTCGGCAAGGGCGTCGTCGTCGCGCAGACAGTTGAGGAGGCGAAGGCCGCCGTGCGCGCGATGATCGAGGATAAGACCTTCGGTCAGAGCGGCGCGCGCGTCGTCATCGAGGAATATATGGAGGGTCCCGAAGTCTCGGTGCTGAGCTTCACCGACGGCGAAACGCTCGTGCCGATGGTCTCCTCCATGGACCACAAGCGCGCGCTCGACGGTGACAAAGGCCCCAATACCGGCGGCATGGGCGCGGTCGCGCCGAACCCGTATTATACGAAGGAGATTGCGGCGGAGTGCATGGAGAATATTTTCCTGCCGACGATCCGCGCGATGCGCGCCGAGGGCCGCCCCTTCCGCGGCTGCCTCTATTTCGGGCTGATGCTCACCAAGAACGGCCCGAAGGTCGTGGAGTACAACTGCCGCTTCGGCGACCCCGAAACACAGGCGGTGCTGCCGCTGCTCAAAAGCGACCTGCTCACCGTCATGCAGGCGACGACGAACGGTACGCTCGCGGATGTGAGCGTGGAATTTTCGACTGATTCTGCCTGCTGTGTCGTGCTCGCGTCCGAGGGCTACCCCCAAAAGTATGAGAGCGGCTTCCCCATCACAATGAGCGAAGAGGCCGCCGCGCACTGCTATGTCGCGGGCGCGAAAAAGGACAGCGATACGCTCCTGACCGCGGGCGGACGCGTGCTCGGTGTCACCGCCGTCGCCCCCACACTGAGGGCCGCCGTCGAGGACGCGTACCATCTGGCGGAGGGCGTAGATTTTGCCAACAAATACTGCCGCGGCGACATCGGCAGCGCCGCGCTCGCGGCGCGGGAGGAGAGAGGATAAAATGGTATTTCGGACCTATGTGGAAAAGCGGCAAGGTCTCGCGCCCGAGTGCGAGGCGCTGCTGACGGACTGCCGCGATTTTCTCGGCGTGCAGGGCCTGCGCGCCGCGCGTATCTGGAACCGCTATGATGTAGAGGGGATCGAGGCCCCTCTCTTTGAAAATGCCTGCAGGAGCGTGTTTTCCGAGCCGCCGCTGGACCTTGTGTCCGACGCGGCGGACACGCAGGACGCCTGCGCGGTCTTTGCCGTCGAGCCCCTGCCCGGTCAGTTCGACCAGCGCGCGGACAGCGCGTCGCAGTGCATCCAGCTTCTGAGCCAAGGCGAGCGCCCGCGCATCCGCACGGCGAAGGTCTACGCGCTCTATGGGACGCTGACGGATGCCGATGTCGAGGCGGTCAAGCGTTATGTCATCAACCCCGTCGAAAGCCGCGAGGCGAGCCTTAAAAAGCCCGAAACGCTCGCCAAGGAGCTTGCCGATCCGAAGTGCGTTTCGTCCGTCGAGGGCTTCACCGCCATGGACGAGGCCGGGCTCTCCGCACTGCTCTCCTCTATGGGGCTTGCCATGGATATTGCCGACCTCAAGGCGCTGCAAGACTATTTCCGCGAGACCGAGCGCCGCGACCCCACCGTGACCGAGCTGCGCGTGGTCGACACCTACTGGTCAGACCACTGCCGCCACACGACCTTCTCCACCCACCTTGACGAGATCCGCATCGACGATGACGCCGTCAAGGGCGCCTACGCGCGCTATCTCGCTGCGCGCGAGGAGGTCTACGGCGCGGAGAGGGCTGCCAAGCGCCCGCAGACGCTCATGGATATTGCGACCATCGGCACAAAGACGCTCAAAGCCCGCGGGCTGCTCCCCGAGCTCGACGAGAGCGAGGAGATCAACGCCTGCTCCATTCATGTGCCCGCCGTGGTGAACGGCAAGGAGCAGGACTGGCTTTTGATGTTCAAGAATGAAACGCATAACCATCCCACCGAGATCGAGCCCTTCGGCGGCGCGGCCACCTGCATCGGCGGCTGCATCCGCGACCCGCTCTCCGGCCGTGCCTATGTCCATCAGGCAATGCGTGTGACGGGCGGCGGTGACCCGAGAAAGGAGCTTGCCGAAACGCTTTCAGGTAAGCTCCCGCAGCGCAAGCTCGCGCAGACCGCCGCGGCGGGCTATTCCTCCTACGGCAACCAGATCGGCCTTGCTACCGGCCATGTCGCGGAGCTGTACCACGAGGGCTATGTCGCCAAGCGCCTTGAATGCGGCGCAGTCGTCGCCGCCGCGCCCGCGGACAACGTTGTGCGCGAGCGTCCCGCGCCGGGCGATGTGGTCATCCTGCTCGGCGGACGCACGGGGCGCGACGGCATCGGCGGCGCGACCGGCTCCTCCAAGAGCCACGATATGAAATCGC
>URGI01000034.1 GCA_900547315.1 uncultured Eubacteriales bacterium | reverse complement strand
AAGGCGAAGGCCGTGGTCGCCGAGCTGCGCGCCATGAAACTGAAGGAAGCTGCCAAGAAGGTCGAGGACGGCATTGATGAGATGCTGACCTACTGTGATTTTTCCAGCGAACACTGGACGCGCATCCGCACCAACAATGTGATCGAGCGGCTGAACCGTGAGATCCGCCGCAGAACCCGCGTGGTGGGGACGTTCCCCGATGGCAACTCCGCCCTGATGCTGGTCTGCGCCCGGCTCCGCCACGTGGCGGGCACCCAGTGGGGCAACAAGAAATACATGAACATGAAGCACTTGGAGGCGGCTCTGTACGACGCCTCTATTGCCGGCTGATTTCACTCAGCCGGAGCCTGCAAACAATTTTGCGCATAAATCTTGACGGAACCATACATTATTCTTTGATACAAGCTTATAGCTATCGTATATATCTGGCTCATCGGAGTCAACAGCTATCTCAAATCCTGCCTCATCGATCTGGATATCAACGTAATTATAACGGCCTTGCAAGTCGATACATTTATATTCTTTCAGCCATGTAATATATATTTGTATCTTCGTCATTCCCAGCTCTGTAAAAAACGATTTGAGGCTTCCGTTGAGATAATCCGAAAGCAACTCATCAAAACCAGAAAGATCACCGTTTCTGTCCTTCAGATATTGCTCTATTTTCTTTTTCTTTGATTGAAGCAGCATATCAAATACAAACACCCAATAAGCAGCAAATTCTGACCGGACTTATTATATCATGACCTGCGATTCTGTACAACAGTTATAAAAAAGTCCACCGTAAATTATGGTGGACTTATGGCGGAGAAGAAGGGATTCGAACCCTTGATACCCTTATGGGGTATACACGATTTCCAATCGTGCGCGCTCGACCAACTACGCGACTTCTCCGTGTTTGCTCAAGTGAACATGCTATTCAATTATCAGCTTGGTTATTATAATTCACAGGCCACACAAAGTCAAGCATTTTTTTGCCCCAACAGCATATTTCGGAATTTTGCGGTTGACAATGGCGTTATAACTGTGTATACTGCATATATACAGTTATAACGAGGTGGCGCGTATGACCATAATCATCGACAACAAAAGCGGCGTGCCGATATACGACCAGATATATTCTCAGATAAAGGCGCAGATAATCGGCGACGCGCTGCGGCAGGATGAGGCGCTGCCCTCGATACGCAGTCTCGCCAAGGATCTGCGCATCAGCGTCATCACGACAAAGCGCGCCTATGACGAGCTGGAGGCCGAGGGCTTCATATATACGCTCCCCGGCAAGGGCAGCTTTGTCGCGCCGAAAAACACGGAGCTGCTGCGGGAGGAAAACCTGCGCCGCATCGAAGAGCACATGCGCGAAATTTCTGCACTCGCCGTGCAGAGCGGCCTGACGCGGCAGGAACTGAGCGAGATGTACACATTGATTTCCGAGGAGGAGTTGACATGAACGCAATAGAAATAACCGGCCTGCGGAAGGCATACCCCGACTTTGAGCTGGCGGGGCTTGATCTCTGCTTGCCGGGCGGCTGCATAATGGGGCTTATCGGCGAAAACGGCGCGGGCAAGAGCACGACCATCCGCCTGATACTCGACATGATAAAGCCCGACGCGGGCAGTATAAAGCTCTTTGGCCGCCCGAACTCCGAGCGCGCGCTCAAGGAGGACATTGGAGTTGTGCTCGACGAAGTAGGCTTCCCCGACTGCCTGACCGCCGCGCAGGCAAACAAGGTTCTGCGCAAGGCGTACAATAACTGGGACGAAGATGTGTTTTTCGGATATCTGAAGAAGCTGAACATCCCTGAAAACAAGCCCTTCGGAGATTTCTCGCGCGGTATGAAAATGAAGCTCGGCATTGCGGCGGCGCTGTCACATAACGCGAAGCTGCTTATCCTCGACGAGGCGACAAGCGGACTTGATCCCGTCGTGCGCGATGAGGTGGTAGAGCTGTTTTCGGACTTTACACGCGACGAGGGGCACTCCATACTGATCTCTTCGCACATTGTCAGCGACCTGGAGAAGCTCTGCGACTACATAGCCTTCCTGCACGAAGGCCGCCTTATGCTCTTCGAGGAAAAGGACGCGCTGCTGGCTGAATACTGCTTTGCGCGCGGCACAGCGTCAGAACTGGACGCGATAGACCGCAGCAATGTGATAGGCCGCCGGGATGGGCGCTACGGCAGCGAGGCCATAGTCCGGCGCGCCGCGGCTCCGGCTGGGCTGAGTCTCAGTCCGGTGAGCATTGAGGAGCTGTTCATATTCATGGTCAAGGAGGGCGGCAGGCAATGAGCGCACTGATTTTGAAAGACCTTTACATTATGAAAAAATACTGCCGTTCGGTGCTGTTGATGGTGGTGATATTCTGGGGCGCGTCGATATTCGCCGATTCTGGGAACCTATTCTGGACATTTTTCCCCGTGATAGTCGGCTCGGTCACACCGGCGACGCTGCTGTCATATGACGAAAAGTTCCGCTGGAACCAGTATTGCGATACGATGCCGATAAGCCGCGCTGCCGTTGTGGCGGAGAAATATGTGCTGACTGCGGCGACGGTGCTGCTGCTCACAGCGGGTTCTGTCGCCGTGCAGCTGATGGCATCCGGCAGGACGGGCGAAGCGCCGGACGATCTCGGCCTAATTGCGGCGCTGACCTTCACCGTCGGTCTGCTGCCGCCGTGCGTCATGCTGCCCGCAGTGTATAAGTTCGGCATGGAGAAGGGGCGCATCGTGTACTATTTCTGCATCGGCGCCGCCTGCGCGATACCGTTCGCGCTGCCATCTAACGCGCTGGACGGTGGTATGAGCACCGCGTCGGTGTTCTTGCTGCCGGTCATCGCGGCGGCGCTGTTCGCCGTGTCGTGGGCGATATCCACGGCGGTGTATGGGAAAAAGAGTTTGTGAAAACCATGGGAGATTCATTGATGAACGAGATAATAAAGGCGCTCGAAGCGAAATATCATCCGCTGGGCATAATAGTATACGGGTCGTACGCGGATGGTACAAACAACCTTAATAGCGATTTCGACGCGCTGCTTCTGACCAACGGTAGTTCAGAGCTGCACGACAGTTCCGTAATGTCCGGCGTTGAACTTGATGTTTGGATATATCCGCGAGCCAAAATTGAAGCCCCTCACGATGCCTACGAATTTCTGCAAATTTGGGACGGCATCATTATCTCCGATGAAACGGGGCTTCTTTCGAGCCTGCAAACGGAAGTCCGCGAGTACATACACAGCACGGCAGCAAAGGGGAGGGAGGAAAACCTTCAGAATCTCAACTGGTGCAGGAAGATGCTGGCGCGAACAGAACGCGGAGACTTTGAAGGACGATACCGCCGATGCTGGCTGCTGACTGACAGCTTGGAGATTTACTGCAACATCGTCGGCGAATACTTCTTCGGCGCTAAAAAGGCACTGCGATATATGCAGCAGCACGCCCCTGATGCAGCCGCGGCATACGACGCGGCACTCAGCAGTCCCACATACGAAAACCTGCACCGATGGATAGAGATTCTGGAAAAGAACTTCGCCACCCGTTTTCCAGATAACTAACCAACACCCCCAATGCGGAGATTTCTCCGCATTGGGGGCGTTTCATTATCCGGTCATTTCTCAAGCACGCGCAGGAACTGTTTTGTCCGCTCCTCCTGCGTCTCGTGGAACACCTGCCGCGGCGTTCCCTGCTCGACTATCGTGCCGCCGTCCATGAAGATCACGCGGTCGGACACGGCCTCGGCAAAGCTCATCTCGTGCGTGACGATGACCATCGTCATCTTCTCCGCCGCGAGCTGCTTTATGACGTTCAGCACCTCGCCGGTCAGCTCCGGGTCTAGCGCGGACGTCGGCTCGTCGAAGAACAGCACTTCGGGCTTGAGCGCGAGCGCGCGCGCAATGGCGACGCGCTGCTGCTGGCCGCCGGAGAGCTGGTGCGGATAGTAATCCAGCTTATCCGCAAGGCCGACGCGTGCGAGCAGCTCCTCGCTCTTCGCGCGGAGCTCGGCGTATATCGCCTTCCTGTTTGCGCGGAAATCCGGCCGCTCCTTGGCCTGAAGCCGCGGCGCGAGCATGACGTTTTCCAACGCCGTATACTGCGGGAACAGGTTGAAGTTCTGGAAAACCAGCCCGAAGTGCAGGCGATTGCGGCGTATATCTGCGTCGCTCAGCGTTTTCCCGCTGCCGGAATCAAACAGCGTCTCGCCGTTAACGGAGATGCTGCCGCTGTCAGGCAGGCCAAGGAAATTCATGCAGCGCAGCAGCGTGGTCTTGCCGCCTCCGGACGGGCCGATGACGGACAGCGTCTCTCCCTGCTCCAGCGAGAAGCTGATGCCCCGCAGAACCTGCAATGATTCGAAGCTCTTATATAAATCTTTTACCTCAAGCAGCGCCATGTCCGCACCTCACACCTTGAAATAGTCCAGCTTTTTCTCCAGCTTGCCCAGCAGCACCGTCAGTATGCCGCTGAACAGCAGGTAGTAAACGCCGGTGAAAAACAGCGGCCAGATAATGCCCTGCTTGATGAATCGTTCGCCGTTCCACATGATCTCGTACACCGCGATAACGCGCACGAGCGAGGTGTCCTTAACGAGCGTGATGATCTCGTTACCGATGGGCGGCACGATGCGCTTTATGACCTGCATCAGCGTGACCTTGAAGAATATCTGCCCCTTGGTCATGCCAAGCACCTGCCCCGCCTCGTTCTGCCCCTTGGGGACGCCCTCGATGCCGCCGCGGAATATCTCCGAAAAATAGCAGGCATAGTTGAAAATGAACGTGACGATGGCCGCGACGAAGCGTCCGCCGCTGCCGCTGCCCCACCAGTTGTTTCCGAGGAGCATGCCCGGCCCGTAATATATAATAAGTAGCTGCAGCATCAGCGGCGTGCCGCGCACTATCCACACGATGAACTTCACCGGATATTGCAGCAGCTTGAGCCGGTTCATGGAGCCGAGCGATATCAGCAGTCCGAGCGGAATGGCTCCGGCCAGCGTCAGAGCGAATATTTCAAGCGATTTCAGAAAACCCTGATTCAGGGACGACAGAACGGTTTGGAACATATCAGACCTCGGTTGAATTTATTTGGGCAGACCAAGCTCCCCTTTCGGGGAGCTTGGAACATCGCCGGTATTATTTTGCGATGACGGACTCCTGTACGCCGTACTGGTTGGCTATCTCCATAACCGTGCCGTCAGCATATGCGGCCTTGTAGAACTCGTTGAACTTCGCCGCGAGGTCGCTTCCGGAGCGGAAGCCGACGCCGTATTCCTCACTGGTGAGAGCGACAGTGTAGGTCAGGTCGGGGTAGCTCGTGCCCTCGCCGATCATCGCGCCAGCCATCAGCAGGTCGATGATGCAGGCGTCGGATGTGCCGGCGGAGACCTCCATCAGCGCGTCCGCCTGGGTCAGCACCGCGGTGTAGTTAAGTCCGGCCTCGGTCGCGGCAGCTTCACCGGCGGAGCCGGATTCGACCGCGAAGTTCAGCTCCTTGAGGCTTTCAACGTCCTGATACTTGTCGGCGACGTCCTTGTTCACAACGACGACCTGCGCGTTGTTGCAGTAGGCTTCGCCGCAGCTCATGGTCTTCGTGACTTCGTCGGTCAGGGTCATGCCGTTCCAGACACAGTCGATGCTCTTGGCGTTCAGCTCAAGCACCTTGTTGTCCCAGTTTATCTCAACGAACTCCGCCTTGACTCCGATGTTCTCGGCAAAGGCCTTGGCCATGTCAGCATCGAAGCCGATCCATTCGCCGGACTCGTCCTGATAATCCATCGGCGCGAAGTCGGTTATGCCCACAATGAGCGTTCCCTTGTCCTGAACATACTTCAGGTCGCTGTCGGCGCCGGAAGCCTTTGCGCCGCAGGCGCACAGCGCGAGCATCATTATAACGGTAAGAGCAATAGCAATTATCTTTTTCATTTTGTGCAGTCTCCTTTTTGCTTCAGCATGGTAGTATAATATCACATTAGCGTAATAAAGCAAGAGTTTTCTTCACTGCATGTTGTGCATTTTTTGCACAGCGTTTCCGGCAAAAATGTTAGACGTGGCTATTTAATTCCTACTGAATTTATGGTAGATTAAAGTCGTAGGAATTAAAGGAGACTTGTTATAATGAATGTTACCAGCAAAGGCCGTTACGCGCTCATGGTCATGATCGACCTCGCCCAGCATCCGGACGACGGCTTCATATCGCTCAAGACCATCGCCGACCGGCAGGGCATTTCGATGAAGTACCTTGAGATGATAGTCGGCAGCCTGAAGAAAGCGGAGCTTGTGGACAGCATCCGCGGCAAGGAGGGCGGCTATAAGCTCAACCGCGCGCCGGAGGAGTACACCGCCGGCATGATCCTGCGCTGCATCGAGGACAATCTCGCCCCCGTCTCCTGCATCAGGTACGGCAGCATCACCTGCGATCACGCCAGCAGCTGCCTGACCGTTCCGATGTGGAAAGAGCTGGACGATATCACAAACGCCTACCTCGACACCGTCAGTCTCTCCGATCTTCTCACCGGCGAAAAATGGCGCGGGAATAAAAACGTTGACAAAAGCTGAAGCTATGATATAATTCCTATCAGAATGATAGGAGATTAAAGTACCGCAGGATTAAACAGCCTAGAAAGGAAAGAAAACCATGTTCGTATATGCCGACAACGCAGCCACTACCTGCGTCAGCAAGACCGCGCGCGAGGCGATGATGCCCTACCTCACCGAGAGATACGGCAACCCCTCCAGCCTGTACGCCTTCGCACAGATAGCCACCGAGGATCTCGCAAACGCTAGAGCCACCGTTGCCCAGTGCATCAACGCCGAGCCGCGTGAGATATACTTCACCTCCGGCGGCAGCGAGGCGGACAATCAGGCCATAATTTCCGCCGCGAAGCTCGGCGCGAAGAAGGGCAAGAAACACATCATCTCCACCAAGTTTGAGCATCACGCCGTGCTGCACACTCTCAAGAAGCTTGAAAAAGAGGGCTGGGAGGTCACGCTGTTGGACGTCCATGAGGACGGTGTAGTCCGCGTTGACGAGCTGCGCGACGCTATCCGCGAGGATACATGTCTTGTGACCGTGATGTTCGCCAACAATGAGATCGGCACCGTGCAGCCCATCACCGAGATCGGCGCGATCTGCCGTGAGCGCGGTGTTCCATTCCACACCGACGCCGTTCAGGCCGCGGGGCACATGCCCATCGACGTCAAGGCCATGAATATCGACATGCTCTCCATGTCCGGCCATAAGTTCCATTCGCCGAAGGGCGTGGGCGTGCTGTACGTCAAGCGCAATATCCCCCTGCTGTCTCTCATCGAGGGCGGCACGCAGGAGCGCGGCAAGCGCGCCGGCACTGAGAATATGGCGGGTATAGTCGCTCTGGCCGCGGCGCTCAAGGAGTCCTGCGACAATATGGAGGCCAACAACGCCAAGATCATCCCCATGCGCGACAAGCTCTTCGCGGAGCTGTCGAAGATCCCCCACAGCAAGATAAACGGCAGCCTTGAGCATCATGTTCCCGGCACGGTAAACATGTGCTTTGAGGGCATCGAGGGCGAGAGCCTTCTGCTGTTGCTGGACGATAAGGGCGTCTGCGCCTCCTCCGGCAGCGCATGCACCTCCGGCTCGCTCGACCCCAGCCACGTTCTGCTCGCGCTCGGTCTGCCGCACGAGATAGCGCACGGCTCGCTGCGCTTGTCCATCGGCGAATACAACACCATGGAGGAGATCGACCACATTATCAAGGTCGTCCCCGAAGTCGTCGAGTACCTGCGCAACATGTCCCCCGTGTGGGACGAGCTTGAAAAGGGTCAGCGCCCGCATCTGATATAATAAAAAGCTACCGCTTTATAAATAGGAGGAACTAATTATGGCACTTTACAGCGATAAGGTTATGGATCATTTCCAGCATCCCCGCAATGTCGGCAAGATTGACGACGCTGACGGTATCGGCGAGGTCGGCAACGCCAAGTGCGGCGACATCATGCGCATGTATATAAAGGTCAAGGACGACATCATCACCGACTGCAAGTTCAACACTTTCGGCTGCGGCAGCGCTATCGCGACCAGCTCCATGGCGACCGAGCTTATCAAGGGCAAGCCCATCAGCGAGGCGCTGGAGCTGTCCAACAAGGCCGTTGTTGAGGCGCTGGACGGCCTGCCCGCCCACAAGATTCACTGTTCCGTGCTGGCGGAGGAAGCTGTCCGCGCCGCCGTCAAGGATTATTATGACAAAAACGGCATCGCCTACGATCCGGAGAAGTTCCAGATTCACGACTGCGAGCACTGCCACGACGAATGATCTGAGCGGCACCTGATTTTGTTACATCTTTTATCCCCTCATTATCCCCCATTCTGAGTCATCGGAATGGGGGATAAACGCACGTTGGGGGTGCATCTGACGCAACCGCACTGAATGCGCCATCGTAGGGGACTGCCTCTGTGCCGTCCCGTATTACATTATTCCTTGTGATGTATTCTTTCTTTTTTACTCTGCTCACATCTCGACTCTGGTGACCCCTCAGTCGCTCCGCGACAGCTCCCTCATCAGTGGGAGCCAAGGGACTGGTCAATCTTCTCCCTCCCCCTCCCCTCAAAATTTTTCGGAAAAATAAAGGGAAATATTTTTTTGCGTCGTATAAGAGAATCAGACGGGTTAATTACCCCAAAACGACACAAAGGTGGTGCTGCAATGTCCTGTCCCAGAGAAGAACGAGAACGCGCCGAGCATTACATAATCGGCCCATATGGCCTTCTGTCCGAAAATTCGCGCGGACGCCTTACGCCCGAAGACGAATGCTGCATCCGCACCTGCTTTCAGCGGGATATCGACCGTATCACCCATTCCAAATCTTTCCGCCGCCTCAAGCACAAGACGCAGGTCTTTCTCCAGCCGGAGGGCGACCACTACCGCACGCGCCTGACCCACACGCTGGAGGTCAGCCGCCTTGCGCGCACCGTCGTGCGGGCGCTCGCGCTGAACGAAGATCTGGCCGAGGCGATAGCGCTGGGGCACGATCTGGGGCATACCCCATTCGGCCACGCCGGAGAGCGCGCGCTGGCGAAGATATACCCCGGTGGCTTCAAGCACTACGAGCAGAGCCTGCGCGTTGTGGACATTCTTGAGCGCGACGGCCGCGGCCTGAACCTCTGCTACGAGACGCGCATGGGCATCCTGCACCACACTCACGGCGCGCCGGACGACACGCCGGAGGCCGTCGCCGTGCGCCTGTGCGACCGCATCGCCTACGTCAACCACGACCTTGACGACTCGATCCGCGCCGGAATACTCACCGACGCCGACGTGCCGGAGCTTATCCGCAAGAACTGCGGCGAGCGCAACAGCGAGCGCATCAACTCCATCCTGACCGATCTCATCGAAAACAGCGCGGGAGGCGTGCTGAAAATGTCGGACAGGATGCAGAAAACCTTTGACTTTTTCCACGCCTTCATGTATTCTGACGTCTACACGAATCCGCGCGCCAAGAGCGAGGAGAGCAAGGTCGAGGGCATCCTCAGCCGCCTCTACGACTACTACACCGCGCACCCCGGCGCGCTGCCGGAGGATTTCCGCGGCATCATCGAGCATGAGGGCACGGAGCGCGCCGCGACGGACTACATATCCGGCATGACCGACGGCTACGCCATGGAGAAATACGGCGAGCTGTTCATCCCCTTCGCGTGGACGGTCAAATAACAACGCATACTACATATCGGAGGTGAGCGCATGGCCTTTTCCGAAAGCTTTCTCACCGAGCTTGTGGAGCGCAACGACATAGTGGACGTCGTGTCCGGCTATGTGCGGCTGAGCAAGAAGAGCGGGTCGAACATGTTCGGCCTCTGCCCGTTCCACAGCGAGAAGACGCCTTCGTTCTCCGTCTCCCCGGACAAGCAGATATACCATTGCTTCGGCTGCGGCAAGGGCGGCGGAGTCATAAATTTCATAATGGAGATAGAAAACCTCGGCTTCCGCGACGCGGTGGAGTTTCTCGCCCGCCGCGCGGGTATGCAGATGCCTGAGGAGGAAAACGACAAGGAGAGCCAGAAGCGCGCGCGCATGCTGGCGCTGAACAAGGACGCGGCGCACTTTTTCTACGAGCAGCTCTATTCCCCTGCCGGCAGGCCGGGACTTGAGTACATGCAGGGGCGGCGCATCGGCCGCGCGGCGGCGATGAATTTCGGTCTAGGCTTCGCGCCCGACACTTGGGACAGTCTGCGAAACGCGATGAAAGCCAAGGGCTACACGGATTTTGAGCTGTTCGACGCGGGGCTTGTCCGCAAGGGCAAAAGCGGCGGATTTTACGACACCTTCCGCAGTCGCCTGATGTTCCCGGTCATCGACGTGCGCGGCAACGTCATCGGCTTCTCCGGGCGCATAATCGGCGACGGCGAGCCGAAATATATGAACAGCCCCGAAACGCTTGTATTCAACAAAAGCCGTAACCTTTTCGCGCTTAATCTGGCTAAAAAATCAAAAAGCGGATATATAATCTTATCTGAGGGCAATATAGACGTAGTTTCACTGCATCAGGCGGGCTTCGACTCGGCAGTCGCCTCGCTCGGCACATCGCTTACGCCGGAGCAGGCGCGGCTGATCTCGCGCTACAAGAGCGAGGTCATCATCGCCTATGATAACGACGGCGCGGGCATCAAGGCCGCGCAGCGCGCCATCGGCATCCTCGAAAAGCTTGACCTCAAGGTCAAGGTGCTGCGCATGAGCGGCGCGAAGGATCCTGACGAATTCATAAAGCTCAAGGGCGCGGACGCGTTCCGCAACCTGCTTGAAGGCTCCGAGGATCAGGTGGACTACCGGCTGCACGCGGTCACGGCGAAATACGACCTGAGCGCCGACGAGCAGAAGGTTGAATTTCTGAAGGAAGCGACGGAGCTTGTCGCGCGGCTGCCCGGCGCGGTCGAGCGGCAGGTATACGCGATGCGCGTCGCCTCGCTCTCCGGCGTAGCGGCGGACGCTGTGACGGCAGAGGTCGAGCGGCGGCGGAAGCGGCTTCTGAGCGGCGCGCGGCGCGCGAACGCCCGCGAGCAGAGCCGTCCGGAGCGGCAGACTCAGCCTGTCGAGAAGGAATTCCGATACGAAAACCCCGGCTCTGCTGTTGCTGAGGAGGGCGTGATACGTCTGCTGTACCTCGAACCGGAGCTTGCAAACATGCCGGAGCTGCCCCCGCCGGAGCGCTTCTCCGCACCGGTACTCGGCAGGATATACTCCGCGATACTCGACCGGCTGAGGCGCGGCGACTCCGTCTCCGCCGCCACACTGGGCGACTCGCTGTCGGGCGACGAGGTGTCGCTGCTGGTCAGCATACTCCAGAAGCCTGAGCTCCTCTCGCAAGGAGAGCGCACCATGCGCGACTACATAAACAAGATAAACAATGAAGCCGAGCTTGCCGCGGGCAGCAGCGATCTGCGTGCGCTGGCAAATAAGCTCAGAGAAAAAAAAGGATATGAGGGATAAGAACATGGCAGAAGAACGCACTTACACCGAAAAAGAGCTTGAAGAAATGACAAATCAGCTGCTCTCCGACACAGAACCGGCTCCCGAAGCAAAGCCGAAGAAGAAGGCCGCCGCGAAGAGTAAAAAGGAGCCTGCGCCCGAACAGCCCGTAAAGGCTCCCGAGGAGCGCCTGAACGAGCTGGTCGAGAAGGGCAAGAAGAACGGCAAGCTCACCGCGAAGGAGCTTGAATGTCTCGAAGACATGAACCTCGACTCCGAGGTCATCGACAAGTTCTACGACACGCTCGAAGCGAACAACATCGACGTCGACATCTCCGCCGTTGACGCGCTTCCCCCGCTCGACGATCTGCCCGACATTGAGAGTCTCGACGAGATCGAAGAAGTCACCGAGGAGGAGATAAACGATACTGATTCCCTCATGGACAGCTTCTCCACCGACGACCCCGTGAGAATGTACCTCAAGGAGATCGGCAAAGTTCCCCTGCTCACGCCGGACGAAGAGGTCGCGCTGGCAAAGCGCATGAGCGAGGGCGACGAGGAGGCCAAGCACCGCATGACCGAGGCCAACCTCCGTCTCGTCGTCTCCATCGCCAAGCGCTACGTCGGGCGCGGTATGCTGTTCCTCGACCTGATCCAGGAGGGCAACCTCGGCCTTATCAAGGCTGTCGAGAAATTTGACCACACCAAGGGCTATAAGTTCTCCACCTACGCCACATGGTGGATACGTCAGGCCATCACCCGCGCCATCGCCGATCAGGCGCGTACCATCCGCATCCCCGTCCACATGGTCGAGACCATCAACAAGACCATCCGCGTCTCCCGCCAGCTGCTTCAGGAGCTGGGACACGACCCCAGCGCCGAGGAGATAGCCGCGGAGATGAACATGCCCGTCGAGAAGGTGCGCGACATTCTCAAGATCGCGCAGGAGCCTGTCTCCCTCGAAACGCCTATCGGCGAGGAGGAGGACTCCCACCTCGGCGACTTCATCCCCGACGAGGACGCGTCCGAGCCGAGCGAGGCCGCGAGCTTCTCCCTGCTGCGCGAGCAGCTTGAAGAGGTGCTGGACACGCTGGCGCCCCGCGAGAAAAAGGTGCTGGAGCTGCGCTTCGGCATCGTAGACGGCCGCACCCGTACGCTTGAGGAGGTCGGCAAGGAGTTCAACGTCACGCGTGAGCGTATCCGCCAGATCGAAGCCAAGGCGCTGCGCAAGCTGCGTCACCCCAGCCGTTCCAAGAAACTCAGAGATTTCCTGAATTGAGCCATGAAATACGATTTTACAACAATACTTGACCGCGCGGGGCGCGATTCTCTGGCCGCCGACGTCGTCCCATTCGACGTGCAGCCCGATCCCGACGTCCGGAAGATACCGATGTGGGTCGCAGACATGAGCTTCCCTGCCGCGCCGCCGATAATCGAAGCTATAGAGAAGCGGCTGGAGATGCCGAACTTCGGCTATTTCTCCCTGCCGGACAGCTATTTTGACAGCATCATCTCGTGGCAGCAGCGCCGCAACGGCATCACGAAGCTCTCGCGCGAGCATATCGGCTATGAGAACGGCGTCCTCGGCGGCGTAAGCTCCGCCGTGCAGGCGCTTACCGCGCCGGGCGAGAAGATCCTCGTCCACTCCCCGACCTACGTGGGCTTCACGCACACGATGGCCGACAACGGGCGCGTGCTCGTTCACAGCCCGCTCGTGCGCGACGAGAACGGCGTCTGGCGCATGGACTACGCCGACATGGACGCCAAGCTCAAGCGGCACCACATCCACCTCGCCATTCTCTGCTCGCCGCACAATCCCTGCGGCCGCGTGTGGGAGCGCTGGGAACTTGAGCGCGCGATGGTGGTCTACGCCGCGAACGACTGCCTCGTGATATCCGACGAGATATGGTCGGACATCATCATGCCGGGACACAAGCATATCCCGACACAGTCCGTCTCCGCGGACGCGCGCGAGCGCACGATGGCGTTCTACGCGCCGAGCAAAACCTTCTCCCTCGCGGGGCTTATCGGCAGCTACCATATTATTTATAATACATACCTGCGTGACCGCGTCGTGCGGCAGAGCGAGGTCAGCCATTATAACGATTGCAACGTGCTCTCGCTGCACGCGCTGCTCGGCGCATACAGCCCCGCGGGCGAGGAATGGGCGGACGAGATGTGCCGCGTCATCGACGCGAACCACGAATACGCCTGCAATTTCATCCGCGATAACTTCAAAGGCGTCCGCGTGATGCGTCCGGAGGGGACGTACATGCTCTATCTCGACTGCGCCGACTGGTGCCGCAAGCACGGCGTCACAATACGCGAGCTTCAGGAGCGCGGCATCCGCGCCGGTGTCATCTGGCAGGACGGCGAAGCCTTCATGCTCAAGGACACTATCCGCATGAACCTCGCCCTCCCGCACTCACTGCTCGAAGAGGCAATGCAAAGGCTGAAGGAAAAGGCTTTTGTGTAATAATTGTTTATTAACGGATATGCTCCCCCGGCAGAGTCATAAGCCCTGTCGGGGGAGCATGTTTCATCGTATTTAATCCCAGTCAATTACCTTCCAAGCGAGGCCGATCCTCACGAGCTGTACTTCAAGGGTACACCTATCGCTGTCATCTTCGCCGTCAATATGAAGCTTCACGGTCACGAGCTTGGCCGCTTTGACTCGTCCCTCGTCGATATCAAGCGTGTCAAGTGTTTCGACAATGTCATCATCGTCAAGAAGCTTACCTACTCGGACATCCTTCTCTTTTGAAACGCGGGTAGTTATCTTATATTCGCCGTATTCATCATACAGGTACTCGTCGCATTCTGTCTTCATATAGTTATAGTAGTCAGACATGCTTGAAAAGTCTTCGTCATACCAGCTGCTCTGTTCTTCAAGCCATTCCTGCTCATCTTCATCTCCAAACCAATAATACTTTCCGCCAACAAGAGTACTGTCATTAACTTTGTAGTCTGACACACACCATGTTTTGGCAAAGCGCTGGGCGACGGATGCGGGACTATTATAGGATATCACCCCGCAGACAACGCCGATAACCACTATCACGCCCAGAATGACGGCGATAGTCTTCTTGCGATTCTCGCGGCTGAATAGTGCTTTCAGGTTCTCAACCGTGAAAAACGCCTTTATCCTCTCGCCAACGCTGGGCTTCTTTTCCGCCGTCGCACCATCCTGCTCCGGCTGTGCGCCGGACAAAATTTTCTCGTTTTCGTCCATTTTTCTTCTCCTTCTCTGTAAATTATCGGAACTCCGCGGACTCAGTATACCAGCCAGCACCAAGTAAGTCAAGATGTTTTATATATAGTATTGGTTGATGTTTTAAAGTCGCACTATCACTCATACTATATGCTGAGGTGATGGTATATGTATATGCGGATAAGGAAGGCGCGGGAGGACATGGGTTACACGCGCGAAAAGTTCGCGGAGCTGCTGGACGTAAGCGTCTCATACATGGCCGAGGTCGAGCGCGGCAGGACTGGCATATCGGTCAAGATGCTGATAAAGATATGCGACGTGCTCGGACTCTCTGCCGACTATGTTCTCTTCGGGGAACAGCGCGGGCAGGACGCCGAGCGGCTCGACCGGCTCAACCGCATCGACGGCAGGTATCTCCCCCTGCTCGACAGCGTGATCGCGGAGCTGCTGGCGCTCAGCGGCAGGGAATAAAAAATCACACCTATGGTATCCGGCAGGACGCCATAGGTGTGATTTACTTATCTTCACTTTTTCTTTTTATTGAACAAGCCGGTTTTCAGCGTGTCGGCCTCGCCGGTCGTCGCGGCGAACTGACGCAGCAGCTCTTTCTGCGCGCTCGTCAGGTTCTTCGGCACCGCTATGCGTATCGTGACGAACTGGTCGCCGCGCCCGCTGCCGCGCAGGTACGGAATACCCTTGCCGCGCATACGGAACACCGCGTCCGGCTGCGTCCCCTCGGGGATGGTAAGCTTGACCTTGCCGTCCAACGTCGGCACCTCTACCTCAGCGCCAAGCGCCGCCTGCGCGTAGCTTATCTCCTGCTCCAGCAGAACGGAGCTGCCGTCGCGCTCGAATCTCGCGTGCGGGCGGACAATTATGGTGACGAGCAAGTCTCCCTGCGGGCCGCCGTTCGCACCGGAATTGCCCTGTCCGCGCAGGGATATGGTCTGTCCGTCGTCGATACCGGCGGGGACGCTGACGCTTATCTTATGCTGCTTACGGATATTGCCCATGCCGCGGCAGGTGGGGCAGGGCTGATGGATTATCTTGCCCGTGCCTCTGCACTTCGAGCACGGCGCGGTCGACTGCGCCATACCGAAGGGGGTGCGCTGCGTCGTGCGGACGCTGCCGGTGCCCTTACAGTCGGGGCAGACCTCAGGCGTCGTCCCCGGCGCGCAGCCGTTGCCCTTGCAGTCCGGGCACTGCTCGACGCGGCCGACGGTGACTTCCTTCTTGCAGCCGAAAGCGGCCTCCTCAAAGCTGACGTTGAGCTGAACGCGTATGTTGTCACCCTTGCGCGGCGCGTTCGGGTTGCGGCTCGCGCCGCCGCCGAAGCCGAATATGTCTCCGAATATATCGCCAAGGTCGCCGAAATCGCTGAAGCCGCCAAAGCCGCCGAAGCCTGCGCCGCCGCCAAAGCCCGCGCTGGGGTCAAAGGCCGCATGGCCGTATTGGTCATACTTCGCGCGCTTATCGTCGTCCGACAGCACCTCGTACGCCTCGTTGATCTCCTTGAACCGCTCCTCACAGGCTTTATCGCCCGGATGGAGATCGGGGTGGTTCTCCTTGGCAAGTTTGCGGTATGCTTTTTTTATCTCATCTGCCGTGGCGCCCTTTTGCAGGCCGAGCACCTCGTAGTAATCTCGTTTTTCTGCCATATCTTGGACTCCTAATTACGCGCCATTGAGGCGGGGATAGTTCCTCGCCTCAATGGGTTATTTCGCCGGGGGAAGATTACTTCTTGTCGTCGTCAACTACGGTGTAGTCCGCGTCGTAGTAATCCTGACCGTTGCCGCTGGTGCCGCTGGTGCCGCCCTGTGCGCCGCCTGCTGCCTGATTTGGGTCGAAGCCTGCGCCCTGTGCGCCGCCTGCCGCCTGATACATCTTCTCGCTGACCTTGTAGAAGGCCTGAGTCAGCTCCTCGGTCGCGGCCTTGATGGCTGCAGTGTCGGTGCCGGTCAGTGCGGTCTTAAGCGCGGTGAGCTTGCTCTCGACTTCGCTCTTGTCGGCGGCGTCGAGCTTGTCGCCCATCTCGTTGAGGGTCTTTTCGGTCTGGTAGACCATCTGGTCGCCCTGGTTGCGGACATCGATCTCTTCCTTGCGCTTTGCGTCCTCGGCAGCGTACATCTCGGCCTCCTTGACGGCCTTGTCGATGTCTTCCTTGGACATGTTGGTGGAGGAGGTAATGGTGATGTGCTGCTCCTTGCCGGTGCCGAGATCCTTTGCGGAGACGTTCACGATGCCGTTCGCGTCGATATCAAAGGTGACTTCGATCTGAGGAACGCCGCGGCGCGCCGGAGCGATGCCGTCCAGATGGAAGCGGCCGAGGCTCTTATTGTAAGCCGCCATCTCGCGCTCGCCCTGAAGGACGTTGACCTCAACGGAGGTCTGGTTGTCAGCGGCGGTGGAGAAGATCTGGCTCTTCTTGGTGGGGATGGTGGTGTTGCGCTCGATGAGCTTGGTGCACACGCCGCCGAGGGTCTCAATGCCGAGGGACAGCGGAGTGACGTCCAGAAGGAGGATGCCCTCGACGTCGCCGCCGAGAACGCCGCCCTGAATGGCCGCGCCGATAGCGACGCACTCATCGGGGTTGATGCCCTTGAAGCCTTCCTTGCCGATCAGGGTCTTGACCATCTCCTGAACTGCGGGGATACGGCTGGAGCCGCCGACCAGCAGAACCTTGGAGATATCGCTGGGCTTCAGGCCGGAGTCGGACAGAGCCTGCTTCACGGGGCCGACGGTCTTTTCGACGAGGTGATGAGTCAGCTCGTTGAACTTTGCACGGGTCAGGGTAACATCGAGGTGCTTCGGGCCGGTAGCGTCGGCGGTGATGTACGGGAGGTTGATGTTGGAGGTGGTCACGCCGGACAGCTCGACCTTCGCCTTCTCGGCAGCCTCACGCAGACGCTGCATTGCGACCTTATCGGTGCTCAGGTCAATACCTTCGGTCTTCTTGAACTCATCGACGAGGTACTTGGTGATGCATGCGTCGAAGTCGTCGCCGCCCAGACGGTTGTTGCCCGCAGTGGCCAGAACTTCGATGACGCCGTCGCCGATCTCCAGCACGGACACGTCGAAGGTGCCGCCGCCGAGGTCGTAGACCATGATCTTCTGATCGGCCTTTTCCTTATCCAGACCGTAAGCCAGAGCAGCCGCGGTCGGCTCGTTGATTATACGCTTGACGTCGAGACCGGCGATGCGGCCTGCGTCCTTGGTCGCCTGACGCTGTGCGTCAGTGAAGTATGCGGGGACGGTGATGACGGCATCGGTCACGGTCTGGCCGAGGTAAGCCTCAGCGTCGGACTTCAGCTTCTGCAGAACCATTGCGGAAATCTCCTGCGGGGTGTATGCCTTGTTGTCTATATTCACCTTGTAATCGGAGCCCATCTCGCGCTTGATGGAGGAGATGGTGCGATCGGGGTTGGTGATGGCCTGACGCTTTGCTACCTGGCCGACCATACGCTCGCCGGTCTTTGCGAATGCAACGACGGACGGAGTTGTACGTGCGCCTTCAGCGTTGGGGATGACTACTGCCTCGCCGCCTTCCATAACGGCAACACAGCTGTTAGTAGTACCGAGGTCTATGCCAATGATTTTACTCATAATTGATTTCCTCCATTATATAAGAATTAATTTTATACTGAGATTAAATATATAACTTAACAGCTCGCGCTGCTGAGTCCTGATTCAACGTGAAGGCTAATTCGCAACCTTCACCATGGCGAAGCGGATGACCTTTTCGCCGTATTTGAAGCCTTCCTGGAAGACCTCAACGATCTCGTTCTCGCCCTTTTCCTCGTCGTCCACATGCATCACTGCGTTGTGGAGGCTGGGGTCGAACTTCTGGCCAAGGCTCTCGATGCGGCTCACGCCGAGCTTTTCGAGCGTGGCGTTAAACTGATTCATTATCATCTCAACGCCCTTGCGGTAAGCCTCGTCCTCCGTGCTCTGCGCCAGTGCGCGAACCAGATTGTCATACACGGGAAGGAACTTCGAGACGGTGTCGGACTTGATGTCGCCGTACAGCCCCTCTTTTTCCTTCTGGCTGCGCTTGCGGTAGTTGTCATACTCGGCCATCAGGCGGAGATACTTGTCGTTCGCGGTCTTGAGCTCATCGGCCTGAGAGGGTTTCTTTTCTTCCTTCTTGTCGGCCTTTTTCTCGTCCTTTTTGGACTTCTTATCCTTCTCCTCGTCCTTCGTCTCCTCCGGAACTTCGGCGGACTTGGTCTCTTCCTTGACCTCTTCTTTTACTTCCTGCTCCTGCTGGGGAGCGGTCTTCTTTTCGTCCTTATTATCTGCCATTCGGATCATCTCCCTTAATTATCAGCTTGTTATGCATCCCCTCCGGCGGGGCTTCTCCTCCGCCAAGCCGCTTGGACAGACCCGCGGCGAGGAAGCTGAGCTTCGCGGCCACTGCGGAATAGTCCATCCTTGTCGGCCCGACGACGCCGATAAGCCCTCGCGTGTTGTCGCCCGCATCGTAGCTTGCGATGACCACGCTTGAATCTTTCAGCTCTTCGGCCACATTTTCCGGCCCGATGAGGACTCGCACCTCGTCGGTTCCGCCCATACTCTCGCTGGGAGGAAGGATGTATCCGCCGCCGGACAGATAGCTCATCAGGCGGTGCGCCTTATCCGGATCGCGGAACTCCGGCTGGCTCAGCAGCCGGTTCTCGCCGGAGATGTATGCAGAGGGGGTGTTGGCCTCGGTCAGGACTTCTATCGCAAAGGCGGCGATCACGCTTGCAAGCCCCATCGTATCGTCCGCAGCGCGCTCGGTCGAGCTTATCAGCAGCGGGGTTATCTGGTCGGCGGTGATGCCGGTGAAGCTGGCATTGAAGAGCGTCGCCAGCTTCTGCACCATGCTCTGATCAACGGAGATGGGCAGATGCACCAGACGGTTTTTGACGCTGTTGCTGCTGAGCATCACAACGATTATGAAGGTGTTCGCGTCAACGTATATCAGATCGAACCTGCGGATCGTCACCGCGGTCTGGCTTGTCAGCGCCAGCGCGGGGAGGTCGGTAAGCTGGGAAACAAGCTTGCTCACGTCGCTGATCGCGTCGTCGAGCTGCTGCATCTTCTGGTTCATGCGGCGGTTCATTTCCTCCGTCTCTTCCAGAGAGAGCTTCTGTTTTTCCATCAGCTCGTTGACGTACATCCGGTAGCCCAGCGGGGTGGGTACGCGGCCGGCGGAGGTGTGCGGCTGTTCGAGATAGCCCAGCGCCACAAGCTCCGCAAGCTCATTGCGTATCGTCGCCGACGAGCAGCCAAGCCCTGCGTGCTGCGCGATGGCCTTGCTGCCGACAGGCTCCGCGGTCTTGATATATTCGTCGACCACAGCGGCAAGTATTTTCTTTTTCCTATCGCTTATGACCATTTCAATATTCACCGTTTAGCACTCGCTTTTCCGGACTGTTGGCACTCTTACCTTTCGAGTGCTAATATACCACCGGCACACGATTCTGTCAATAGCTTTTGCGCCGATGTTTTATAAAATTCACATTTTGTACAATATTATATATAAATTTTTCTCCCGACCCTATGAGCAGATAAAATAACACCGCATTCCGTTTGGAATGCGGTGTAAGAGATGTTTAAACTGAAAAGTCGTCAATACTATATTGACCTGACGAAACATGGGTTCGATAATTGGGACAACCATGACCAT
>URGI01000033.1 GCA_900547315.1 uncultured Eubacteriales bacterium | reverse complement strand
GGGCATTAATTCCTGCTTGGCCGGTAGGATTTTTAAATGCGTTCGAAAATCCGGATTATTGTTTCGCGCAAAAGAAAGAACAGAAAGGGGCGCTGCGCCGGATGCATGAGCTGTCCGTGGTATATCCGATAGTGAAGATGGCCTCGAAGATCGCAGCAAGCAACGGCATAGAGCATGTTGCCGCGGTACGTCTGGCCGTCGGCGAGATGCATGACCTGCAGGATGAATGGGTCATAAAGTATTACAAGAAATTCTCCGCCGGTACGCCGCTGGAAGGCTCCGAACTAAAAATGCGTAGGATCCCGATAGTTTACCGCTGCAGACGCTGTGGCCACGAGCTGAGCTTTACGCATTTTGAGTTCGTGGGTGCGGAAACGGTGTGTACTGCCTGCAGCAGCCCCGAAACGGATCTAGTTTCCGGCAGGGAGCTTCAGATCGAAGGACTCGAGTTCCACCGCGGCGAAAACCAAGCCGGAAGCCCAACTTAAAGAAAGAGAGAAAAAAGATATGAGTATTGCCAAGAAGGGTGAACGCTCCACATGGAATGCCGACCATCTTGAAACGATGGCGCGCGAGTTCCAGATGGGTACCATCCTGTCCCACTCCGAGCTGTATAAAGAGTCAAGAGCTGAGGCTGTGACCGCAGCTTTCTCCAACCCTGATCTTCTGGACATGACCTTCCTGCCCGCGTCTGTCAACGTTGGCTCCGAGGGATCCCCGCTGCCTGTCGCGGTCATCGAGGAGCTCATTCGCCGTTCTCCCCACCGCATAATCAGCAAGACATGTACCTGCCGCGACGCGAAAAACTGCACCGAGCACGACAAAAACATCGGCTGCATCCACATCGGCGCGGCCACTGCCGAGGAGTCGAGCGACCTGTGCTATCATGCGACCGTCGAGGAAGCCATCGCGCACCTGCACAAAGCTGTGGACGACGGCCTGATGCCTTTCATCGGCCACGTCTTCTATGACCACATCTACTGGGACGTCGATTTCACCAGCCCGTTCCTGACCGTATGTCTCTGCTGCGAGTGTTGCTGCACCAACTTCAACAACTACCGCCAGGGCATGATCCGCGGCGAAGCGCAGGATCGCTTCAAGAAGCTCGACGGCCTGACCGTCAAGGTCGATGCGAACAAGTGCATCGGCTGCGGCACCTGTGTTGAGAAGTGCTTCAACCACGCGTTGAAGATAGTCGACGGCGTGCCCGTTTGGAACGAGGCGGCATGTAAGGGCTGCTCCTGCTGTGCTCTCAACTGCCCGCAGAAGGCGATAACCGTCGAGATAGCCGACGTCAAGGCGGCTGTTGACGACCTGCTCAAGCGTCTTGACCCGCAGGTCGGCGGTCTGCCTCTGGACGAGTACAAAATGGATCTGTAAATCTTAGGAGGAATTGCCATGTATAGAGTTTATTTTATATATCCCAAGGACGCCAAGAGATTTGATGAGAACGGCCTGCGCCCCTATGTGGACTGGGTCAAGGAGCGTCTCGGCGACGAACTGCTCGGCTATGGCTGCGGCCACGCGGACTTCGTCGATACCCAGCCGATATTCGGCACCAGCTTCAGAGGTCTTGTCTACTTCGACTTCAATGACCGTATAAGCGGCTTTGACAGTCTCAACCGCCACAATTTCGTCGAGATACTCGACAAGCAGCTCGATTTCACGGACACGCCGCCGATAATTCAGGGCGTATTTGTAGACTAAGGAGAAAAAGCTATGAACATTCTTGAAAAGTACGTTGACCGCATGAACGCACACGATGCACAGGGCATCGCCGACTGCTGGGTGGACGAGGGCTGCGTCTTTGATGACGAGGCCGCGAAGCTGCTGACCGGAACTCCCGCGTACCTCGAGGGCAAGGAAGCGATTCTCGCAACCTTTACCACCATGTGCGCCGCCGCTCCCAAGGCGACGATAATCGAAATGGCTCCCGACGGAAAGAGCATGGCCTACAATATCGAGATAGTCGGCCACGTGCTCGAGTGCCGCGGCACTGTCGAAGAGGAGCAGGACGGCAAGTTCAAGGTCTATTCCTGCCGCCCCAGAACCTGAGACTGAAACAGCAACGGGAAAATCAAATACAGAGAGGAAAAGTATTATGAATACCAAAGCCAAGAAAGCTGCCATCGGCGCGTGCATAGCACTGTTCGCCAATATGGGCATGAACTCCACCTTTACGATATTCCTTTCCAGCTTCGTGACCACCTGGCCCGAATCCAGCATTGCAACCATCGCTCTCGCCGCAACCTTCGGCTGCGCAATGGCGTTCATCTGGTCGACCTTCCTTGTCGGCCCGATGCTCAAGAAGGTTGCACCGCGTACCCTGTTCCTTGTCTGCGCCATACTTTCCGCGGGCTACTGCCTGATCCACTACTTCTCCAGCGCGGTCTGGATGCTTATAGTCGCAGGTCTGCTGGGCGGCTCCACTCTGGGTCTCGGTACCCACGCAATGGGTGTCGCGGCTGTCAGCCCCTACTTCGGCGACTACGGCAAAAAGACCCCGACCATCATCGCAGTAGTCCTCGCGTCCGCTGCTCTCGGCGCCGCTGCGTTCTCCTTCATCCCCGGCGCACTCATCCCCGTTATGGGTTGGCGCAACGTCTACCTCGTTATGGGCGTCGTTATCGTCCTGTGCAACCTCGTCGCCTATGCGCTCATCCCCAAGACCGAAATGCCCAAGGCTGACGGCGCTGCTGCATCTGCCGCGGCAGGCAATACCGAAGATGTCCCCGGCCTCACCCTCGGCCAGGCGCTCAAGACTCCGGCCTTCTGGTTCGTGTTCCTCGGCATACTCTTCCTCACCATCATGTATCAGGGCCTCTGCACCTACATGGTCACCTACCTTGTCAACTGCGGCATGAGCCAGTCCGTGGCGTCCTCCATGCAGGGCATCATGCAGCTGGTCGGCATCGTGTTCATCCTTGTCGGCGGCGCGCTTGTCAACAAGATCGGCATCAAGGGTCTGATCCTCTTCACCGGTGTTCCCCTCGCAGCGGGCTGCCTGCTGTACGCTTTTGTGTTCCCGACTCACGTCACCGTAGTGATGGCCATCATCTGCTCCGTTCTTTGCGTTTCCGGCGGCGTCATCACCAATATCTGCCCGACCATTACCCCGATACTGTTCGGCAACAAGAACCTCAACCAGATAAACCCCATCTTCTCCGGCGGTGCTTTCTGGGGCGGCGCGGCTCTTGCGTCTCAGGTCGTCGGCCGTGTTATCACTGGCACCGGCAGCTTCGCAAACGGCTTCACCGTGGCGGCGGTTATAGGCGCTGTCGGTATGGTCGTACTGTTCCTTGCGCTGGCCGTTAACCCAATGAAAAAGTTAGGGAAATAAAACCATAGACACGCAGACTCCGAATGCTGTATAGTTAAGAAGCTGACGCTTTATGCATCGGCTTCTTAACGGGAGTCTGCGGACATGAATATTATTCAGGAGGTCAAACATATGTGCAAATACTGCGTTGAATACGGCAACGGAACAAAGTGGTATCTCAACCCCGCAAACTTTGACCCAGAGCTGGTCAAAAAGCCCGGCCATGCCGTAGGCTATATGAACCTTACCGGCGCCTCCCGCAACTCCTTCGAGTGGGGCGGAAAGGATCCTCAGGGGCCTGTTGATATGGGCAACGAGGGCTATCTGAATATGGCCATCGACACCATGCTCCAGCAGGCCGGCCAGGTCGTACCTCTGGAGGACGCGCTCCAGATAATCGACGTCGCCCCCGGCGACCGCTTCATCCTTCAGCACTGCGGCTGCCGCCGTTACTTCGGCTTCGGCGATTTCTACGGCTGCATGTTCTTTGACCGCGACGTTGACCGCACCAGAGCCGAGCGCCCCTGGGAGACCGACTCCATGGTCATCAACAAGGAGGAGGCGAGAAAGCTCTGCCGCGAGCGCTATGCTCAGGGACTCGTCATCTCCATATTTGACGCCGGTACCGATTCCGACGGTAAGCCGCCTCTCTGCTTCTGCTTCTGCAACGCCTTTGACTGCCAGGCGTACAAGGCTCGCGCTTACCGCGGCGCAACGGTCGAGTACAACAAAGCGGAGTACGTCGCTGTTGTCGATCCCAAGAAGTGCGCGGCCGGCTGCAAGAACGAGGCTCCATGTATCATAAAGTGCCAGTACGGCGGCATACAGTACAGCCCGCTCAAGGATATCGTCACCGTCAACCAGTTCAAGTGCTTCGGCTGCGGACTGTGCCGCACCGCATGTAAGTACGGCGCGCTCAAGCTCGTCTCCCGCGACACCTTCCCCTCTCTGGTAGACGTTTGGTAAACCGACAGGCGCGTGAAGTATAATAATTAGGAGGATAAATCATGGCTTATACTACTCCGATGCACAATATTATAATCGACCATGAAGTGTGCGGCAATGCGCTTGAGTGCCTCAACTGCGTCCATGCCTGCATCGACCACGGCCACAACTGCATCATGTTCATAAATACTGATACTCCCGTTGTTACCGAGAACTGGCCCAAATCCCTTCAGGATATCCCGCACATGGCGAAGGCCATGCGCATGTGAGAGTGCGACGGATGCCAGGAGTGCGTGAAGGCATGTCCCAAGAATGCCATCACCTTTGTACCGGCGAAGCGTCACCTGCCCAGAGCAAAGATAGAGCGTCCGAGCTACCTGCTCAACTGCACCGTCCTCGCCGACGGCAGCAAGTGCTGGGAGCCGGATTACGAAGAAAAGATAGTCTACATCGACGACTGAAAACCGATCTGCCATGGAACAAAGTAATGCATATAAAACGGTCATATCTGCATACTTCTCCGGAAGAGGATACTTCACGACCATAAATCAGAAGCTGTTCGGTACCGACTGCTTTGCGGATGTCGTCGCCGTTCTGCCGATATTCCGCGAGCTTCAGTGGCGCACACAGATGGGCTATGCCCCGTGCGGGATACTTCAGTACCTCCACGCAGGGGATTGGGTAGACGTGGACGATCTGGTCGAGCGCTGCGGCTATTCGCTCGCTTTTGTCGGCTCCGTGCTGGAAGACGCCGCGTCGCGCGATTGGATCGAGCTTGACCTCACGGGCGAGAAGCCGCGTTGCCGCAATGTGAAGTACCGCAACTCCGTGCGCGAGTGCATTGCCGCGTTCTACGGCGTTGAGGATTTTCAGAAAAAGCTTGATATGCTCGAAGAGTACAAGGGCGTTTTCACACAGGTGTATTTCGTCTTCCCATATCCGGTGGATGATGAAACGACGCAGCTGCTCGTCTCCAAGGGCTACGGCATCATCCGGTACTATGAGACCCGCGGCTCGTTCCTTGAAATGATACCCGCCGATATGGAGGATGTTGAGGATTGGCCGAGATATTCGGTTCTCGCGGAGAATGTTCTGTTCGACAATATGTGGTTTCGCAAGGACGAGATAGTGTGATTTAAAGGAAAGGGAAAAATATGAAGAAACAAACACGCATAATATCGTTCTCAGGCAAGGGCGGCACTGGCAAGACTACCACCGCGTCCCTGTTTGTCAAGGCGGTCAAATCTCTCGGCCTGTGCGACCAGATACTTGTTATCGACGCTGACCCAGATGCGAATCTTGCCACTACGCTCAATGTCAAATACGAGACCACGATAGGCGAGGCCGTTGACAAGCGCAAAAAGACGCTCGACGAGGGCGTCGCGGGAGAAAAGCTGCGCGCCGACTTTTACGACGCAGTGTACCACGGCGACTATTTCGATTTCGTCGTCATGGGACGCAGAAAGGGTGCGGGCTGTTACTGCACTATAAATAGCGTGCTCAACAACATATTCTCCGAAACGATGAATATGTATGACCTCGTTATCATCGACTTTGACGCGGGGCTTGAGCATTTCTCGCGCGGCACGGGCAGCAATTCCGATACGCTCATCATAGTCTGCGACCAGTCGAAGCTCAGCTTCGAGACCGCAGAGAGAATAACGGACATGGTCGATGAGCTGAATCTGCCGTATTCCAACAAGTGCATGATCGGCTGCCGCTATGACGAAAAAAACAAGCCGATAATGGAGGAGCTTGCCGGACGCCTTGGCGTGGACGTGCTGGGTTTCGTCGGCTATGATCAGGAGATCGCATCGCTCAACCTTGCCGGTAAGGGGCTTGACGCGATAAGCGACGATAACGCGGCGCTGGACGCCGTGAAGGAAATGGTCAAGAAGATACTTTCCGAGCCGGCATAAAATCTTGCTCCGGAGCGGGTTCTGCCGCTCCGGAGTTTTTAAAAAGAGAGGTATTACCATGGATAGCTTCAAGGTGCTCGAAGTAAAACAGAGCATTTTTGAGAATAACGATGCCGACGCGAAACTCCTGCGCGAGCAGCTTCGGCGCGACAGAACTTTTTTGCTGAATCTGATGTCGTCTCCCGGCTCCGGCAAGACGACTACGCTTATGGCGGTCATAGCGAGGCTGAAGGATAAGCTTCGGATCGGCGTAATGGAGGCGGATATCGACTCCGATGTCGACGCGCGCACCATCGAAGGCTCCGGCGCGAAGGTGATACAGCTGCATACCGGCGGTATGTGCCATCTTGATGCGGATATGACGCGTCAGGGACTCGCCGGACTTGGCGCGGATGATATCGACCTTGCGATACTTGAAAATGTCGGCAATCTTGTTTGTCCAGCCGAGTTCGATACGGGCGCCGTGAAGAACGCGATGATACTGTCCGTTCCGGAGGGACACGATAAGCCGCTGAAATACCCGCTGATGTTTACGATATGTGATGCAGTGATAATCAACAAGATAGACGTCATGCCGTATTTCGATTTTGACCTTGAAAAGTGCCGCAGCTATATCCTGCGCCGGAACCCGAACGCAAAGATATTTCCGATATCCGCGCGCACCGGCGAGGGCGTCGATGCGCTTGCCGCGTGGCTGCTGGAAGAAACGGAGAAATGGAGGAACGGCGAAAATGAGTGAATGCACGCATAACTGCTCCACATGCTCGTCGGGCTGCGGGAGCAGCGAATTTCATCGCGATGAAAGCCTTATGGAAAAACTAATGCCAGGCGCGTCGGTCAAGAAGGTGATCGCGGTTGTAAGCGGAAAGGGCGGCGTGGGCAAATCCATGGTGACGAGCCTGCTCGCCGCGGAGACCCAGCGCCGTGGTTTCCGCACCGCGATACTTGACGCCGACCTTACGGGGCCATCGATCCCGAAAGCGTTCGGCGTATCTGAGCGTATGCGCGCCGCGGCTGATCATATGCTGCCTGTCACTACCCCAAGCGGGATACAGATGGTCAGTATGAATCTTCTGCTGGATGCCCCCGAGGAACCTGTGCTTTGGCGCGGCCCCGTTATTGCGGGTGTCGTAGCGCAGTTCTGGAGCGAGGTCATGTGGGATGATGTGGATTATATGTTCATAGACCTGCCGCCAGGAACCGGCGATGTTCCGCTGACGGTCATGCAGGGGCTGCCGCTGGACGGGATAGTTATAGTCAGCTCTCCGCAGGATCTTGTGGGTATGATCGTCGAGAAAGCGGTCAAGATGGCTCGCATGATGAAGGTGCCGGTGCTGTCGCTGGTGGAGAACATGTCGTATTTCATTTGCCCCGACTGCGGCAAGGTGCATGAGATATTCGGAGAGAGCAAGGTACAGAAGCTCGCCGCAATATACGGTATAGATGCGTTCATCCGTCTGCCTATCAATCCGGATTCCGCGCGGCTCGTGGATGAAGGGCGCGTCGAGGACATCGACTGCGACTATGTCGCGGCGCTCGCGGACACTGTGCTCAGATGATATAAAACAAAAAACGCTCCCCCACCGGCTGACTCGTCAGCCGGTGGGGGAGCTGTCTATGCGGGTCTGTTATTCTGCGGCGGTCATATGCCCTCGTCGGTGACGGCGTCGCTGCGGAAAAGCAGGGAAATGCACCACAGTGCCGCCAGCCCTACCAGAGTATATACAACGCGGCTGACGGTCGCGGTCTGGCCACCGAACAGCCACGCCACGATATCAAAGCGAAACAGCCCGATGCTGCCCCAGTTGAGTCCGCCGACGATGGCCAATATCAGCGCAATGCGATCCATTATCATGGGTAAAACTCCTCTCTTGTTTTATCGAGGATATTTTCCCCGTATTGCGGAAAAATATGCGTTCGACAAAACTAGTGCCGGAGCGACTTTCCTCGCTCTTTACAAAAATACGGCCGCGGTATATTATTTAATCACAGCTTATCCAATTGGTCTTTTTGAAAGACCGGCTCATATCTTTATCCCACCGGCAGGAGATCCCTCTTGCCACCTTACTTGGCGCGCTGCTTCAGCGCGCCGCTTTTTTATATGATGCGCTAAAATCCGGAACGCAAAAATTGCGCAAATATCCCCCTCACGATCCAAAGACCGTGAGGGGGATGCGCTTTATTCAAGCTCGAATGCGCCGGTATAGAGCTGATAGTACACGCCCTTTTCGGCAATGAGCTTTTCATGGCTGCCGCGCTCGATTATGCGGCCGTGGTCGAGAACCATGATGACATCGGAGTTCTTGACCGTGGAGAGACGGTGCGCTATGACGAACACCGTGCGTCCTTCCATGAGCTTATCCATGCCGCGCTGGACTATCGCCTCGGTGCGCGTGTCGATGGAGCTGGTCGCCTCGTCGAGGATCATGACCGGCGGGTCGGCGACCGCGGCGCGCGCGATCGCGATGAGCTGCCGCTGACCCTGCGAGAGGTTCGCGCCGTTATTGGTGAGCTGCGTGTTGTAGCCGTCGGGCAGACGTGTTATGAAATCGTCCGCGCCCGCAAGCTCCGCCGCCGCGATGCACTCCTCATCCGTTGCGTCCAGCCGTCCGTAGCGGATGTTGTCAAGCACGCTGCCGGTGAAGAGGTTCGTGTCCTGAAGCACGAGGCCGAGCGAACGGCGCAGGTCGGATTTCTTTATCTTGTTGATATTTATGCCGTCGTAGCGTATCTTGCCGTCGGCAATGTCGTAGAAGCGGTTGATGAGGTTCGTGATCGTGGTCTTGCCTGCGCCGGTCGCGCCGACGAAGGCGACCTTCTGCCCCGGCTCGGCGTAAACCGACACGTCGTGCAGAACCTCCTTGCCCTCCTCGTAGCCGAAATCGACATCCACCATGCGCACGTCGCCGCGCAGCTCGGTATAGGTGAGGCTGCCGTTGCTGTGCGGATGCCGCCACGCCCAGTGTCCGGTGCGCTCGGCGCTCTCTGTGATCGTGCCGTCAGGCGCGATGTTCGCGTTAACGAGGGTGACATAGCCGTTGTCGGCCTCGGGCTTTTCCTCTATGAGCGTGAAGATACGCTCGGCGCCGGCGCCGGCCATGACGATGGCGTTTATCTGCTGGGAGAGCTGGTTGACGTTGCCGGTGAACTGCTTGGACATGTTCAGGAACGGCACGAGGATGCTCACGCTGAACGCTGCACCGGAAATGCTGACATTCGGGATGTTTGCCAGCAGGAACACGCCGCCGACAAGCGCCAGAGTGACGTACAGGACATTGCCGATGTTGCCGATGATGGGGCCGAGGATGTTCGCGTAGGCGTTGGCGCGGAAGCTGTCGTCGCAGAGTGCGTCGTTTATCTCGTCGAAGCCCGCAAGGCACGCATCTTCGTGGCAGAACACCTTGACGACCTTCTGACCGTTCATCATCTCCTGAATATAGCCCTCGGTCTTGGCGACGGACTTCTGCTGGCGCAGGAAAAAGCGCGCGGAACCGCCGCCGACCTTCTTCGCAACGAAGATCATTGCTACTACGCCGAGCAGCAGCACCAGCGTCATCAGGATGCTGTAATACAGCATGATCGCAAGCACGCACAGCACGATCGCACCGGCCTGAATGAACGAGGGGATCGCCTGCGAGACGAGCTGGCGGAGCGTGTCGATATCGTTGGTGTAGTAGCTCATGATGTCGCCGTGCTGATGGGTGTCGAAGTATTTTATCGGCAGATCCTGCATTCCGTCGAACATCTCGCGGCGGAGCTTGTTGAGGAAGCCCTGCGTCATATAAGCCATGAGCTGGCTGTACAGCGTCATGGACAGTATCGACAGCACGTACAGGACGATCAGCGCCGTGACCCACGGCATTATCTCGGCCTTGGCTGTTGACCAGTCGCCGAGCTTGTAGTATTTTTCGACGATGGACAGCACGTTCTGCATGAATATCGACGGAATGGAAGATACAATGGCGGAGAACAGAATGCACAGCGCCGTGAGCGGGGCGAGCACGGGGTAGTAGCCTACGAGCTTCTTTATCACGCGGCCGATGTTGCCCTTTTTCGCCATCGGGGGCGCGTTTTTGATCTTATCACTCATCGTTGTCGCCTCCGTTCGCCTGCTGCTGGCAGACCTCGCGGTATATTTCGCTGGAGCGCAGCAGCTCGTCGTGAGTGCCGGTCGCGGCGATGCGGCCGTTGTCCATGACGATTATCATGTCGGCGTCCTGCACGGAGGCCACGCGCTGCGCGATGATTATCTTTGTGGTCTCGGGGATATAGGCTTTGAAGCCCGCGCGGATGAGCGCGTCGGTGCGGGTATCGACGGCGCTGGTCGAGTCGTCGAGGATCAGCACCTTCGGCTTCTTGAGCAGTGCGCGCGCGATGCACAGGCGCTGCTTCTGGCCGCCGGAGACGTTCGTGCCGCCCTGCTCGATCCATGTGTCGTAGCTGTCGGGGAAGGAGCGGACAAAATCATCCGCCTGCGCGAGCTTGCAGGCCGCGACGAGCTCTTCGTCAGTCGCGTCGGGATTGCCCCAGCGGAGGTTATCCTTTATCGTGCCGGAGAACAGCAGATTTTTCTGAAGCACGACCGCGACGCTGTTTCGCAGTGTCTCCATGTCGTAATCGCGCACGTCCACGCCGCCGACGCGGACGCTGCCCTCGGTGGTGTCGTAAAGGCGGGAGATGAGCTGGATGAGCGTGGTCTTGCTGGAGCCGGTGCCGCCGAGAATGCCGACAGTCATGCCGGCGGCGATGTGCAGGTCGATATCACGCAGGGCGAATTTCTTCGCCTTTGCGGAATACTTGAACGAAACGCCGTCGAAGTCGACTGAGCCGTCCTTGACCTCGGTGACGGGGTTTTCGGGATTACTGAGCGCAGGCTCCTCGGCCAGAACCTCGCAGATACGCTTTGCGGACTCTGCGGACATCGTGAGCATGACGTAGATCATGGAGATCATCATCAGCGACATGAGTATCTGGAAGCCGTAGGTCAGCATGGCGGACATCTGGCCGACGTCGATGGTCTGGCCGCCGCTCGTGATGACGAGCTTGGAGCCGACTATCATTATGAACACCATGTTGAAGTACACGCACAGCTGCATGAGCGGGGAGTTGAGCGCGACGATGCGCTCGGCATGGGTGAAGTCGCCGCAGATATCCTCGGACGCTGCGCCGAACTTCTGCTTTTCATAGTCCTCGCGCGCGAAGCCCTTGACGACGCGCATTGCGCGGACGTTCTCTTCGATCGACTCGTTGAGCCGGTCATACTTGCGGAACACGGCGCGGAACGCGGGCATCGCCTTGCGCGCTATCATCAGCAGGCCGAATATGAGCACCGGCACAACGACCACGAAGGTCAGCGCGAGCTTGCCGCCCATGATGAAGGCCATCACGATGCAGAATATGAACATCAACGGGCAGCGGATCGCCATGCGGATTATCATCATGAACGACATCTGGACGTTGCTGACGTCAGTGGTCATACGCGTTACGAGCGAGGCGGAGGAGAACCTGTCGATATTCTCAAACGAGAAGCTCTGCACACGCTCGAACATATCGTGGCGCAGATTGCGCGCGAAGCCTGTGGACGCTTTGGCACAGGTCGCGCCCGCGATGCCGCCGCAGCAGAGCGACAGACAGGCCATCAGCACCAGAAACAGTCCGATGCGCACGACCTGCTCCATCGGAGCGTTATATTTTATCAGGTTCACAAGCTTTGCGGTTATAAACGGGATAAAGGTCTCGATAAACGCTTCGCCCACTATAAAGATCAGCGTGAGAATCGTGGGCTTTTTGTATTCTCTCACGCATCCGGCAAGTCTTTTTATCATGTGCCGTCACATCCCTTCCCGCCGAGACATTGCGCGGGGTACATGTCCATGGCGTTTTTCAGCATAATATCAGTGGTATTCAGAAACTCGGCTGTCTGCTTCTCACTCAGCCCGCGGCACAGCTCGTCAAAGACCGTGCGGTCAAGGCTGTCCATGCAGCGGAACACCTCTCCGGCCATCGGCGCGGAGACGATGCATTTCGAGCGCCGGTCGCGCGTGCTCACGCGGCAGCTCACGAAGCCCTTGGCCTCAAGACGTTTGATTATCTCGTTGAGCGTCGGGTGGCTGAGGTGCGTCGCACGTTCGAGGTCACGCTGGTTTATCTCCTCAAGTCCGGCCATCTCCATGCGGTGCAGCTCGCAAAGCACGAAGCCCTGAACTCCCGTGAGTCCCTGCTCGCCGATAAGCTCGTCGATGCGCCGCCGGAAGCTGCGGTGCAGTATCGAGAAGCGCGCGCCTATCGGTATTTCGCAATCCATTAAGCTCACCTCTCTAATAGGTAGTATACGACATATTTTAGCCATTTAGGTTTATAATGTCAATCATCATCACAGACAAAAAGAACGGATATCCGGAGGACGGCTTTCGTCACAATGCTCTGAACTTTTTATGAAGCCTTGAAAAATCCGCGCAGCGCGGCTATAATCAGAGCATAAATATAATAGTAGGAGCATTGCCATGAAAAGAGCGTATATAAACGGCATTATACTCGACGGCAGCGAAAATATGCAGCCGCAGAAGGGCATGAGCATCATCACCGACGGCGAGAAGATAGTCGGCATTGTCCCCGCGGGCAGCGAGGGCGCGGACTGCGAGAAGGTAGATCTCGGCGGCAAGTATATTATGCCGGGGCTTATAAACCTGCATCTGCACCTGCCTGCCTCCGGCCGCCCGAAGAAAAAGCAGGCCGATAATACCAAGCTTGTAAAGACCGTCACGAGCACCGCGCTCATGCGGCGCGTGGTCGAGATCATCTGCGCCGCGAACGCCAAGACCCAGCTCATGAGCGGCGTCACCACCATCCGCACCGTCGGCGGCATCATGGAGTACGACGGCAAGATACGCGACGGGATAAAGGCCGGGAAGTACGTCGGCCCGCGCATCCTCGCGGCGAACATGGCGGTCTCCGTGCCCGGCGGGCATATGGCAGGCTCGCTTGCGTATGAGGCGCACAGCGCCGAGGAGGCGAAAGATCTTGTCACGAAGATTGCTTCCGGCAAGCCAGATCTTATAAAGCTGATGATAACCGGCGGCGTGCTGGACGCGACCGTGAAGGGCGAGCCGGGCGCGCTGAAGATGCCGCCCGAGTACGTCAAGGCCGCGTGTGACGAGGCGCACCGGCTGGGCTACAAGGTCGCCGCGCATGTGGAGAGTCCGGAGGGCGTGCGCGTCGCGCTCGAAAACGGCGTTGACACCATAGAGCACGGCGCAAAGCCTGACGAGCATATTATTTCCCTTTTCAAGGAGAGGGGAGCGGCGCTGGTGACGACGATATCTCCCGCGCTGCCCTACGCACTGTTTGACCGCGAGGTCAGCCACATCACCGAGACGGAGAAGTATAACGGCGAGGTCGTGTTCAACGGCATGATAGACTGCGCCCGCGCCTGCCTTGCCGCCGGCATCACCGTCGGCCTCGGCACCGATACGGGCTGCCCGTACATCACGCATTACGACATGTGGCGCGAGCTGAACTATTTCCATAAATACTGCGGCGTGTCGAACGCTTTCGCGCTGCACACCGCGACGATGATAAACGCGGAGATCGCCGGACTTTCCGACGTCACCGGCAGCATCGAGGCGGGCAAGTGCGCCGACTTTGTCGTCACGGAGCAGAACCCGCTCGACAGCCTTGAGGCTCTGCGCACTCCTGCGATGGTCGTCGCCCGCGGCGAAGTGTTCAACGCGCCCAAGGTGAAGAAGATGGCGCAGGTAGAGCGCCAGCTCGATCTATATAAATAATGTAGGAACATCCGTCCATCGGTTTTCGTCAAAACCGATGGACGGCGTGTTATACGGCCTAAACTTACGGGCTGAAATGACTGATTTTTATGCAAAACCGCGCCCATGCGCAGAATTGAGATACTTTTGTTGTTGTCAAAGAAAAAGCAAAAATATATAATGCTTAGAATGTAAGAATAATTGTCAGCGGGTACGGAGGAATTATGCGAAACATATTCAAAATTTTCGGGAGGGACGTCAAGTCTCTCAGCCGGCATTTCTTCGCTTTCGTCGTGGCGATAGCAATAATGATCCTGCCGAGTCTGTACGCATGGCTCAACATCTATTCGAACTGGGATCCCTACGGCAACACGGGCAATATCTCCATTGCCGTCGCGTCGATGGACAAGGGCTATGTGACCGATACCGGCGAGAAGGTCAACAAGGGCGACGATATAATCGAAGACCTGCGTGAGTCAACGGCCATCAACTGGGTCATCACAGACAGCGAGGAGCAGGCCGTCAACGGCGTGTACTCCGGCGAATACTACGCCGCTGTCGTCATTGACGAGAACTTCTCCTATAACATGTACAACATGCTTACCATGTGGAACGGCAAGCCTGAGATAACCTACTATGAAAACGCAAAGAAGAACGCCGTTGCGACCAAGATAACCGACACTGCGGTCGAGTCGCTCAAGCGCTCGATAAACGAGAACTATCTCGAAGTTCTGATAAGCGGTATCATGGAGCAGGCGAACGTCATATCCGCCGAGATTGCCGAGGATAACCCCAGAGAGGCGCTGCACGTCGTTCTGCAGCAGGCGCTGACCACGCTGAACGCGGCGCAGCGCGCGCTGGATAACTTTGCATCGGGCGGCAGCGGCAACATCAGCATCGACACCTCGGAGCTGGATAAGATAATCGCCGACATCAATTCCAAGCTCCCGGAGGGCAGCGAGATACGCGACAATGTGGCGCAGATAGACCTCGCCGTGTATGAGGCGCTTGAAAAGGTGCAGGCGTCGCTCGACCGGCTCCAGAACGCCATCGAGTCCGGCAATGCCGAGGCGATAGCTGCGGCGAAGAAAGCGGTCGAGAAGGCCGCCGCCGACGCGATAGCCTGCGGCGATAAGGTGAGCGGCTGGGGCGACGCGATCCCCGGAGACACTCAGGTCGGGCAGGACGCAAAGGCTCTCGCGCAGAAGATAGCCGATAACTTCTACGACCTCGGCAAGTGGCTCAATGCCCTGCCGCACAGGGACGATATTCAGGAGGCCATCGGCGACTGCACGGATATCGTTGATACCATCTTCGGCCTGACGGACACCATCGTCCCCTCCGCCGAGGAGCTTACCAAGGCCGTCGAGGACATCTTCCTCAACGTTGCGACGACGCTTGACAGCGTGCGCAAGCTGAATAACGACGCGCTCGTCCTGCGCGACGCCGTCGAGAGCACAAAAGCCGCGCTGGACGATACGCTCCACGCGATGCAGCCCGCCGCTTCGCGCGTTATCACGTCCCTGACGGAGACGCTGCAGAAGCTCGACAGCATCACGACCGACGAGGATTACTTCGCCGCGCTTGTCGACCTGCTGGGCGGCAGTCCGGCGGTCTACGGCCAGTACCTCGCGCAGATAGTGCAGACCAGCGTCACCCCGATATACCCGATAGCAAACTACGGCTCCGCGATGGCTCCGTTCTACTCGGTGCTGGCGGTGTGGGTCGGCGGCGTTATCCTCGTTGCGATACTCAAGCCGCACGCAAGCCCCGAGGGACTTGTGAACCCCAAGCCCGTGCAGCTGTTCTTCGGCCGGTATCTGCTGTTCTTCGTGATGAGCCAGATACAGACCGCGATAATAATCACCGGCGACCTGCTGATTTTGAAGATACAATGTCTGGAGCCGGGGCTTCTGTACCTGACGGGCTTCGTCACGAGCTTTACCTTCAGCCTGCTGATATATTCTCTGGCCGTGTCCTTTGGCGATGTCGGCAAGGCGATAGTCGTCGTCATCATGGTTCTCCAGATCGCAGGCTCCAGCGGCACCTTCCCGATAGAGCTGCTGCCGGAGGTGTACCAGAAGATATATCTGTTCTTCCCCTTCCCCTATGCTATCGACGCAATGCGCGAATGCATCTGCGGCCTGTACGGCAATATATATGTCACCAAGCTTTCGCAGCTGCTGATATTTGCCGTGGCGGCGCTGGGCATCGGCCTGTTTGTGCGTAAGCCATTCATGGGAGTCAATCATTTCATGGAAGAGCGTCTCGAAGAGACCGGACTGTTCTAAGGAGGTGCAGTACAATGTCAGAGCATAGCTATCATAAGTTGTATGACCGCCTCGTTGACGAGGTCAAGACACTGTATTACGCGAACCAGGTTCGCATCCATAAGGGACTCTGGGCGCTGATAATTTCCACCGTGCTGTTTCTGACGATAATGTTCATCACGAACGGCTCGAAGGTCATCTTCCTGCTGATGTGGATCGCGACGATGTTCGCCGTGGCGGCGTACCTCATCGCGGTGGAGTACCTGAACTTTGAGCTGAAGCGCAAGGTGGAGGAGATAACACGCCGCGAGCAGGACTTCGGCGAGGAGACGGCGGATATCGTAGTCCGCCAGCGCCGCCAGCGTCTTGCCGAGACGATAACCGAGCTGGAAGCCGCGACGGAGGCCGCCCGCACCGCTATGACACAGCGCAAGACGGTTGCCGTCCCCAACGATGAGGTAGACGAGATAATAGACGAGCTGCGCGCCGAGTACAAGGATGAGTCCGGCAAGGACGGGGCAAAGGGCGCATCGGAGGATAAGGCATGAAAAAGATAGGTAAAATAATTCACCTTGATATGAAGCGCCTTGGCCAGAGCGTTGTGGCAGTTGTCGTCATCATGGGTCTGTGCCTTGTTCCCTCGCTTTACGCGTGGTTCAACATCCTCTCCAACTGGGACCCCTACGGTCCGGCCTCCACGTCGAACATCAAGGTCGCCGTCGCAAATGAGGACGACGGCGCGGAGCTGCTCGGCCTGACGCTCAACATCGGCGAGATGGTCATGGAGGGCTTGGAGTCCAACAATCAGATGGGCTGGGTCTTCCTCGACACGCGCGATGAGGCGCTGTCCGGCGTCTACTCCGGCAAGTATTACGCGGCACTGATCGTGCCGCCGGAGTTTACCGGAGACTTCCTCAGCATTATGAGCGGCGAGCTTCGCCATCCGCAGATAGAATACTACGAAAACGAGAAGAAAAACGCAATTGCCCCGAAGATAACCAACAAGGCCAAGACCGCCGTGCAGGAGCAGATAAACGCTACCATCGTTGAGAAGGCGGCGGACGCGGTGAACACCATAAGCTCCATGGTTCGTGCCTTCGGCCTTGACGCGGACGACGTTGCGAACAGCCTCACGAACGCGCTGGACAATGCCTGCGAACAGCTTCAGGAGCTGAACGTCATTCTCGGCTCGGTCAAAAACCTGTTGACGCAGACGGGGAACCTGATGGAGGTCTCCGCCGCTACGATAAACGACGCAGGTGAAGTGATAATTAATGCCGGCAACACCGTCGGCTCCGTGAGCAACGCCATCGGCACCGGCTCCGGTGTCGCGGGCGACCTGTCCAATAATATCGTCAAGGCGCTTGACGACATCGACAAGGATCTCGACTCCCTGCTCGGCATCGTCAGCTCTTGGGGCGGTACGCCGCTGCTCAAGGAAGCGATAAACCAGATACTCGACGACCTTGAGGCGAAGCTCGAAGCGCTCAAGGGTCGCATCCCCGACCCGTCCGCGATACTCGACCGCGCGATCGCGCGTATCGAGAAGATAAAGTCGCTCATCGAGAGTATGGACGCCGAGGCCGTGCGCGACGATATGATCGCCGAGGTCAAGGCGCTGATAAGCGATATCGACGCGCTTGAAACGGAGCTTGTCTCGCGCAAGGATCGCGTCGGCGCGGCGTACACCACGATGGACGGCATAAATCAGGACATTAAGAACTTCGACTTCTCTCTCTCCAACGAGGAGATCGACGCGAAGCTCACCGAGATGGACAAGACCCTCGAGGATCTGGCCGCAGAGCTGACGTCGCTCAACGCGGCAGACCCGCTGATGAGCTTTGACGACGACCTGACGCATATCGCGAGCATCCGCAATGAGCTGAGCAACATCGGCGAGTCCACTTCGCAGCTCAAGATGATGGAGTGGAGCCTGAAGGTGATGAACGACCTGACCTTCAAGTACGATCAGCTCGCCGCGGGCATCGATTCGCTGAACGTTGCAAAGGAAGCGGCAAACCGCGCGATCGACAATATAAGCTCCTGGAACGGCGGCACCGCGGCACAGCAGAAGATACTGGAGCTGCTGAACAAGATCGAAGAGAAGCTCAAAGCCATCGAGGTCTCCACGCCGAGCCTGACCAAGTATATCGACGACGCCATAGCGAAGCTTGAGGAGATACGCCAGAAGGTCGATCAGATAGAGGATCCCGGCATCCGTCAGGAGATCATCGACAAGATAAACGAGATGCGCGACGTGATCCGCACTGCGATACTCACCTTCAACGAGAACGTCACCGACCATATCACGGGCGCGGCCAACAGCGCGCAGACGGCGCTCAATGAGATACAGAACGTGCTGATGGGCAGCGCGGGCAAGGTCAACGGCGTGGCCGATACGCTGCGCGGATACAGCTCCGCCCTCGGCGACGGCATGACCTCGATAGACGCGGCAATATCGCTGTCCGATACCGTGTATGAATATCTGTCCAACTTCGCGGACGATGTACGCCGCTTCGTTGACAGTGACGGCTTCAAGCGTCTCATGGAGGTGCTTGAGGATAACCCCGACGGCTTGGCCGATTACCTCACGTCTCCGGTCGATATGCGCACGGAGATCGTCTATGAGATCAGCGACTATGGCTCCGCCATGTCACCGTACTACATAATGCTGGCGCTGTTCGTCGGCTCGCTCCTCGCGGCGACGATGATAAAGGTGCCGGTAAATTACCCCGAGCTCGGCCGCACGCGCGGCATCCAGCGCTACTTCGGACGCTTCACGCTCTTCCTCGGCATCGGTATCCTTCAGGCGCTCGTCACCTCGCTTGGCTGCCTGTACTATGTCGGCATCCAGTGCGTCGCGCCCGGACGGTTCATCCTGGCCTGCATGATATGCTCGCTGAACTTCGTGTTCATGAACTACAGCCTTGTCTACGCGCTTGATAACATCGGCATGGCGCTCTCCGTCATCATCATGGTCATTCAGGTCGCTGGTTCCGGCGGTTCCTATCCGTACCATGTTCTGCCGCAGTTCTTCCAGGATCTCTATAACTTCATGCCGTTCCATTACGGCATGGACATGATCCGCGAGACCATCGGCGGCTTCTACGACGGGACTTACGCCCGCTGTGCGATCATCCTGCTGCTGATGTGCGTGCTGTTCATGGTGCTGGGATTCGTCCTGTACTATCCGGCGCGCAAGCTCAACGCGGCGATAGCCAAGAGCAAGGAAGCCACCGGCGTTATGTAATGACCCCGAAATGTAAAAAACGGAGAACTGCAAAAGCAGTTCTCCGTTATTTTATGAGTTTTATTATTTTTCGTGCCGCCCCTTGTATGCGCCGGGCAGCCGTACCGGAAGGTCGAAATTCAGCACGAACGCGCATATACCGGCGTCCTCGTGATCCTCCAGCAGACGGAAGATGAGCCGCGTGATGTAATACGCGATGAAGGCCGAGGCCATGCCGATGATTGCCGCGAACAGCACGTCTGACGGGTAGTGCGCCATGAGATAGTTGCGCGATATGGCCATCAGCAGAACGACTATCACCGACGGCACGACAAGCTTCCTGCCGCGCGTCAGGCACAGCGCCGTCATGCCCGCCGCCGCGGCCGTCACATGGCCGGAGGGGAAGGAGTAGCCGTCCTCGGCGGGGGAGCCGACGGCCTGCCACCACTGGCGGTACAGATCGACCGTTTCAAACGGGCGCGGCCTTGCTATCCAGTCCTTTAGGATGAAGTTCGTTATCAGCGCGCCGCAGCATACCGCGCCGAACACGCATACGCCTATGCGGCGCGTGCGCGCGAAGCACATCAGCACGAGCGACAGCAGCAGGAGGAGCAGTCCCTTTTCGCCGAGGAAAGTGATGAGCTTCATCAGCGGCGTCAGCACGGGGCCGAGCGCACCGGCAAGAGAATGCATTATTTTCAGAATCGCTTTGTCGTAGCCGGCAAAGGCCGTGTTCAGCCATTGCGCGGCGGCGGTCAAGGTCATATTATCCCTTCTCTCTGTGTAGTATTTCATAGTATAAGGCCGAAATTCCGAAAGTGCAAGGAAAATCGGATGAGGCCGGTTGTTACATCATGTAACATGAAAAAATTT
>URGI01000032.1 GCA_900547315.1 uncultured Eubacteriales bacterium | reverse complement strand
TTTTTTGAATAAATGCGGCGCAGAGTCAGATAATAGCTTTGAAATTATAACAGGAGGAAAAGCATGAAAAGATTTATATTTCTGCTGCTTGCCGTTGTGATGCTGCTGTCTCTCACGGCCTGCGGCGATAATAAAACCAACGGCTCCATGACCGAGCCGACCGCGAGTCCGAGCATGAGCCCCATTGTATCACCCGATGTCAGCGACGGCATGGTCAACGATACCGACGGCATCATCGGCAACACTGACGAGCCGAACTCCACGGCAAATATGGGCGGCGGCACGGCGAATGTCGGCGCGACCCCGTCCGTCAGCGCGAATCCGTGATTTTTTCTTGATTTCCGGAGAAAACAGCGTTATCATGTACCCGACGTCAGGCGGATATTCCACCGGCGTCGGGCAATTTTTATACACGGGAGACAGATAAAATGAGCTACATACCTACACCTGAACAAGCGGAAGAACTGCTGAAGAAATATAATAAGGAGCCGTTTCACATTCAGCACGGCGAGACGGTCTCAAAGGTCATGGGCGAATTTGCAAAAGAATACGATCCGGAGAACGTCAATTTCTGGCGCACCGTCGGAATGCTGCATGACATCGATTTTGAGCTGTATCCGGAGCAGCACTGCGTCAAGGCGATAGAGCTGCTGCACGAGAACGATATAGACGAGGACGTCATCCATGCTGTTATCAGCCATGGCTACGGCATCTGCATAGATGTCGAGCCGGTTAAGTACATGGAGAAGGTGCTGTTTGCGACTGACGAGCTGACCGGACTGATCGGCGCGGTTGCGCTCATGCGCCCGACCGGACTTGAGGGCATGGAGGTCAAGTCCGTGATGAAGAAATTCAAGGACAAGAAGTTTGCCGCCGGATGCTCGCGCGACGTGATACGCCGCGGCGCGGAGATGCTTGACATGGAGCTGTCGGAGCTTATCGGCAAAACCATCGACGCTATGCGCGCATGACGCCGCGGCTGTATATATCCGAGATAGACGCAACGGCAACGGCGGACGAGGCGATCTTTTCGCGGTACCGGCTCGATAAGCTGCGCGCGGCGAAGAGCGCTGCGCGGCGCGCCGAGGGGATATGCGCGGAGCGGCTGCTGATATATGCCCTGCGCGATACCATGCCGGAGATAGAATTTCCGGTGGAGATAGTAACCGACAAATCCGGCAAGCCGGAGCTTGCGGATGTGCCGCTGCGCTTCAGCCTGTCGCACTCTGGGGATCGCTGCGCCTGCGCGGTGTATGATCGGGCGATAGGTGTTGATATCCAGAAGCGCGCCGCGGCGGATGTGCGTATCCTTGAGCGGAGGTTTACGCCGTGCGAGCGGGAGTTTGTGCTGAACTCTGCGGACAGGGGAGCGGCATTTACGCGCGTCTGGACTATGAAGGAGAGCTATGTGAAAGCCCACGGCACAGGGATACCGCTCAATTCATTCTGCACGATCGGTGGCTTGGCCGGAACCATGCGCACAGCGGAGCATGGCGGATATTTCTGCTCGGTGTATATACCGGATGAGCCGAGCGCGGAGCTTGAGATAAAAATTCTATAACGACTTAAACACACGGGGAGAGGCTTTGCAGATAAGACCTCTCCCTTAATTTTTAAATAGTTATTGACAAATATAGCTGACAAGAGTACAATGCAAAATGACAAGGATATTTGTCATTAAGACGTATAATGTTGTCAACTGGAGGTGCTGTATGATACTGCGGAATCGTTTGAAGGAACGCAGAGCCGCACTGAACGTCAATCAGCAGGAGATGGGGCGCCTGTGCGGCGTGTCCCGCCAGACGATAAGCCTGATCGAGCGGGGCGACTATTCGCCGTCCGTCGCCCTTGCCCTGACGATCGCAAAGGTGTGCGGCGTTACAGTGGAAGAAGTTTTCTATTTACAGGAGGAAGAAGACAATGGATAACAATGAGATCAAGCGGACGAATCGAAAGGCTCTGCCGAAATTCATCCTTCTTTTTGCCGTGTGCGCGCTTATAGGCGGAGTGATAGGCTATTTCTCCGGAAAATACGCGCTGAACGAACTGACCGGAAGCATAGAAGCCGCGGGCGCGTTCTTCGGTACGCGTATCGCGCCGTGGCTCATGCTGGCGCTGGCAGTTATAGTGCCTGCTGTCTGTGCCCCCATTTACCGCAGCGCGAAGAAGCTGATCGGCATGTGGGACGGCGAAGATGAGGAGCTGGCCGACATCATCGACGGGAAGATATCAACTGCGATGTGGATATCCAGCGCCGCGCTGGTCATCTCCTATTTTCTCATTGCTGCGTCGTACTCTGCGGGCTTTGCCGCGTTTGACAGCAGGCCGGGCACATATGCGGTTTTTGCCAGCATAGTTGGATTCCTGGCCATTATGGTCGAGACGATCGTTATACAGCAGAAGTGCGTTGACGCCGCCAAGCATACAAATCCTGTGAAGGATGTATCCGTCTATGATATGAAGTTCCAGAAAAAGTGGGTGGACAGCTGCGACGAGGCGGAGAAGATCATGATCGGCAAATGCGCCTATAAAGCATACACCGCAACGAGCACCGTCTGCGCGGTTCTGGCTATCGTGCTTGCAGTCTGTGCGCTGGTATTCGAGATCGGCTTCCTGCCGTCGCTGGTAGTGTGCCTTATCTGGCTTGTCAATCTGTCGGCATATTGCAGGGAAGCGATGCGCTGCTCAAAAGCAGGGATTAAAATCCCGTGATTTCTTTCAAGGAGGAAGTTTTATGAAGCTCAGCAGTACCGGTTGTTTTGTTTTAGCGGTCACTTGGCTTCTGGTGTCGCTGCTTTGGTTCTTGTGGGTGAAAAATACCGCCATCGGCGTTGTATGGCTGATTGTCGGAGCAGTTGAATTGGCCATTGCTTTTATCATGCGCCATAAGGAAAAACGTAAATGAACGGAAATACTTACCTAATCTTGTTCGTCTTGGTCGTCCTTGTAATTATACCATGGATAGCACGAAGAAGACGGCTGGCGGCAGTCAGACATATCTTGAACCGAAAAATGCAGAATAAGGAGAACAGCATTATGAAAGAACTGGCAAAACGGTTTATCGGAGAAGAGTGCATCATTTATACGATCACATCAAACGACGGCAGTGTGCAGGGCGTGATAAAGGAAATCGATGACGGCGGCATGGTCATCGAGAAGAATTCCGGTGAGCTTGAGATCATCAATCTGGATTTCGTCACCCGTATTCGCCAGTACCCGAGAAAGAAAAACGGAAAGAAAAAAGACATCGTGCTGGACTGAACTCCATTCTTGAAGCAAAAATATGATCAACCGCAGAGAAAGAATAACGGCCTTGGGGCGCATCCATTGAGGGAGCGCTCCAGGGCCGTTTCACATAGTCTGTCAGATCATGTCTCAATGCCGATGCCGTGCATCGCGGCTTTCAGCTTTTCGAGATTGCTTTCGTACATCTCCGTCAGCGGCAGACGCATTATCCCGCTGTCCATGCCCGCAAGCCGCATTGCGGTCTTGACAGGGATGGGGTTCGTCTCGATGAACAGTGCGGAGAAGAAGGCCGCGTACTTTGCGTACAGCGCCGTCGCCTCAGGATAGTTTCCGTCAAGGCACAGGGCGCACAGCTTCGTGACGGCGGCGGGGACAATATTGCTTGCAACGGATATGACACCGTGCGCACCGAGCGCCATCATCGGCACGGTGTCGCTGTCGTTACCGCTCCAGATATTCAGCGCGTCGCCGCACAGGCTGCGTATCGTGCCGACAAGCGCGATATCGCCGGACGCCTCCTTCACGCCGTTTATGTTCGGGTGTTCCGACAGGACTTTGTACGTCTCCGGAGCAATGCTCATGCCGGTACGGCTGGGGACGTTATACAATATCATCGGCAGGTCGACGCGGTCGGCGACGTATGTGAAGTGCTCGATAAGCCCTTTCTGCGTCGTCTTGTTGTAATATGGGCAGATCATAAGTATGCCGTCTGCCCCCATGAACTTCGCGTCCTCGGCTCGCCTCAGAACGCGCTCCGTGTTGTTCCCGCCGACACCGGCGATGACCTTCATGCGCCCCTTGGCCGTGTGTATCACCCGACGGATGACCTCACTGTGCTCACCGCCGGTGAGCGTCGCGTTTTCGCCGGTCGTGCCGCAGGCAACAACCGCGGCGGTGCCGTTTTCATATTGAAACTCTATGTTCCGCTCAAGCTGCTCGTAATCGACGCCGGTTTTCGTAAACGGCGTGATTATCGCGGTGCAGGAACCCCGAAAAAGCGGTGTTTTCGCCATAATTCCACCTCCATATTCCTTTCAGCACAGAAATATATATTCAGGATATCGCCGCACTATTACCGCCCGCCGCGCCGCCGGATGCCCTTAAAATCCGCGGTGGGGGAGGAGTGCGGCCGCGGGACTTGAATTGATGCGGAAATGGTGATATAATAACTTATATTTTATTTGTGAAAGGCAGGTGCAGGGCAGTGAAAGGAAAGAAAGTTTTATGGCTCATAACCATGGCAATACTGTGCCTTGTGCTTTACACCATTATAGATTCCCGCACCGAGAATATGACGGATGTCATATTCGGCGGCGTTGACGGCGCATACATAAAGAGCGACAGCGTCTCGTTTCTTGACCCCGCCTCGGTCAATACCCCTGAGCCTACGGCGGATATCTGGCCGCAGATAGATCAGGACGAATTTCTCGACGACTGGCGCTATAAGCTCGTCAACAGCGACAACCTCCTGTCCTCGGCCTTCGAGCCTGAGGAGTTGACGGAGATAGACGGCTACCGCATGAGCTTTGACGCGCGCGCTGTCGGCGACCTGAACGACATGATCCAGGCGCTAAAGGACGCGGGCTTCAACGTCGTTATCGGTGCGGCGTACAGAACGTACACCTATCAGAACCAGCTATTCAACGGCAAAACCACGCAGATAGCGATGGAAATGGGCATCTCCACGGACTATAACAAACCGGAGTATCAGCTCGCTGTCGAGGAAGCGAAGAAGATCACCATGTTCCCCGGCAGCAGCGAGCATCAGCTCGGCCTCGCGGTCGATATCTATGACCGGCACTATCAGAAGCTTGTCTATGAAAACATGAACCACGATTTCTATGATTGGCTTGACGAGCACTGCGCGGAGTACGGCTTTATAAAGCGCTACCCGACGCGCAAGGTGCTGCTCACCGGATGGGACGAGCCTTGGCATTACCGCTACGTCGGGAAGGAAGCGGCTCAGTTCATCATGGAAAACGGCATCTGCTTTGAGGAATTCTACGCCCATTATAATCCGAATTACACGCTGTAAGAGTCAGCGCGCGAAATATATTGCACGGCGGGAAAAAAGTTCTTGCAATATACAAGATACAGTGGTATTATTACATAGTAAGGATTATGGTAATGTCAGAGTGAGCTTCGGCTCACTCTTTTTTACGAACGGCATGGCCATACTAAAATGTGGAAGTGAGTGACGTATGAGCAAAATCACTGACAGGGTCTTTGCCCTTGCAAAACCGGTTGTGGAAAACGAGGGCTGTTCGCTGTGGGACGTTGAATATGTCCGCGAGGCGGGGAGCTGGTATCTCAGAGTGTACATTGATAAAGAGGGCGGAGTGTCGATAGACGACTGCGAGCGCATAAGCCGCGCGCTTGACCCGCTGCTGGACGAGGCTGATCCAATACCCGACAGCTACGTTTTCGAGGTAGGTTCTGCGGGAGCGGAGCGGGAGCTGAAAAGGCCGTCCGACTTTGAACAGTTCATGGGAAGCCAGGTCGAGGTAAAGCTGTATCAGCCGAAAGACGGGCGCAAGGCTTTTGTCGGCGTGCTTGCGGCCTACGATAATGGCAGAGTGACGATCACATCAGGCAAGGAAACTCTTGAATTTGACAAATCACAGGTGGCGCAGGTAAGACTGCACGCAACGATATAAAAGGGGTTATAGAAATGAACGCAGAATTTTTTGAAGCCATAGAAGATATCGAGAAGGAAAAGGGCATTCCCAGAAGCTACATGTACGACAAAATTAATCAGGCAATGCTCGCGGCCTTCCGCCGTGACAATCCTGACTGCGCGGACAATGTTGAAGTCATTCTTGACGAGGACAAGAAGCGCATAGACATGGTCGTGAAAAAGACTGTCGTTGAGGAAGTTGAGGATGCCAATCTTGAGATAAATCTTGAGGCGGCAAAGAAGATCAGCAAGCGTGCGAAGATCGGCGATGTCGTCGGCGTGCCGGTGGAGACCAAGAAGTTCGGCCGCATCGCGGCTCAGGCTGCAAAGCAGGTCATCATCCAGGGCATACGCGAAGCCGAGCGCGGCCTCGTCTTTGAGGAGTTCACCTCCAAGGAACATGAGATCCTGACCGGCGTCGTCTCCCATATCGAGCCGCGCAACGGAAGCGTCTCCATCCGCATCGCCTCCAACAGCGAATTTACGGAAGCCATGCTTGCCGCGAATGAGCGCATCAAGACCGAAGAGCTCAAAGAGGGTGACCGCATCAAGGTCTACGTCGTTGAGGTAAGAAATTCCACCAGAGGCCCGCAGGTGCTCATCAGTCGCACCCACCCCGGCCTTGTCAAGCGCCTTTTCGAGCTTGAGGTGCCTGAAATCTACGACGGCACCGTCGAGATAAAGTCCATCGCCCGCGAAGCCGGCAGCCGCACCAAGATGGCCGTCTGGTCTGCAGACCCGAACGTTGATCCCATCGGCTCCTGCGTCGGCCCGAAGGGCGGTCGTGTTGCCAGCATCGTCAACGAGCTTGGCGGTGAGAAGATAGACATAGTCAAGTACAGCGAGGATCCGGAGGAGTACATTGCCGCGGCGCTGTCCCCGTCCGAGGTCATCAGCGTCACCATGCTTGACGACGGCAAGAGCTGCCGCGTCATCGTGCCGGACAATCAGCTTTCCCTCGCCATCGGCAAGGAAGGCCAGAATGCCCGTCTCGCTGCAAAGCTCACCGGCTACAAGATAGACATCAAGCCCGAATCCGAGGCTTAATCTTAAAAGAAAGGCGGCGTCAGGATGCAGAAGAAAATACCAATGCGGCAGTGTCTTGGCTGCCGCGAGATGAAACCGAAGCGGGAGCTTATCCGCGTTGTCCGCTCGCCGGAGGGCGAGATATCGCTGGACTTCAAGGGCAAGGCTCCGGGACGCGGGGCGTATATCTGCCCGGCTCCGGCTTGCCTGAAGCAGGCGATAAAGGCCAAAGCGCTTGAGCGCGCGTTTTCAACGCAGATACCCGAAGCGGTGTACGAAAAACTGAATGAAGAGATGGAGGCCGAAAAATGAGAGAAAAAGCGCTCAATCTTCTAGGCCTCATGCGAAAGGCGAACGCAATCGCCGTGGGCGAGACGAATACCGGCGGCGCGGTGAGAGCAGGCAAGGCAAAGCTGCTGCTTCTCGCGGCGGACGCGTCTGACAATGCCCGAAGCCGTGCAAGGGGCTTTACGCACGGGCGCGACATCGTCACGGTAACGCTGCCGTTTACCAAGGATGAGATCGCCGCGCATGTCGGCGTGTCCGGCTGTGCAATGGCGGCGATAACGGATATCGGGTTTGCAAACGCCTTTATGAAATCTCTTGCGGCGGCTGTACCGGAGGGCTATGACGAGAGCACGGCTGAGATCCAGCGGCGATTTGAGAAAGCCGACCGGCGCAAGAAAGAGGCCGCGGCGCATGAGAAGAACAAGAGGATCGGAAAGAGGAGGAATAACGTATGAGCATGATTAAGTATAGAGTGCATGAAGTTGCAAAGGATTTTAATGTGACGTCCAAGGTGATCAGCCAGATCCTGACTGATTATATTGCGCCGCCGAAGAACCATATGCAGGTGTTGGAGAATCATGAGCTTGACGTTATCTTCGAGTATATGACCCAGCATAACCAGGCCGCGTCCCTTGAGGATATCTTCAAGGTGCCGGAGAAGCCCGCTGCTACTGCGAAGAAGGAGGCCGCGCCCGAAAAGACCGCGGCCGCACCCGAGAAAAAGCCCGCTCAGCAGAGCACGGCGCCCGCGCAGCCGCAGCAGCCGCAGCAGCCGGCTCCGCAGCAGCCCAAAAAGGCCGAGAAGCCCAATAAGCCGCACACTCCGCGTCAGGTCGCGGAGAAGCGCGTTATCGACACCCGCGGCAGCGCGGCTGTGAATATTGAGAAATATAACGAGAAGTTTGAGGATATGGCCGGCAACAAGACCGGTTCCGGCAATATGCGCCTTGGCACCAAGGAAAAGATTGTCAGCAAGTCCAAGCAGCGCCAGAACCAGCAGTCCGCCTCGTCCAAGCGCCGTCAGGAAGAGCGCAACCGTATGCAGAAGCTTCAGCTCGAGATAGCGAAGAAGCAGCAGCTCAAGGTCGAGATACCCGACGAAATTTCCGTCGGCGAACTGGCCTCCCGTATGAAGAAGACTGCGTCCGAGGTCATAAAGCAGCTCTTCAAGCTCGGCGTATTTGCATCCGTTTCGGATGTCATTGACTATGACACGGCGGCGCTCGTCGCCATGGAGCTTGGCTGCAAGGTCGAGAAGGAAGTCATAGTTACGGTTGAGGAGCGTCTTATCGACGACCATGAGGATAAGCCTGAGGATCTGGTGCCGAGAGCACCGGTGGTCGTTGTCATGGGTCACGTTGACCACGGCAAGACCTCTCTGCTTGACTATATCCGCCACGCGAACGTCGTCTCCGGCGAGGCGGGCGGCATCACGCAGCATATCGGCGCTTACACCGTTGAGATAAACGGCAGCCCCATCACCTTCCTTGACACCCCAGGACATGAGGCGTTCACCTCCATGCGAGCACGCGGAGCAATGGTCACCGATATCGCGATTCTCGTTGTCGCGGCGGATGACGGCATCATGCCGCAGACCATAGAAAGCATCAACCACGCGAAGGCCGCGAACATCCCCGTGGTCGTCGCGATAAACAAGATGGACACCGTCGGCGCAAATCCCGACCGTATCAAGCAGCAGCTCACCGAGTACGACCTCGTGCCTGAAGAGTGGGGCGGAGATACGATTGTGTGCCCTATATCCGCAAAGACCGGCATGGGTATCGACAATCTGCTTGAAAACCTCGTCGTTCTCGCCGAGGTTCAGGAGCTGAAGGCCAACCCCAACCGTGCCGCAAAGGGAACTGTCATCGAGGCGCGTCTCGACAAGGGCCGCGGCCCGATAATGACCGTTCTGGTGCAGAACGGCACGCTCAAGGCGGGCGATATCATCATCGCCGGTACCGCCGTCGGCCGCGTCCGTACCATGATAAACGATAAGGGACAGCGCGTGACCGAGGCCGGTCCCTCCACGCCTGTCGAGATATCCGGCTTGTCCGAAGTCCCGAGCGCGGGCGACGTGTTCAATGCCGTTGCCGACGAGCGCATGGCGAGAGAGCTTGCCGAGGAGCGCCGAGTCCAGCAGATGAATAACTCCATGGGCGGCACGAAGAAGGTCAGCCTTGAGGATATCTTCAGCCAGATCAAGTCCGGCGAGATGAAGACCCTCAACATCATCGTCAAGGCGGATGTTCAGGGCTCTGCCGAGGCCGTCAAGTCCTCACTTGAGAAAATTTCCAACGACGAGGTCAGAGTTAAAGTCATCCACAGCGCCGTCGGCGCGATAAACGAGAGTGACGTCATGCTTGCCGCGACCTCCGGCGCTATTATCGTCGGCTTCAACGTCCGTCCGGACAACGCCGCGCGCGACAGCGCAGCCCGTTCCAATGTCGATATGCGCATGTACCGCGTCATTTACGACTGCATCAACGAGATCGAAGCTGCCATGAAGGGCATGCTCGCTCCGCAGTTCAAGGAAGTCATCATCGGCCACGCCGAGGTCAGAGAGACCTACAAGGTCTCCAAGGTCGGTACCGTCTGCGGCTGCTACTGCACCGACGGCAAGATACAGCGCGGCTGCGAGGTTCGCGTCCTGCGCGACAATATCGTTATCCACGAGGGCGAGCTGGCATCCCTGCGCCGTTTCAAGGACGACGTGAAGGAAGTCGCCTCCGGCTACGAGTGCGGTATGCAGGTCGAGAAGTTCAACGACATCAAGATCGGCGACGTTATTGAGTGCTTCGTGATGGAGCAGATAAACAGATAATATGTGCGGACAGGGTGCTTTGATTTTCAAGCGCCCTGTATCTGCAATGAGCTTTCCGAAAAATCATATGGAGGATTTTATGGCATCTAACAAGCTTGCAAGAACCAATGATGACATACAGTTTGTCATGTCAAAGCTGCTGCGCGAGATAAAGGATCCGAGAGTTCAGCAGGGGATGATAAGCGTCACCCGCGTCGAGACTACGGGCGATCTGCGCTATTCGAAGATATGGCTGTCCGTGATGGGCATGAAGGATGAAAAAGAGTTCAAAAAGGGGCTGAAATCCGCGTCCGGCTGGCTGCGCCATGAGCTTGGAACTTCGATGAACCTGCGCTACACTCCGGAGCTGGTGTTCGAGGTAGACCACAGTATCGAGTACGGCGCGCATATCAGCGAGGTCATAAACAGTCTCGATATAAAGAAAGACGAGGATGAGGACGAATGACCGCACAGGAATGTTCTCAGCTGCTTCTGAGCAAGAATAACATTCTCATAATCACTCACACAAACCCCGACGGGGACACACTCTGCAGTGCCGCCGCGCTTTGCAGCGCCCTGCGCCGTGCAGGGAAACGGGCGAATCTTTTCAGAAACCCCGCAGTCACGACGAAGTATATGCCGCACGTTGAGAAATACTTTGCCCCGAAAAGCTTCAAGCCTAAGTACATCGTGTCGGTAGACGTCGCGACAGAGAAAATGTTTGCCGAGGGCTTTGACGGCGCAATCGATCTCTGCATCGACCACCACCCAACCAATTCGCACTATGCGAAGAAAGAGCTGGTCTGCCCGGATAAGGCGGCCTGCGGTGAGATCGTGCTTGCGGTAATAAAAGAGATGTGCGGCGGCATCACGCAGGAGGAGGCAGACCTGCTGTATATTGCCGTGACGACGGATACAGGCTGCTTCCAGTATCTCAACACAAATGCCGCCACATTCAGGGCGGCGGCGGAGCTGCTTGAGTACGGCGCGGATACCGGCATGGTGAACGTGAAGTTCTTCCGCAAGGCCTCCCGCGCGCGGCTGAAGCTTGAGGGAATGATCTACTCCACTATGGGCTTTTACCGCGACGGGAAGATATCCGTCGCCATAATCACGAAGGAAATGCTGCGTCAGGCCGGCGCGGGCGAAGAGGACTGCGACGATCTGGCGGGACTTGCCGGACGCGCCGAGGGCGCATCGGTGAATATAACGATCCGTGAGCGCGATAACGGCAGCAGCAAGGTCTCCGTCCGCTCCGGACGCGACGTCAGCAGCAGCGATATCTGCGCCGTGTTCGGCGGCGGCGGCCACGCGATGGCGGCCGGATGCACGATCGACTGCCCGCCCGAGAAGGCGCGTGACATGCTCCTCGCCGTGATCGACGAGGTCTGGAAATGAACGGCATTCTTCTAATAGACAAGCCGGAGGGCTGGACGAGCCATGACATCGCGGCAAAGCTGAAAGGCATGCTGCGTGAGCGGCGCATAGGTCATTCCGGAACGCTTGACCCGATGGCGACCGGACTTCTCGTCATGTTTGTCGGCAGGGCGACGCGCGCGGTGGAATTTGCCGAAGCGCAGAGCAAGCGATATATCGCGGGGCTCCGCCTCGGCGTGAGCACCGACACGCAGGACACCACGGGCAATATACTGCGGAGCTGCGAAGCCAGCGTCACAAGGGAGGCTCTGGCCGACGCGATAAAGCCGTTTATCGGCGATATCATGCAGATTCCCCCGATGTACTCCGCCATAAAGGTAAACGGCCAGAAGCTGTGTGACATTGCCCGCCGCGGCGGCGAGGTGGAGCGCAAGCCCCGCCCCGTTACGATACACGGCATAGAGATACTCGGCGGAGAAAAGGCGGATTGGACGCTTGACGTCGAATGCTCAAAGGGCACGTATATCAGAACTCTGTGCAATGACATAGGCGAGAGTCTGAATGTCGGCGGCTGCATGAGCTCGCTGCGCCGTATCCGCGCGGGGGAGTTCAGCGTTGACGATGCGCACAGCATCGAAGACGTCCAGCTCGCGAAAGAAGCGGGCGACGTCGAGTCGCTGCTGATACCGGTCGATTCGCTGTTCAGCCGCGCGGAGGAATATACCGTCAGCGGCGGCAGCGAGAGAAAGCTCCGCTGCGGCAACGATTTTTCATGCGCAGTGTCGGACGGGGAATACCGCGTCTATTCACAGGCGGGCGAATTCCTTGCGCTGTGCCGGGCTGCCAACGGCCGCATGAAAACTATAAAAAGCTTCTTTGAGGTGTAATTCCATGCCAGAGATAAAAAGAGCGATAGCCCTCGGCTTTTTCGACGGGGTGCATCTGGGACACGCGGCGCTGCTGAAAAAGACGAAACAGCGCGCGGAAGAGATAGACGCCGTTCCGTCGGTTCTGAGCTTTGACGTGCATCCGGATATGCTCGTTTTCGGAAAGGACGTGCCGCTTATCAACAGCGCGCTGGGGCGCGAGGAGATAATCCGGCGCTGCTTCGGCATCGACAACGTCGTGTTTATCCATTTCAATCAGCACGTCATGCGCATGCCGTGGGACGAATTCATCGATTCGCTTATCCGTGAGCTGAACATCAGCTGGATAGTTGTGGGTCACGATTTCTGCTTCGGCTACAAGGGCGAAGGCACCGCGGAGCGGCTGAAGGCGTACTGCGAGGCGCGCGGCATCGGCTGCGATATAATCCCTGCCGTGACGGTGGACGGCCGCGTCGTCAGCTCAACGCATATCCGCGAGCTTATCGCGGAAGGCGAGATCGAACAGGCGAACCGCCTGCTCGGGCATCCGCACTCTTTGGCAGACACCGTGCATTCCGGTTACCACCTCGGCACCAAGATGGGCACGCCGACTATAAACATGTTCTTTCCGGAGGGCGTACTTGTCCCGAAACATGGTGTGTACGCGACGCGGGTTTATCTCGAGGGCGGCGCGAACTACGTTGCGGTGACGAACGTCGGCGTCAGGCCGACGGTCAGCAGCAGCGGCCGCGTGAGCGTCGAGAGCTTCCTGCTGGACTACAGCGGCAATCTCTATGGCCGTCAGGCGCGCGTCGATTTCTATTCGTTCATCAGACCGGAGCGCAGGTTCGACGATTTCGAGGAGCTGTCGGCTCAGATCAAGCACGACGCGGAAACCGCGCGGGAATATTTCATAACGCACAAATGCTGAAAAGTCAGCGCAGCTCAACTTATAGTTGAACTGCGCTGACTTTTTCATGCCGTCCCGCTTTGTAGCATATGGGGTAGGCAATCACGCACAGCGGCAGCGCCGCCAGAACATCCAGCACCGAATGCTGCTTCATAAACACTGTCGAGATGCATATCAGCACACAGAGCAGGATGAAGAGAAGCTTCAGCTTCGGGTTTTGCAGCCGCCTGCAGTCGCACAGACCGAGCATTGCGGCGACGGAGCCGAGGACGTGTATCGACGGGCAGACGTTCGTGTTAGTGTCAAAATTATAAAACCATGCGACGAACCGCGTCAGGACGTTGTCCCGCGCGAACTGCGTCGGGCGCAGATCCTGGCAGGTCGGGAAAACGAGATATATCAGCATCGTGATCGAATATGTAATGATGATGAAATACATCATCCGCTTAAATGCCGCTACATCGAAGAAAAAGGTGTACACGATTGTCCCGATAAGGTATACGAACCAGAGCAGATACGGTATCAAGAACCATTCGCAGAACGGGATCATGTCGTCAAGCGGGCAGTGCATCGAATAATAGTGCCCGACGTTATAAAAACGCTCCACAAAGGTGAAAAACAGCCCGAATATGGGCCAGAAAATCAGCAGCTTCAGGTGACGGAACTCATCCGTATTCAGCTTGCTGAAGCGAAATCGGCGAAAATCTGTTTCAAGCATTTTCCTTAAAGCTCCGGTTTATTCGCGCAGCGGAGCAGGTGCGCATAGATTTTTTCGGCGGGAATGACGTCCGACGGCGCGAGCGCGGCGAACATTTCTTTGAGCCGTGCCTCGTCCGACAGCAGGGAGAGCGCAAGCTCTGCAAGCTCCTCGGGCGTTTCAGCGGTGACAGCGCCGCCGAGCTTGAGGAAGAAGTCCAGATTGTGCTCCTCGCATCCCGCCACGGCGTCGATGAGCACCATCGGCACACCGGCAGCGGCGGCCTCGGTACTGCTCAGTCCGCCGGGCTTCGTGAGGAAGAGATCGGCAGACTGCATGAGCGGCGGCATATCGGATACCACTGCGCGTATATGGACGCGCGGCACGGAGCCGAAGCGCTTGTTAAGCTTCTCGTATAGCTCCTCGTTTGAGCCGCAGACGACCGTGACCGTCTGATCCTCGCTGATATTTTCGCAGAGAAGCTCGGTGATGTCGCGTATCGGGCCGCAGCCCATGCTGCCGCACATCACCAGCAGGTGACGCTGGTCTTCGTCAAACCCGAGCGCCGCCTTGGCTGCCTTCTTGTCGGGGCGCACGTAAAATGCGCGCTTCGCGGGAAGACCGCTGGCGACGAGCTTTTCACTCGGCACACCGCAGCGGACAAACTCGTCCTTCAGTGACTCGGCGGGGATGAAATACCATTCAAGGTTGGAATCGGAGACGCTGGGGGAGCAGGTGTAGTCGGTCGAAATGAAGCTTGTCGTTATCCGCATGGAAGGGTGACGCTCCTGCATTTCGCTTATGGCGAGCGCTGGGAAAACGTGAGTGCAGATTATATTGTCGTACTCGCCCTCGACGATGTAATCATATATTCTGTCGGCACCGCTTGTCAAGAACTTATATATTCCGGTTCCCTCGCGGAAGAGAGAATCATGGTTCTCCGCGCCCTGATATCCGGCCTTGAAAAGCTTCGGTGCGTAGAGATATATGCGCGTGTGCCAGTTTGAAATGAACTGGGACGCGCGCTCGGATATGAACTGTAATGCGTCGATGATGTCGCACACCTCGCCGTGGGCGGTGAAGGTCTCCTGAAGCGCTTTCGCGCAGGAATTATGCCCAGCGCCGGTATTGCAGCTTAGTATTAGGGTACGCATTCAGATAGAGCTCCTTTCTCGCTTGCGCTGCTGCATGGCGTAGAGCCGCTGCAGCCTTGGGCGGTTGTATCTCTGAATGATTATGAAGGGCAGGTTGCCGAGAAGAATGTATATCGCCGTGACGATTATCCCGCCCGCGCCCGGCCAGATCCAGAGCATGGCGAGGCCGAGAAGGCTAAGAAGAAAATGCGTAAGCTCTGCAACGCAGGTCTCTTCCAGCATACGCGGCACGTCGGCTATCGTCTCGGCGGTCATTTTCTTCTCCGGCATGATTTTTTTGAATATGCGGCTCATATCCGGAACCTTGCCCTGCCAGCTTTTCACGCGCATCGCCTGATATATCTTCGGCTCACAGGCTGCGGTCTTGTACGGGAACCTGTCGGCATGAAACCAACTTTTCGGCAGCAGACGGCCTATAACGAACGACAGCACGCCGAGCGCGGCCATGTATATAACGCATTTCCAAAATCCCATCAGTTTACCTCAAACCGCGCCGGACTTGCCCTCCGAACGGGACAGCGCGCGGAAATTCCGTATAAAATAAAGCACAAACGACATCAGCGTCACCGCTGAGCACACCGCGATGCTCGCGTTCGAGACCGATTCCGGTATCGAACCCCAGAGGAGGTGCAGAAGCATGGTGGCGTAGAGCAGGAAAGTTGTGAGCTTGCCGTGCCAGTCGGCAGGCAGCACAAGCTTGCGGCGCTTCAGTATCAGCAGGCTCATCACGCCGCCGGTTATCTCCTTTATGAGAAGGAGCGCGAGCAGGATGATGAGTGAAGGGAATCGGGTGAGCAGGCAGAGGAGCATCGCTATCTGCGTCAGCTTGTCGGCAACGGGGTCTATCGCCTTGCCGAGCGTCGTGATCATGTTGAAGCGGCGCGCAATGATGCCGTCCGCTGTATCGCTGATACCGGAGAGCAGCAGCACGAGCGCGGTAGCGAGATCATTTTTTAGCCCGCAGTATGTCCAGACAAAAACGGGGATCAACACCATGCGGAAAATCGACAAAATATTGGGTATCGTCCATATCCGATCCTCGCCGGTCCTCTTGTTCATCCTTTGTGCCTCCCTGACATGCACATGAGCCTGTCAGCCCACGTTAAGATATTTATACATTAGATTTTACAACATAAGTTCAAGTCAAAATCAACGCCAGTTGAAAATTAGTTGATTGAGTAACATTCTGTCACTGTTTGGCGACTATCGGCAGCCTGACCGTAAAGCGGCAGCCCGCAGTCGGCAGGTTCTCCACGCTGATCGTTCCGCCGCTCAGCTCAACTATCTGTTGAGCAAGCGCAAGGCCGAGGCCGTTGCCGTACATCTCGCGCGAATTGTCGCTCTGGTAGAACTTGTGGAATATCCGTTCTTCGTCGCCCGCAGGGATCCCGGGGCCGTCGTCCTCGATAGTGAATGTCACGGTGTCATTTTCAGCGCGCATGCGCATCAAGATCATCCCGCCGTGGGGGTCGAACTTTATGGCGTTGTCGATCAGATTCGTCCATACATGTATCAGCAGCGAGCCGTAGCCCGAATACTCGATCTCGTCCAGCTCAATGTCAAAGTCGATGTCCTTCTCCGTCCATTTCTGCTCCAGCGCCACGATGGCCTGCCGCACCTGCTCGTCAAGCCGGTAGCTGACGCGCTGCGGGCGGATGCTCTGCGCGCTTATCTTGGACAGGAGCAGGATATTCCCGATGAGCGTGGAGAGGCGGCGGGTATTGAAGAGTATCTTTTCAATATAATCGTCCTGCTCCTCCTGCGACTGCTGGTGATCCTGCAGCAGGGAAGCGTAGCCCTCAATGGCGTTTATCGGCGTCTTGAACTCATGCGACACGCTGGAGATGAAGTCCGTCTGCAGGGTCTCGGTCGCGCTCAGCTCCTTGACCATCATGTTGAAGCTGCTGTACAGGCTGCGCACTTCGTTGATGCGGCTGTCCGTCTCGGCAGTCACTTTGAAGTTTCCGCCTGCCACGGTGCGCATGGCCTTTTCGAGCTTGGCGACGGGGTCAAAGAATACCTTCAGTGTGAAATTTGTGATGACGAAGCCGAAAATGACGCTGAACAGAACCGCCCATACGAAGAGCGGCGCCGCCACGGTTATGCCGAGCCACTTTTTTATAAGCCACGCCGTCAGCTCCGCGAGGAGCGCGACGACGATGTACTCGACCATGCATATCAGCGTGAACCAGACGCGCAGCGTCGGCATGGATGTAAACTTCTTTTTCACAGCTTCACCACCTTGTAGCCGACTCCGCGCATCGTGACTATCTTGAAATCGGGATTATCGCGGAAGCGCTCGCGCAGCCGCCCGATGTGAACGTCGACAGTGTGCGTGTCAGTATCGGTCTCGTAGCCCCAGATGTCGTCCATCAGCTGCTGACGCGTGAATATCCGGCTGGGGAAGGAGACCATCTTGTATAGCAGCATGAATTCCTTCTGCGGCAGCACCATGTTCTCGCCGCCGGTGTGTACCGAGAGCGAATCGCATTCCAGCACCGTCCCGCCGATCACCTGACGGCGCTCGTTCGCCATCTGAGCCCTACGCAGCAGTGCGCTGACGCGCAGCACCATCTCGTTTACGTTGACGGGCTTGACCATATAATCGTCGCTGCCGGAGACGAAGCCGAGACGCATATCATCAAACGCATCCTTCGCGGTTATCATCAGCACGGGAATGCTGTTGCCCGCCTCGCGCAGCGAGCGCACCAGCTCGTACCCGTCGAGCTTCGGCATCATAATGTCTGAAATTATCAAATCGTAATAGCTTGTGTCCATAGCGGCGAGCGCCTCCTCGCCGTTCGATACGCCGACTGCGGCATAACCGTTCTTGGTGAGAACGTGCTGGAAAAGCTGGCGCAGCTCGTGGTCATCCTCGGCTATAAGTATCTTGAACATAGTTCCACCCCCGTATGTATAGAATATAAATATTTATTCTGAAATGAATTTCAACTCAATGTCAACAATCGTTGATTTTTGTAGATATTATACCCAAAAAGCGGATAAAGAGCAAGCCGCCCATTGACGGCGCGGCGGCGGGGTATATAATTAAACCACTCAACCAGCGGTTGAATTCGCGATTCAACGGATAAGTTATTGGAATTTCAGGATTTTTTCTATACCATCGGCATCAGAAATTCGAAAGGAGGCGTCGCAATGAACGACGTTATAGGCGCAAATATCGCAAGACTCAGAAAAGAGAAGAACATGACACAGGATCAGCTCGCAAACCTTATGGGGATATCTTTTCAGGCGGTTAGCAAGTGGGAGAACGGGCTGTCAAGCCCCGACGTGTCCAGCTTCCCGATGCTGGCGGATGTGTTCGGCGTAACAATAGATGAGCTTTTCGGAAGGGAAGCGGCACGGCGCGAGGCTCCCGCCGCGGAGCCGAAGAACGACGAACTGCCGTGGCCTGATGATGACTGCCTGTACGCGGTGCTCTATCACGGGCATACGCTTGTCGGCTGCGGCGACACTGCCGAGAACCGCAGGATAGAATTCTGCTACGAGGGCCCTGCGATGAACATTCACAGCGAGTTCGATGTGCGCGTTGACGGCGACGTCGAGGGCAGTATAGAAGCGGGAGGCACCATTACCTGCGACGCCGTGGGCGGCGATGTCAGGACCGGCGGCAATGTCACCTGTGACGATGTGAGCGGCAGCGTAAGTGCCGGCGGCACGGTCACCTGCGACAGCGTCGAGGGCGACGTCAAGGCGGGCGGCTCCGTGACCTGCGACAATATCGAGGGCAATGTCACCGCAGGAGCGAATGTGACCTGCGATACTATAGGCGGCAGCGTGACCGGCGTCCATGTCGAATGCGAATCCGGCGGAACGTCGGACGGTAACGACAAGTTCCATTTCTTCTTCAGAACCTGAAAAAACAGTACATACGGGTGATAACGCATTCCTCTTAAGATTTAAGATATTTTAAGGGGGATGCGGCTTGCACGAATGAATATATTATGTTAAAATAACTGCGAAAAAGGGGATGCAGGTCGAAATACGCCTCCCCAACGGGTATAACATAATGGGAGGATATAAAATGAAAAAGAACCTGTCGCGCATACTCAGCGTTTTCCTTATAGTACTTCTGTTGGCGTCGCTGCCGATGGCGCAGGCCTTCGCGGCGTATGACTGCAAGTGCGGCACGTATTCGGAGCTTGTGCTGGCTCAGTTCAACGGCAAGGATGACAACAATATTGTCGACAAGGCGTCTATAAGCAGCGGCAGTTGTCCGGGAATGAGCCTGAAGCTCAGCGCGGACGCAACGCAGATTCTGCTCTCCGGCACACCGACCAAACCCGGAACATATAAGCTGACTGTTGCTTTCGAGATGCGGGACGGGCAGCCCGGCTCCACCGACGCGACCGTCAATGTGGCCGCGGTACAGCCGACCGTGCAGGCTTCGGCCAGCACGACCGCGCCCAAGAAGGACGACAACTTCCAGCTGAAGCTCAGCCTTACCGGCGGCGCGCCCTATGAGGTCACGCTCTATACCAACACCAGCAACAGCACTTCCGGCGGCGCGGCAGGAACCACCTGGACCTTTGAATCCGACAGCCAGAACGTAACTGTCGGCACCAAGGGTATGGAGAGCAGCGTCCAGACCTATTATTACTACCTCACGGTGAAGAACAGCGCCGGTACCGCGACGTCAAACGTGGTAGCCGTCACGAATCCGTCCTACACCACCGTCACGCCGTCGCCGTCTCCTTCTCCGGCCGGTGAGATCAAGATAACAAAGCAGCCCACCGGTGAGACCGTCGAGGAGGGCGGCAGAGCTGTGTTTATCGCGCGTGCGGAAAACGCCGCGTCGTTCGTGTGGCGCATAGTCAGCCCCGACACGACAAATACTTATCCTGCCAAGGACGCTCCGGACTACTTCAAGGGACTGAAGGTCTCCGGAACCGACAGCGACCGCCTTGTGCTTGAGAATATTCCGGCCTCCATGAACGGCTGGAAAGCGGAATGCAAATTCATCGCCGCGGACGGCAAGACCTATCTCTGCACCAACGGCGCAATAATAACCGTCAAGAAGGCCGAGGTCGCCCTTAAGCGCCCGACCATCAACACTCAGCCCAGCGGCGTCACAAAGACCGTCGGCGAGGGGACTACGCTCACCGTTTCTGCGAGCGACACCAACAACGGCGGCACGCTCAAATATCAGTGGTACAGCAACACCTCCGCCAGCAATAACGGCGGCACGCTCATCAGCGGCGCGACCTCCGCGAGCTACACCCCGCCCCAGACCGAGGGCACTGTGTACTACTTTGCTTCCGTGTGGAGCACCAAGGGCGGCCAGAACAGCGACCGCGTCAACACCGGAGCCGTAGCCGTCACATATACCGCTGCCGTCGCTACCCCTACGCCGACTGTGACTGTGGCTCCAACCTCGCCGACTCCCGGCGTGGATGATCCTTCGCCCAGCCCCAGCACCGGCGGCAACGCTGATATCGAGATCAAGCCCGATGATACTCAGAACAATTCCAGCAGGGGCAACGGCCTTGTAGTCCTGCTGCTGGTCATCGCGGGACTCGGCCTGATCGCGGCGGCTGTGCTGCTCATCCTCTCCAAGCGCGACAGCAAGCCCGTCCCCGTGAAGCGCCCCAGTGGCCAGCGCAAGGCGGCCGGTGCGGCAAAGCGCGGCTGGACCTGCGAGAACTGCGGTGAGGTCAATCTCGGCCGCTTCTGCCAAAACTGCGGCGCGCCGAAGCCCGCAAACGAACCGCTCTATATCTGCGATAAGTGCGGCTGGCAGCCCGAGGATCCGATGCATCCGCCCCGCTTCTGCCCCCAGTGCGGAGACCCCTTCGGTCCCGAAGACATAGTCGAGAAGTAAACTAAAAACCCATGCATTATCAATGTGAAGTGATAAAATAATGGTAGACACAAAAGTGCCTACCATTATTTTTATGCTATTATAGACATGGAGGTGGCAATA
>URGI01000031.1 GCA_900547315.1 uncultured Eubacteriales bacterium | reverse complement strand
CAAGGCTTTCAGCGGCTTTTCCACAAAAATTTCGCCTATAACAACTACAACAATAATATTATCCTTTATTTATTCCTTACAGAAAAATTTTTATCGGAGGAAACGAAATGAAAATCTCATGCGAAAAATATATTCTTCAGTCCGCCTGCACCATCGCCTCCAGAGCAACTGCTTCCAAAAGCCCGATTCCGGCGCTTGAGGGTCTGCTGCTTCAGGCAGGGATCGACCTGCGCGTCACAGGCTACGACTTGAAAAAGGGCATATACACAAATATCGCGGCCGACATCGCCGAGCAGGGCAGCATTGTCGTCGGCGCGCGCTTCTTCGGCGAGATGATCCGCAGACTGCCGGACGGCATAGTCACCATCAGCTCTGACGCGAACAATAACGTAAACGTCAAGTGCGGCAAGAGCGAATTCAACTTCATGGGCATCAGCGCCGACGACTACCCCGAGATGCCCGCGGTAGACAGCCTGAACAACATCTCCCTCCCGCAGAAGATACTCAAGAGCATGATAAACCAGACCATCTTTGCTGTCTCCGACAGTGACGTCCGCCCGATATACACCGGCACGCTGTTCGAGGTCGAGGATGACACGCTCACGCTTGTCTCCGTTGACGGATACCGCCTTGCGAAGCGCTGCGAGAAGCTCGAGAGCGCGAAGATGGAAAACTGCAGCTTCGTCGTCCCCGGCTCCGCGCTTGCAGATATCGAGCGTATCTGCGCCGACAGCGACGACGCCGTGTCCATCTCGGTCGGCTCGAAGCATATATCCTTCACAATAGGCGAGACCGTCGTTATTACCCGCCGCCTTGAGGGAGAGTTCCTCAATTACCGCAAATCCATTCCTGATAACTTCCGCATTGAGATCGAGGTCGAGCGCAGCGAGATGATGTCCACCATAGACCGCGTCGCGCTGATCGTAAGCGAGAAGAACAGCAGCCCAATCCGCATGATCTTCGGCGACGGCTCCATAGAATGCACCTGCGCCACGCCCATCGGCAAGGCCGAGGACGTCTGCACCTGCGAAGGCAGCGGCGACGGGCTTGAGATAGGCTTCAATGATCGCTATCTTATGGACGCTTTCAAGGCCTCCGGAACCGATAAGCTTAAAATTTGCCTGAATACGGCTTCCTCCCCATGCATTGTGAAGGCGGCGGACGGCAGTGAGAACTTTACCTATATGATACTCCCCGTGCGTCTCCACGCGGGTGCATGATTCACTTTTGAAAAGAGATAAAAATGGAAAAAATACTTATAAATACAGAATTTATCAAGCTTGACGCACTTTTGAAGTACGCCGCCGCGGTCGGTACCGGCGGGGAAGCAAAGAACGTCATAGCGGATGGCCTTGTGAAAGTCAACGGAGAGGTCTGCACCATGCGCGGCAAGAAGCTCCGCCAGGGCGACAAGGTGGAATTTGACCGCTTTGCATTCGAGATAGCGGCGGAATGAGGGTCAACAAGATCGCGCTCAACGGCTTCAGAAATTACGAATGGGACACGGCTGAGTTTTCCGGCGGGACAAACGTAATTTCCGGCCGCAACGCGCAGGGAAAGACAAATCTTCTAGAAGCCGTGTATATGCTCTCCTGCGGCCGCAGCTTCCGCACGAGGTTTGACCGCGAGCTGACCGGATTCGGGTATTCCGCGGCGGAGATACTTGCCGAGGTCACGAGTCATGACCGCGACCAGACGATAAGAATAATCATGCAGCCCGGCACGGCAAAAAAGATAACGGTCAACGGTGTGAGAAAATCCGCGGCGGAGCTGTCGGAAGTGATAAACGCGGTGCTGTTCTGCCCTGACGATCTGAACCTCATCAAGGAGGGCGCCGCAGTGCGCCGCAGGCTGCTTGATAACGCGATAAGCCAGATCAGGCCGCGCTACGCGGAGCTCTTGTCGGACTTCAATAAGCTCTACGAGAATAAATCGCGTATTCTGAAGGACTGGCATGAAAAGCCAAGCCTGCTTGATGCGCTGGACGAATTTTCAGACGCGATGTGCCGGGCCTCCGCGCAGCTGATACGCTACCGCGCGGCCTTCGCCGCACGGCTTGACGAAGCGGCGAGGCCTATCCACTCGGAATTTTCCGGCAGCGGCGAAAAACTGGAAATTAAATATAAAACAGTGAGTACCGTGAAAAATGTCTACAGCAGCGCTAAGGAGATATATTACGATATCTGCGAGCACCAGGAGGCACACCGCCGCGCGGAGCTTGACAGCGGACAGTGCCTCACGGGCGCGCATAAGGATGATCTTGAGATATTCATAAACGGCAGACCGGCTCGCAGCTTTGCCTCTCAGGGGCAGACGCGCACCGCCGCACTCTCGATGAAGCTTGCAGAGCGGGAGATATTCCTCGCCGAGACCGGCGAATATCCGATACTCCTGCTGGACGATGTGCTTTCGGAGCTTGACGAGAAGCGGCAGAAATTTGTCCTCAACCGCATCGGCGGCGGGCAGACGCTAATCACCTGCTGCGAGGACGAGGAGATATCGAGCCGCACCGGAGGCAAGGTGCTGTTCGTTGAAAACGGGAGAATTCACTGATGTATCTGCATCTCGGCAAGGGCACGGTTATTGATACCGCCGGAATAATCGGCATCTTTGACCTTGATATAACCTCTCAATCCCATATTACAAGAAAATATCTGACCATGTCCGAAAAGGCGGGTCATGTGATAAACGCCGCGGAGGACATTCCAAAATCCTTTGTAGTGTACAGCTCTGGAGAAAAAACCGCCGTGTATCTCAGCCAGATGGCTGCGGCGACCCTGCTGCGCCGCGCAGAGGCGGGCGCGGTAAACGCATAATAATATTACTCGGAGGCACCAAATGGCAGACAATATAGAAAATAAAATGAACGAATATGACGCTTCGCAAATTCAGGTTCTCGAAGGACTTGAAGCCGTGCGCAAACGCCCCGGCATGTATATCGGCTCGACCTCTGCGTCCGGACTGCATCATCTGGTTTATGAGATAGTTGACAACGCAATCGACGAGGCGCTTGCCGGCTTCTGCAACCATATAACCGTCACCATCAACCCAGGCGACACCATTACCGTTACCGATAACGGCCGCGGTATACCAGTAGATATACAGGCACAGACCGGCAGACCCGCGCTCGAGGTCGTCTATACCGTGCTGCACGCCGGCGGCAAGTTCGGCGGCGGAGGCTATAAGGTATCCGGCGGCTTGCACGGCGTTGGCGCTTCCGTCGTCAACGCCCTGTCCGAGTGGCTCGAGGTTCAGGTTCACAAAGAGGGCAAAATCTATGAGATGAAGTTTGCCCGCGGCGGGATAACGCAGGAGATGAAGATAATCGGCGATACCGATAAGCACGGCACCGTCGTCACCTTCAAGCCCGACCCCGAACTTTTTGATACGACCGTATATGACTATGAGACGCTGCACACCAGACTGCGCGAGCAGGCATTCCTGAACGGCGGCGTGCATATCGAGATAGCCGATAAGCGCACCGAGGACGGCGAGAGCGACTCGATGTGCTATGAGGGCGGCATCCGCGAGTTTGTAAATTACCTCAACCGCCATAAAAATCCGCTGCACGAGGAGGTCATATACCTCAGCGGCACCAAGGGCGACGCGATAGCCGAGATCGCCCTGCAGTATAACGACAGCTATGCCGAGAATCTCATCTCCTTTGCAAACGACATCCATACTCCTGAGGGCGGTATGCATGAGACCGGCTTCAAAACCGCGCTCACCCGTGTCATAAACGCCTACGGAGTGAAGACCAATGCCATAAAGGGCGACGATAAGGTCTCCGGCGAGGACGTCCGCGAGGGCATCACCGCGGTCATCTCCGTCAAGCTTCCGGAGGCACAGTTCGAGGGTCAGACCAAGCAGAAGCTCGGCAACGCGTATATCAGGACTCTGGTCGACGGCATAGTCAACGACCAGCTCTCGACCTATTTTGAGGAGCACCCAGCGACCGCAAAGACGATACTTGAAAAGGCCATGATGGCAAACCGTGCCCGCGAGGCAGCCCGCAAGGCCAAGGAATCCGTCCGCCGCAAGACCGGACTTGAGTCCGGCCAGATGCCTGACAAACTTCAGGACTGCAACGAGCGCGACCCGTCCCTCTGCGAGATATACATCGTCGAGGGCGACTCCGCTGCGGGCTCCGCGATCCAGGGCAGAGACAGCCGCTTCCAGGCTATCCTCGCCATGTGGGGCAAGATGCTGAATGTCGAGAAGGCGCGCGCCGATAAAATCTACGGCAACGACAAGCTCTATCCAATGATAGTCGCGCTCGGCGCCGGCATCGGGGATGAGTTCAATATCGAAAAGCTCCGCTACCATAAGATAATCATTATGGCCGATGCTGATGTCGACGGCAGCCATATCAGAACCTTGCTTCTGACCTTCTTCTTCAGATACATGCGCCCGCTCATCGAAAACGGCTATGTGTATTCCGCTGTGCCGCCGCTTTATAAGCTGACCCGCGGCAAGACCCAGCGCGTCGCGTATTCCGACGAGGAGCGCGACAGAATATCCGCCGAGATGCGCGGCGATAACCCGAACGTGAAGATAGACATCAACCGCTTCAAAGGTCTGGGCGAGATGGACCCGCACGAGCTGTGGGAGACGACCATGGATCCGGAGAAGCGCTCGCTTCGCCGCATCACGCTGGGCGACGCCGTGAAGGCCGACGAGATATTTACCGTCCTTATGGGCGAAAACGTCGAGCCGCGCAAGGAATGGATAGAGGCCAACGCAAAATACGTTGTCAATCTGGATATTTGAGGAGTTAGCTTCAAATGGCACATAAGAGAGATTATAAACCCGAAGATATAGCCTTCCCGAATCAGGTCATAACCGAATCTGAGCTGGTTGGCGAAATGGAGGACAGCTACAGAGATTATGCCATGTCCGTCATCGTCGGCAGAGCGCTGCCCGACGTGCGCGACGGACTCAAGCCCGTGCACCGCCGCATTCTGTATGCGATGTATGAGGACAATCTCACCAGCGACAAGCCCTTCAAAAAGTCCGCGACCTGCGTCGGCGATGTGCTGGGGCGTTACCATCCGCACGGCGACGCGTCGGTTTACGACGCAATGGTGCGTCTGGCGCAGGACTTCTCGATGAGATATATGCTCGTTGACGGCCACGGCAACTTCGGTTCCGTGGACGGCGACCCCCCTGCCGCATACCGTTATACCGAGGCGAGACTATCAAAAATATCCAACGAGATGCTGCGCGACATCGACAAAGAGACCGTCGACTGGGATCCGAACTTTGACGAGAGCCGCAAGGAGCCGCGCGTCCTGCCCTCCCGATTCCCGAACCTGCTGGTCAACGGCTCCAGCGGTATCGCCGTCGGCATGGCGACGAATATCCCGCCGCACAACCTCACCGAGGTCATAAACGCCTGCGTCTGCGTGCTGGATAATCCGGAAGCGGCGCTGCCCGACCTTATGCAGCACATCAAAGGCCCTGATTTCCCGACCAAGGGCATCATCATGGGGCGCAGCGGCATACGTCAGGCATACGCCACCGGCCGCGGCAGGGTCATTGTCCGCGCGCGCACGGAGTTTGAGGAGTTCGGGCGCGACCGCAGAACCAGAATAATCGTCAACGAGCTGCCGTATCAGGTCAATAAGCGCCAGCTCATCAAGAATATCGCAGATCAGGTGCGCGAAAAGCGCCTTGAGGGCATTTCCGACCTGCGCGACGAGAGCGACCGCAACGGTATGCGCATGGTCATTGAGCTCAAGCGCGACGCGAACCCGCAGGTCGTGCTGAACCGGCTGTTCGCGCAGACCGCGCTGCAGTCCAGCTTCTCGATAAATATGCTGGCGCTCGTGAATAATCAGCGTCAGCCGAAGATATTGTCCCTGCGCCACATTATCGACGAGTACCTGACCTTCCAGGAGGACATCATCGTCCGCCGCACGCGCTACGATCTGCGCAAGGCCGAGGAGCGCGCTCATCTGTTGGAAGGCCTGCTCATCGCGCAGGACAATATCGACGAGGTCATCCACATCATCCGCACCAGCTACGACGACGCGAAGCAGAATTTGATGAAGCGCTTCGGCCTGAGCGACGTTCAGGCGCAGGCGATATGTGATATGCGCCTTATCTCGCTTCAGGGACTCAACCGCGAGAAGCTGGAGCTTGAGTACAAGGAGCTTGAAGAGAAGATCACTTATCTCAAGAGCCTGCTTGCCGACCCCGAGCTTATCAAGGGCGTTCTGAAAGATGAGCTTATCGCGCTGCGCGATAAGTACGGTGACAAGCGCCGCACCGAGATACAGGACGTTGTCGATGAGATCGACATGGAGGATCTTATCGAAGAGGAGCAGTGCGTCTTTACGCTGACCCACGGCGGCTATATCAAGCGCCTGCCCGTCAGTGAGTACCGTGCCCAGGGGCGCGGCGGCAAGGGCGTCCGCGCGATGGCGACGAAGGACGAGGACTTCGTGGAGACCGTGTTCACTGCGTCCACGCACGATAATATTCTGTTCTTCACCAAGGCAGGCCGCGTATATATCAAGAAGGGCTATAATATTCCTGAGGCCGGCCGCACCGCGCGCGGCACGAATCTGGTGAATATAATCCAGATGGACAACAGCGCCGAGAATCAGGAGAAGATCGCCGCAATGATCGGCGGCCGCGGACTGGATGAGGACAGCTACCTTGTCTTTGTCACGCGCAACGGCACCGTCAAGCGCATGGGCCAGGCCGCGCTGAAGAACATCCGCGCAAACGGCATAAGAGCGTTGAATCTTGACGAGGGCGACGAGCTTATCTCCGTCATCCAGACCGGCGGCGACGAGAACATCCTCATCGCAACGCACGACGGTATGTCCGTCTGCTTCAACGAGCAGGATGTGCGCCCCATGGGCAGAACCGCCGTCGGCGTGCGCGGCATAAAGCTGCGCGGGGACGACTATGTCATTGGCGCGGGCAGCACCAGCGCAGGCTCGGCGCTGCTGACAATAACCGAGAAGGGCTACGGCAAGCGCACTCCGGTCGAGGAATACTCCGTCCATGGCCGCGGCGGACTCGGCATAAAGAACTACAACGTCACCGATAAGACCGGCAAGATCGCAGACGTCAAGGTCGTGAACGACGAGGACGATATCCTTGTCATCACCGACGACGGCACGATAATCAGAATGTCGGCGGCGAATATCTCGCTGCTCAGCCGCGCCACTCAGGGCGTGCGTATTATGCGCATCATGGATGGCAGCCGCGTTATCTGCATCGAAAAGACCGACCGCGAGGAAGAAGCCGCGGAAGAAGATAAGAGCGAAGATGCTCCCGAGAACTGATTTCAGGAGAAGCTAAGTGGACGATAAAAAGAAAAACAAAAACAAATCTCCGGCTTGGGCGGTGGTTGTGCTGCTGCTCATGCTCCTCAGAGCGTTAAACGACGGGAACATGGCGGTACTGCCCGTGATTATCATAGGGCTTTCAATCGTTGCGGTGATAGGAATAGTTATGGCCTCAACAAAAAAGGCAAATGCCCGCAGCGGCGAAAAGCCGCAGCCTCCGCGCGCTTCTCGGCCTGCCGCGCGGGAAGAAAAGCCCCTGCGCCTTCGGCAGGAGCGCGCAGCCTTTCAGCCGCGGCGGGAAGCATATACGCCGGATAACGGCGATAAGTATATCGCCCAGCTTAACGGTTTTCTGAAAAACGGAATTATCGAGCGCAGCGAATATAACTACCTACTCAAAAAATACAGGAATAACTATACCAAATGAAAACAGTCATAATTTATACTGACGGCGCTTGCAGCGGCAATCCGGGGCCGGGGGGCTGGGGAGCGATACTCAGCTACAACGGCGTGGAGAAGGAGCTGTCGGGCGGCGAAAAGCAGACGACGAACAACCGCATGGAGCTTATGGGCGTGATATCCGCACTTCAGGCGCTGAAGGAGCCGTGCATAGTCGAGCTGTACTCAGACTCAAAATACGTCATCGACGCGCTGAGCAAGGGCTGGGCGGTGTCGTGGCGAAGCAAGGGCTGGGTAAAGGCCGACAAAAAGCCCGCGCTTAACAGCGATTTGTGGAAAACTTTGCTCGAATTGACCGAAAAGCATGAGCTTCATTATCATTGGGTCAAGGGTCATGCGGAAAATGTTCATAACAACCGCTGTGACGCGCTGGCCGTCGCCGAGCGGGACAAATTTGCAGAATAAAACGGAAACAGAGATGAACAAGAAAAACTATAACGCGAAACCTTTCAGTATCTTCATGTCATACATCGCGGGGCATAAAAAGCTATTCGGGATAGATATGCTCTGTGCGCTCCTTGTAGCGCTCATAGACCTCATCTTTCCCTATGTCTCGCGGTACTCCATGAAGGTCATGCTCCCTAATAAGCTCTACGCCACTTTCTTCACGGTAATGGCCGTGATGGTACTGGCATATGTGCTGAAAGCGGGGCTGTATTATGTGATAACGGTCATAGGGCACAAGATGGGCGTGCTCGTTGAGTCCGATATGCGGCGCGACGTGTTCACGCACATGCAGAGCCTGTCGTTCAGCTACTATGACCATAACCGCACCGGCGTTCTTATGAGCCGCATCACGAGCGACCTTTTCGAGATAACGGAGCTTGCGCACCACGGGCCGGAAAACATCGTGATATGCACGCTGACGATAGTTGGCGCGCTAGCGGTGATGTTTGCGATGCAGTGGCAGCTCGCGCTTGTCATCACGCTGGCGCTGCCGCTCTGCGCGTGGTTCACGATAAAGCAGCGCATCAAGATGAAGGAAGCCAATATCGAGGTCAAGCGCAAGACGGCGGAGATATATTCCGCCATCGAGAGCAGCATCTCCGGCATCCGCACCGCGAAAGCCTTTGCGAACGAGGATCAGGAGAGCGATAAGTTTGACCACGCAAACGAGCTGTTTCGCGGTTCAAAGGTCGAATACTACAAGTCGATGGGGCTGTTCAACAGCGGTATGGAGTTTACTACCGGCATAGTTCAGGTGGTGGTCATTGCGGTCGGCGGCCTGCTCATCATGCAGAATAAGATGAATTACATCGACCTTATCACCTTCTCGCTCTATGTCTCCACCTTTGTCTCTCCGGTGCGGAAGCTGACGCAGTTTGCGGAGCTTTACATGCAGGGAACGGCAGGTTTCGCGCGCTTCCTTGAGGTCATGCGCACGGAGCCGACGATAAAAGACGCGCCGGACGCCATGGAGCTTGGAGCAGTTGAGGGTAAAATAGATTATAACCACGTCAGCTTTAATTACGGCAACGGCATACCCGTTCTCAGCGACGTTGACCTGCACATCGCGGCGGGGCAGTGCCTTGCGGTCGTCGGACCGTCCGGAGGCGGAAAAACGACGCTGTGCCAGCTGCTGCCGAGATTCTACGACGTGTGCGAAGGCAGCGTAACGGTGGACGGCATCGACGTGCGCCATGTGACGCAGGCAAGTCTCCGCCGCAATATCGGCGTCATTCAGCAGGATGTATTCATGTTCGCCGGTACGATACGCGAGAACATCCGCTACGGCCGTCCGGACGCGACCGACGAGGAGATCGTCGAGGCCGCGGTCAGAGCGCAGATACACTCCGAGATAATGGAGATGCCCGACGGCTACGACAGCTATATCGGAGAGCGCGGCGTGATGCTCTCCGGCGGACAGAAGCAGAGAATATCCATCGCGCGCGTATTCCTGAAAAACCCGAAGATACTTATTCTCGACGAGGCGACCTCAGCGCTCGACACCGTGACCGAGCAGCGCATTCAGGCGTCGCTTGACGAGCTGAGCGAGGGCAGGACAACGATAATCATCGCCCACCGGCTCTCCACCGTGAAAAACGCGGACGTTATAGCCGTTGTCGAGGGCGAGCATATCGTTGAGATGGGCAGCCACAGCGAGCTGATGGCTAAAAACGGCGAGTACGCCGCGCTGTGCCGCGCACAGCAGATAGAGAAAGGGGAAGAGTCATGCTGAATCTGAGAAAATGCGGACATAAGGATCTTGAGAGGTATTACAGCCTTCTGGAGATGGATTTTGCGAAGGAGGAAATAATCTCCAAGCTCAGTCTTCACCGCGCGCTCCTGAACGGCAGCGCGGAGCTGCTGGTCGTTTATGACGAGGAATCCAGCCTTGAGGTTGCGTACGCGCTCGTGCTGACCAAAAATCTGTACGGCTATGTACTGCTCAAGTACATGGCGGTGCTGCCGTGGTACCGCGGCAAAGGCGTCGGCATTGCGGCGATGCGCCTGATAAACAAGCGCTACGCCGACCGGCAGGGCATTATCGCGGAGCTTACGTCCTTCGAGGATGAGGACGGCAGCATGATAAAGGGACTGCGCAAGTTCTTTGCGCGCTTCGGCTACGTCGTTGTCGACAGCGATTATCGCATCGGCGGCGCGCCCGTTGAGCTGATGGTCAAGCCCATTAAGGGCACCTTTGAGATCGAGCCGGTCGAGCACCGGATAATCAACGATTTCTACACGCGGATACTCAATCCCTTTGCAATGGACAAAATGATAGATATCCGCCCGGTAAGGAAGCCGGAGGAATAAGAGCGCAGAGTCATATCCTCCGGATACGGAAAATATAATTATATATGAAACTTCTTGTAAATCAGATTTTTGAAAACAAGGAAGCCGCCGCCCTCCCTGGTCTGCTGGAGAGCGGAGGGCTTCCTGCGCTCGTTTCCGGCCTTTCGGCGGTGCATCGGGCAAACCTCGCTGCCGGACTGCGCCTTAAAACCGGCGCGCCGCTGTTTGTGCTCTGTCCGGATGACACGACGGCGGAGAATTTCGCAAACGACCTGCGCTCCATGCTGGGCGAGGAGGTCACATGCCTCGGTATGCGCGATTTCACATTCTATTCGACCGAGGCCGCCTCGCGTCAGGCGGAGCAGAAGCGGCTCGCCGCGCTGTTCACGCTCGCCGAGGGACGGAGCGCAGTCACAGTCGCGTCGATACCGGGGCTGCTTCAGCGCACGATCCCGCCGGAGACGCTGCGCCGCGCGGCATTTGAGATAGACGCGGGCGGCTCCTATCCAATAGAGGACGTGGAGGCGGCGCTGCTGCGCTGCGGCTATACGCGCACGGAGCAGGTCGAGGGCGCAGGCCAGTTCGCGCGGCGCGGGGGAATACTGGACTTTTTCTCCCCGTCGGAGCATGAGCCGGTGCGAATAGAGTTCTGGGGCGACGATGTGGACTCCATGGGTCATTTCGACGTGGCGAGCCAGCGCCGCACGGAACCGCTTGAAAGATGCGTGATACTTCCGGCGGCGGAGACTCTGCCGGAGATGACCGCCGGCGGGCGCGACGCGCTCTGCCGCGAGATAGAGAGCTTTGCGGAGAAATACGGCCGCCGCCGCACGAGCGAGAACGCGGCCGCACTCTGCGCGACTCTGCGCGCCGATGCGGACAGGCTCCGCGGCGCGGCGCTGATATCGGATGCGGACAGGTACCTGCCCGTTATATACCCGATGGCGAGCGCCGCGGATTACATCCCCGAGGACGCGTTGATAATTTTTGACCAGCCCGGCCGCTGCGGCGAGCGGGCGCGGGATTATACAAAGCAGCTTGCCGAGGACATCCGCGAGCTGACGCGGCGCGGCGTGCTTGCCATGTCGCCGGACGCGTTCTATCTGAGCTGGGAAGCGCTGATAAAGCGGTTGGAGGATTTTCCGGTATACATGGCCGAGGCCTTCACAGTAGGGCGCAGCCCCCTGCCGCCGCGGACGATAACCAGCATCCCCGCAAAGCAGCTGCCGTCCTACGCGGGCAGCGCGCAGGCGGCGGCGGACGACGTGGCGCTGTATCTCAAGCAGGACTACCGCGTGGTGGTTCTTGCGGCGGACGAGCGGCGTGCCAAGGTACTGCAGGAATTCTTCGGCGGCAAGGATATCAAGGCGCTGATATATCAGGAGCTTAAAAAGCTGCCGGAGCCGGGGAGCTGCGCGATATGCATTGGCTCAATCTCCGCGGGCATGGAATACCCCGGGATAAGGCTCGCGGTGCTTACCGATGCGCAGCTGATACGCAACAAGACCCGAAAGAAGTCCGAGAAGAAGCTCCCGCCGGGACGGCAGAAGATCGAATCCTGCGCCGACCTCTCGGTGGGCGACTATGTCGTGCACGAGAACCACGGCATCGGCCGCTTTGCCGGCATCGTCAAGATGCAGGTGGACGGACTTGAAAAAGACTATATAAAAATAAGCTACGCCGGAACGGACAGCCTGTATGTCCCTGCGACGCAGCTTGACATGGTGTCGAAATACACGGGAGCGGGCGAGGAGAAGCCCGTCAAGCTCTCGAAGATGGGCGGCACGGAATGGGCGAAGACCCGCGCGCGCGCCAAGAGCGCGGCCAAGGACATGGCGAAGAAGCTCATCGCGCTCTACGCCGAGCGGCAGCGCCTGCCGGGCTATGCCTTCTTGCCGGACAGCGAGTGGCAGCGCGAGTTTGAGGACAACTTCGGCTACACGGAGACCGACGATCAGCTCCGCTCGATAGCGGAGATAAAGCGCGACATGGAGGCGTCCGTGCCGATGGACAGACTGCTCTGCGGCGACGTGGGCTTCGGCAAGACGGAAGTCGCGCTGCGAGCGGTGATGAAGTGCGTGCTCAGCGGCAAGCAGGCCGCGATACTTGTGCCGACGACGGTGCTCGCGCAGCAGCATTATCAGACTGCGCTGCAAAGATTTTTCGGTTTTCCGGTAAATATTGCGGTAATGAGCCGGTTCAAAACCGGTAATCAGGCGTCAAAGGTGCTCTCAGACCTTGCGACCGGAAAGTGCGACCTTGTTATCGGCACGCACAGACTGCTCAGCAAGGATGTGAAGTTCAAGGATCTCGGCCTGCTGGTCGTGGACGAGGAGCAGCGCTTCGGCGTGACGCACAAGGAGCACATCAAGGAGCTTGCAAGGGGAGTGGACGTGCTGACCCTCTCCGCGACGCCGATCCCGCGCACGCTGAACATGGCCATGTCCGGCATACGCGATATGTCCACGCTTGAGGAGCCGCCGGAGGACAGACTGCCGGTGCAGACCTTCGTGATGGAGCACGACTGGAACATCATCGCCGACGCGATACGCCGCGAGCTTCAGCGCGGCGGTCAGGTGTACTACCTTCATAACCGCATAGACGACATTGAACGCACGGCAAAGAAAATATCCGACCTGCTGGAGGATGTGACCGTCGGCGTGGCACACGGGCAGATGGACAAAAACATGCTCGCAAACGTGATGGAAAACGTCGCAAACGGGCAGATTCAGGTGCTTGTCTGCACGACCATCATCGAGACGGGCATAGATATCCCGAATGTCAACACCCTGATAATCGAAGATGCGGATCACCTTGGCCTTGCGCAGCTGCATCAGATACGCGGCCGCGTGGGCCGCTCGACGCGGCGCGCCTCGGCGTATCTTACCTTCAGGCGCGACAAGGTTTTGACCGAGGTCGCCGAAAAGCGGCTCAACGCCATACGCGACTTCGCGGCCTTCGGCTCCGGCTTCAAGATAGCGATGCGCGATCTTGAGATACGCGGTGCGGGCAATCTGCTCGGCGCGGAGCAGTCCGGGCATATGATCGACGTCGGCTACGATATGTATATGAAGCTTCTCAGCGAAGCGGTGCTGGAGGCGCGCGGGATCGAGGTTCCGGCGCGGGCGGAATGCTCGGCAGACCTTGCCGTTGCGGCAAATATACCGGATCGGTATATACCCTCGCAGGAGCAGCGCATGGACATCTACCGGCGCATCGCGCTCATCCGCACCGAGGAAGAGGCGGACGACCTGACCGACGAGCTGATAGACCGCTTCGGCGATCCGCCTCCGGGTGTGAACGCGCTCATCCACGTCGCGCTGCTGCGCGGCGAGTCGGGCAAGGCAGGAGTCACGGACATTTCGCAGAAGCAGGGTTATCTGAAATTCACCCTGCGCGACTTCGACATGGAGAAGCTGTCGGCGCTGTACGCACGGCCGGAATACAAGGGGCGGCTGCGCGTAGAGGCCGGATCGAAGCCCTGCGTCAGCCTGCGGATAAAGGCCAAGGGTCGGGTCATTGACGAGGCGCGCGCCTTTGTGCGCGAGTGGGGCGCGGAGAAGGCAGAATAAGAATAAACGGTAAATATTCGGCTTTTTGCTTGCCTATGCGTGCGCGAGGTGATATATTCAATAATAGCGGTTTTTATTCTACCCGAAAGGAAATCAAAAGATGAAAAAATTTGTATCCATTTTAATAATCATATGCCTCGTTTTCGGCGCGGCTATAACCTACACCGGCTGCGGCGCGAACAACGCGGCGGAACCGGAAACCAGCCCCGAGCCGTCCGTCGAGCCGAGCGAGAGCGTAGACGATACCGAGACGGAGACCGCCTCCGTGCCGCAGCTTGACTTTGAAGAGCTGTACGCGAGCCATGACGCCGACGAGGTCGTTATGACCATGGACGGCGAGGACGTCACCTGGGAGGAGTATTTCTACTGGCTCTACTACTCCGGCGTACAGGTGAACAACTACATCAACCAGATGGCGGCGAACATGTCCGCATACGGCATGAACGTCACCTGGGACGATGCGGCGGACGACACCGGCATAAGCTTCAAGGACTACGTCGTGCAGCTGGCCGAGGAGAACATCCGCCAGATCCACAGCATAAAGAAGTTCTCCGCGGAGAACGGCGTCACCCTCACCGAGGATAATCTGAAAGCCATCGAGGAGCAGCGCAAGACCGATATGGTGAATCTCTGCGGCGAAGAGGTCAGCGACGAGGAGTTCGCGGAGTTCCTGAAGAGCACCTATTATCTGCCGATAAAGGTGTATGACGACATGAACGAGATAAATTACCTCTACCAGAACTGCTTTGCCAAGCTTTACGGAGAGAATGGCGAGAAGCTGAGCGACGATAAGGCGGAGGCCTATCTGAAGGACAGCGGATACATGAATGCCACGCACATCCTGTTCATGACCGTAGACCCCAGCACCGGCGAGGCGCTTGACGACGATACCATTGCCGAGAAGAAGGCGCTTGCGGATAAGTTCGCGGCGGAGCTTGCGGGCATCACCGATACCGAGAAGCTGCAGGAGCGCTTCGCGGAGATAAAGGACGAATACTGCGAGGATACCGGCAAGGAAGCCTATCCCGACGGTTATATCTTCACTCCCGGCACCATGGTCACCGAGTTTGAGGACACGGTCAACGCGCTTGAGGATTATCAGGTGTCCGAGCCTGTCGAGAGCCGCTACGGCTATCATATCATCATGCGCCTGCCTCTGACCATCGACACCGTTCTCAAGACCTCCGACTCCGGCACTCCGCTCACCGCGCGCGCCCTTGCCGCAAATCAGGAGTACGGCGAGAAGCTGGATGCCTGCAATGACGGCATCGAGATAGTGTATACCGACGCCTTTACGGGCTTCGGCATAGCCGACTATATAAAGTAACACAGTATCTTACGGAATAGCGTTTAGGGGGTAACAGACATAGAATCCATAGTTTTTCAGCTCATAGAAAAGGAAAAGGAGCGGCAGGCGAAGAATATAGAGCTTATCGCCAGCGAGAATTTTGTCAGCGATAACGTGCTCCGCGCGCTCGGCTCATGCCTTACGAATAAGTACAGCGAAGGTTACCCCGCTCAGCGCGAGGATAACGGCAGAAAGGGCCGCTACTATGGCGGCTGTGAGTATGTTGACCAGATAGAGGAGTACTGCTGCCATAAATGGCGCGAGGTGTTCAGCACCGATTACCATGTGAACGTCCAGCCGCACAGCGGCTCGCAGGCGAACATGGCCGCGTATTTGAGCGTCATCAAGCCCGGGGACACCATCCTTGCGATGAACCTCAATAACGGCGGCCACCTTACGCACGGCTCGTCGGTCAATTTCAGCGGCAGGCTCTTCAAGACTGCGTTCTACGACGTTGATGAAAACGGCTTCCTGAACTATGACGATATCGCGGAGAAGATACGCAGCTGCCGCCCCGCACTGGTGCTGGCCGGAGCGAGCGCATATTCCCGCATTATCGACTTCGACAGGATATATAAAATAATCTGCGATACGGCGGAAGAGGTCAGGCGCAAGCAGGGCTATGACGGCTGGGAGATAGGGCGTCCCTATTTCATGGTGGACATGGCGCACATCGCGGGGCTCATCGCCGTCGGTGCGCACCCGACCCCGTTCGGCCTCGCCGATATCATCACCACCACCACGCATAAGACCCTGCGCGGGCCGCGCGGCGGCATGATATTCTGTACGCAGGAGCTTGCAAAGCAGGTGGACGGTTCCGTCTTTCCGGGAATGCAGGGCGGCGCACTGCAGCATGTCGTGGCCGCCAAGGCCATCGCCGCGGAGGAGGCCTGTACCGAGGAGTACAGGAAGTATATATTCGACGTTGTGAAGAACTGCAAGGCCATGTGCGATGAGTTCGTGCGGCTGGGCTACGACGTCGTTACCGGCGGCACGGACAATCACCTGTTCCTGCTCGACCTGTCGCGCACGCATCCGGAGCTGACGGGCAAGGCGGTTCAGGACGAGCTTGACCGGCACGGCATCACGCTGAACAAAAACTGCGTGCCGAACGAAAAGCGCAGCCCCGTGCAGACCAGCGGTGTCCGCATCGGTACCGCGGCGGAGACCACCAAGGGCAAAACCGCCGAGGACTTCGTTGAGATCGCGCGCGAGATAGACAGAATAATCTCCGCCATGTGACGGAAACAAACCCTCAGGACAGCAAATGCTGACCTGAGGGTTTTATATTTTTCTGCGCAGTTTTCCTATTATATATATTATCGGGACGAAGCCGAAGCTGACGGCGAGGTTTATTATCGGGATCGTCCGCTCCGACCACTGCGTCATGGACGACGCGTCCGGCGCGATAAGGATCGCCGCCGTGATGCTGAGCGCGCCGCAGAGCGGGATGACCCAGCGCCCGCGGCTGAGGTCGAAGCGGCTCTCGCCGCGGAACTCCGGCTTCTCGCCGAGGAGGCAGCGCAGACAGTGCTGCGCGGAATACAGCAGCGCCGAGACCAGCAAAAAATCCGGAAACAGCCATAGGGACACTATCAGCGCCTCAAGCCGCTCCAGCGCGTTGAAGAATACGAGGTTCCGCACAATCGTGAAAAACGGGAAGGTCAGCAGCGACGTCAGCTCTGCGCCGAAGCGGCCGATGACCGCGACGTTCAGCAGCAGGAATATGACGAGCATGGGGATGAGCCACAGCGCGTATCTGCGGAAGCGGCGCGGCTGGTATTCGCAGCTGCCTTCGAGAAAGCATGAGAAGCACAGCACAACGCCCACGGCGTCTATGACCGGCAGCGAGGCCGCGAGCACGGGCAGAGCGTCTCCTGTTGTCACGGGCAGGAGATTTTTGTAGTCTATCGACGTCAGCGCGAACAGCATGAACAGGCCGAGCGTGCCGAGAACGACCGGCTGCACGAGCTTCGCAAAACGCACGAGCGAGCGGGAAGAGCCGAGCGCGGCGATTATCGAGATAAGTCCGGTCAGAACCGAGAACACGACGGGAGAACTGTCGGGGTATATCATCGTTACCATGCGCTCCGCGCCGGAACGCAGGATGAATCCGGCGTACAGGAGCATCCACAGCGACAGCGCGAGCAGCGCCGCGCCTCCTGCACCGCTGCCGAGACAGCCCAGCGTCAGCTCTGCCATGCCCTCGCCGCTTTTACGGTGCGACATGAAGCGGCTGAGGAACCACACATATCCCAGCAGCGGCAGCGCCGCTGCGGGAACGGAGAGCCATGCCGCGCGCCCGCCGAGACTCGCCGTGAGCGACGGAACAAGGCGTAGCGCCGGTACGAGCAGTGTCACCGAGCACAGCGCGATGAGCTGATTGCGGTTGAATTTGTAGTTTGTCTGCATGGGCTCACCTCATCCGTTGCTGATGTTGTTCGTATGGCTGATGCGGCTGGACACGCTGACGTTTATCTCAAGCTTCGGGAACAGCGTAATAAAGCCGCCGCCAAGCGCGGCGTATTTTTTCGGCGAATCAAGCTCCGCTGTGTAGTTCAGGTTCAGAAAATCCGCGCCCAGCTCCTGCGATGTGCGCAGTACGCCATTCACAAGCTCCGTTACGCGCGCGTTCAGCGCTTCGCATAGACGGTGCTCCTGTTCCGGATCAGACAGCGGAAGTGGCCTGCCGCTCTCATTGACCGACGCGCTTACCTCAATGTCGATGTCGAAGCCGACAAGCGCATCCCCGTCCCAGCGCGGAGTGATGCCGCTCCGGCAGTGGTTCAGCTGCAAGGTGACGGCGTCCCCGCCGGAGCCGTCCACGGTCAAGTCGGATATCCCCATGTCGCCGGTGAGCATCCAGACGGCGGGAGAAAGTTCCGGTTCGATATAACCGCAGAGCCTGCCGTCCTTTATTATCGCGTAGCCGTCGGCGATCACGGTGAGCATCTGCGTGTCGTCCTCTGCTGCTTCGGCGGACGGCGCGCATTTTATAGCGCAGATGAGCGCGGCACCGCTGCGGGCCATCGAGACGTAGATATCCGAGGTCGAAAACACATTGCTGTCGCCGCTGACGGCGAGGCGCTCCTGCTCGGTCTGCAATATCTCAGAAATACAGCGGGAGTCGCTGCCGGTCTCCAGCACGGCCTGTTCCGCCGTGCCGCCCTTGACGATATACAGCGGGATGTCGATGCGCAGTTCCGGTGAACGGCAGAAAAACGCGAGGTAATCCTCTATGCTCACGCGCGCCGCGTCCTCGCCAAGCAGAATGTGCTCGACGTGGGGATAAAATATATCCTCCTGCGACGAGTAGTTTCTTATGCGCTCCATGGCGTCGGTGATGGAGCCGCCCTTTGTGGTCATGCGTATCGGCTCGCCGTCGTCGTTTGCGGAGGACGCGAGGGAAAAGCGCGTGCCGCCGTCCTCGCGGTCGAAGCCGACCGAGCGCACGACGAGCAGGTTTTCTATTTCGCGGTAATTTGAATATATGGAATTGCATCCGCCGAGCCACGGCAGCGCGGCAAGGCAGAGCAGGTATATCATTGCACGCTTCAAGACTGTCTCCTCCTGTCGCGCGGACGCAGCTCTGCGTCGCGGAATTTGTCGGCGGTTTTCGGAATGCGCAGCAGCGTCCGCAGTATGCCGTGAGGCCGCCCGTCGGTGACGGGGGAGGTGTAGTTGCGGCCGAAGCTGTCCATGTCGGCCATGGATAGCAGCATCAGGCACGACAGCAGCCCAATGCCGAACAGCCCCGCCGCGACCGCGCCGATGAGAAGCGCGAAGCGTATCAGCCGCACCGCCGCGCCGAGATCCTGACTTGGCAGTGTGTAGCACGCGATGGCCGACACCGCGACGACGATTATTGCGATCGGTGACGCTACCTTGGCCTCGACCGCCGATTGTCCGACGATGAGTGCGCCGATTATCGACACCGTGTCGCCGATAGGATTCGGCAGCCGCAGTCCGGCCTCCTGCAAAAGCTCAAGCGCGACGAGCATACCGATGACCTCAAGCCCCGTCGAGAACGGCACGTCCTGCTTTGCACTGATTATCGACAGCAGCAGCCGCGTCGGTATCATCTCCTGATGGTACATCGCAACGGCGACATATACTGCCGGAACATAGACACTAACAATCAGCGCGAGGTAGCGCATGACGGACAGCATGCTTGAAAATGTGAAGTGCATACTGCTGTCGCTCGTGACCTTCATGAACTCCGCGAAGCTTGCCGGAACCACGAGGGCGATCGGAATGCCGTCGATGAGTATCCCGACGCGCCCGTCGGCCATGTACATGGCGAAGCGGTCGGGGCGCTCCGTGTGTATCAGCTGCGGTAATGGCGAGCGAGGGCAGTCCATGAGCGATTCCTCGATGATGCCCGTGGCGAGAACACTGTCGATGTCGATTTTGCCCAGCCGCCGCAAGACCTCCATCGGCAGCTCCGGATCGACCACGCCGTCGAGGTACATCACTTCGATCTGCGTGTGCGATTTGCGCCCAAGCTCGGTCTTGACGGACTTCAGCCGCGGGTCGCGGATGCGGCGGCGGACGAGCGCGGTGTTTGTGCGCAGAGTCTCAACGAAGGAGTCCTTGCCTCCCTTGACCGACTTTTCAAGGCTTGGTTCGGAGATACTGCGGGCGTTCTGGCTTTTCACCTCGAAGCATACCGCACCTTCGCCGGGGATCAGAACCGCGCAGTAGCCATGCGCGAGGTCTGAGACGACATCGCCGATGCTGCCGCGCCGCTTCGCGTTGGCGCTGTACGCGAGGCCGTGTATTATCATGCCGAGGCAGCCGCCGGGGAAGTCTGACCTCGAAGAGCGCAGCAGATCGGTCAGCGGACGGATAATGTCCCCCGATATGCTGCCGCCGTCAGTCAGCCCGTCGATCCAGCAGAGATTGACGCAGGCTTTTTTGTCGAGGCCGAAATAAATGTCACGCCGCTCGAAATCGGCGCAGTCGGAAAAGATGCTTTCCAGAGAAGAAATATTCAGTTCATAGCCCTGCCATGCGGTATTGGGCGTCGGGCGTTCACCCGGACTTGTTTCTAAATAATCATACATGTTGTGTATTATTCCCTGAAAAAATCACAATATTTAGATCGCGAAAAAAAGTCTGAAAAAAGTGAAAAAAAGTGTTGACTTTGCCCGAAATCAGTGGTATATTAACCAAGCTGTCGCCGAGAGGTGAGCGAGTGAAAACAAAAAACTTCTGGGAAGAAGAAAAAAGTTCTTGACAAGCTCTTCCAAATGTGATAATATGAATAAGCTGTCGCAAAGAGTTGACAGCGAAACAACCTTGATAACTAAACAGTGAAACACATACGATTCTCGAAAATTCTTAACGAATCATCATTCAAAAGAATGAACTTTTTATAACAGTAATGACGAGAGATAACTAAGCTAGTTGGTTGTCTTGAGTGAATCAAACATTTTATCAGAGAGTTTGATCCTGGCTCAGGATGAACGCTGGCGGCGTGCTTAACACATGCAAGTCGAACGGGAAATATTTCATTGAGACTTCGGTGGATTTGATCTATTTCTAGTGGCGGACGGGTGAGTAACGCGTGGGTAACCTGCCTTATACAGGGGGATAACAGTCAGAAATGGCTGCTAATACCGCATAAGCGCACAGAGCTGCATGGCTCAGTGTGAAAAACTCCGGTGGTATAAGATGGACCCGCGTTGGATTAGCTAGTTGGTGAGGTAACGGCCCACCAAGGC
>URGI01000030.1 GCA_900547315.1 uncultured Eubacteriales bacterium | reverse complement strand
TTATTGTATTTGAGGCGGGCCTTTTCTCGCTGCGGCTCGGTCACGGCGCGGCTCTGACATGCCACCGGCATGTCATTCACTACCGCGCCGCCGCTGCGCTACCCCTCAAGCTCCCCCGCGGCTCTCTTATCTGTGCCCTGCTGCACATGTTTTTTGACAGACTGTCCTGTCAGAGACTTTTTGAGTCTCTGACAGGTGCTTTTTCAGTTATCAGCCGAGAGCGATGTAGTCCTCAGGGACAGTTATGTTGAGAGCTTCGCAGTTGGTGGGGTTGTAGATCTTGGTGAACTGAGGAGCGAAGCGGATCTGCATGGTGGCGGGGTCTGCACCCTCAACGAGAATCTCGTATGCCATCTCGCCGGTAGCGTAGCCAAGGTCGAAGTAGGAGATGCTCAGGCTGGCGATACCGCAGCCGCGGCAGATGCCTTCCTCACCGGCAATGATGGGGACACCGGCGGGCAGCGCTACGTTGTTGATGGCCTCGGTGCAGGAGGCGGCGGTGTTATCGGTCGGGAGGTAGAGCACATCGCACTCGGAGCAGGCGGTAGCGGTGACGTTTGCAACATCGTTGGAGTCTGCGAAGGTGAATTCCTTGACCTCAAGGCCGAGTTCCTCGAACATCGGGGTGATGGTGTCAGCCTGGAACTTGGAGTTGGGCTCGCCGGAGCAGTAGAGGATGCCTACGACCTTTGCGTCGGGGCAAAGCTCCTTGAGCACTGCAGCCTGACCGTCGAGCGGAGCGAGGTCGGAGGTGCCGGACACGTTGAAGCCGGTAGCGCCGGTCCAGTCGCTTATCTCAAGCGCGGAGCCGTAGTCGGTGACGGAGGTGCCGAGGATGGGGATCTCATTGGTAGCAGCGACTGCCGCGAGCAGCGCGGGAGTTGCGTTTGCCATGATGAGGTCAACGTCGTCGGAGACGAACTGGTTGACGATGACAGAGCAGGTAGCGGGATCGCCGGAGGCGTTGCCCTCTTGGAAGGTGACCTTGTCGCCGAGCTTGTCGGTCAGAGCCTGCTTAAAGCCTTCGGTCGCGGCGTCAAGCGCGTCATGCTGGACGAGCTGGCAGATGCCGACGACAAAGGTCTGGTCTGCGGCGACGTCATCAGACGGAGCGGAGCTCTCTTCGGCGGCGGGAGCTTCGGTCGGATCCGCAGCCGGGGCGGCGGTATTGCCGCAAGCGCACAGCGCAAGCAACATCACGAGGGTACACAGTACAGCGGTGAGTTTTTTCAGGTTTTTCATTTTTCATATCTCCTTGTCTTTGCTCGCAACGGAAAAATTAAAAGTGCCGCACAAACAAGCGTTTGTGCGGCACCCTAAAAGCAGCTTGAATATCAAACATCGGGCAAATCATCGCAGCACAAAGCGCTATTACTTTTCTGCATAAAAAAGTAATAGAAATAGCCGTATGCAAATGCGAAGCAATTAGCCTTCATTTTCTCTGCCTCCGTTGTTGATGGGCACACTTTACTCCTTTTAGGCGCTAAAGTCAAGAGGGAATTTTAATTTTTTTCAAAAATTTTTTCTGCCCCGGCTCAGACCATGATTCCGCGCTTCTTCGCCTCGAACAGCAGCTCGTCGCGGAAATCGGGGTGAGCTATTGAGATGAGCTGGCGCGCGCGGGATGCGAGGCTCTGCCCGCGCAGATGCGCGATGCCGTACTCGGTGACGACGTAGTCCACGTCGTTTTTACTCGTGGTGCAGACCGCGCCGGGCGTAAGGCTCGCGCAGATCTTGCTTATCGTGCCCTTGGTGGTAGATGCAAAGGCGATGAAGCTCTTGCCGCCCTTCGACTGGCACGCGCCGCGGACAAAGTCGATCTGGCCGCCGGAGCCGGACATGTGCTTTGTGCCTATGCTCTCCGCGCAGACCTGACCGAAGAGGTCGACCTCGATGGCGGAGTTTATGGATATCATGTTGTCATTCTGACATATGACCGCCGGATCGTTGACATAGTCAACTGGCAGAATGGCGATGGCGGGGTTATCGTCGATATAGTCGTATATCCGCTGCGAGCCGTAGGCGAAGGTCGTGACGGTCTGGCCGCGGTGTATCTGCTTGCGGCTGTTGTTGACCGCGCCGCACTCGATAAGCTCGACCATGGAGTCGGTGAACAGTTCGGTGTGGATGCCGAGGTCGTGCTTGGATTTGAGCGCCATGCCCGTCGCGTCGGGTATCGCGCCGATGCCGAGCTGGATGCAGGCACCGTCGGGTATCTGCTCGGCGATGATGTTGCCTATCGTCTCGCTGACGGGGTCGATCTTTGCCGGAGCCATGACGGGCAGCGGTGCGTTGTGCTCGATAAGCCCGTCAACGCGGCTGATGTGCACCTGTCCGCCGCAGATGGCGCGGGGCTGGAAGCTGTTGACCTCGAGGAACACACGCTTCGTGCGGTCGAGCAGCGCCTCGGTGTAGGAATTCGCGGTGGCGAGGCTGAAATATCCGTGCTTGTCCATCGGCGAGACGGAGAGCAGCACGACGTCATACTCGTAGTTCTCGCGGATGAGCTTGGGAATGTCGCGGTAGTAGGCCGGAAGAATATCCGCCCAGCCGCCGTTTATCGCGCGGCGCGCTCCGCCGCCTGAGAACCACGACATACCGGTCATCTTTCCGCGCAGGGACTCGTCGGCATAGAACTCGAAGGGGTAGGCGTCGAGTATCGTCTGCACGGTCAGTCCGTCCAGCGCGCCGTCGGCCGCGCGGCGGGCTATCGCGGAGACTATCGCCGGCGCCGCGGACACGGAGGTGTCCATGCCAATGCTCCAGCCGCTCTCAACGCGCGCCGCCAGCTCGTCAGCGGTCGTCAGCTTTTCCGCATACATTTTTGTGTAGTCAGTCATACTTGTACCTCCGGATTTATGTAAATTTTTTGATGTTTAAAAACCCGTTTTACGCAAAAGGCCACCCTCGCGGATGGCCTTTTTGATTACTCTTCGTTGTCAGCAAGTATGTCCTCGCCTATTTTATACACGTTGCCTGCGCCGACGGTGAGCACGATGTCGCCCGGTTCAAGCGTCTCGCGCAGGGCGGCCTCAAGCCCGTCAAAGGTCGGGAAGAAACGCGCGCCGTCTATCTTCGCGGCAAGATCCGCAGAAGAGATACCGATGGTGTTTTTCTCGCGCGCGGCGTATATCTCCGCGAGGAAGAGGACATCGGGGCGCTTGAGCTGCGTGACGAAATCGTCAAACAGCGCCGCAGTGCGGGAGTAGGTATGGGGCTGGAAGACAACGATGGAGCGCTTGTAATTGAGCGTCTCCACGGTGTCCAGCAGCGCCTTCAGCTCGCCCGGATGGTGGGCATAGTCGTCATACACGTCCGCGCCGTTATACTTGCCCTTGAACTCGAAGCGGCGTCCCGCGCCGTTGAAGCCGGCAAGGCCGTACTTGACGGCGTTGGGGCGGATGCCGAGGCAGATGGACGCAGCGGTCGCGGCGAGGGCGTTCTTCACGTTGTGCATCCCAGGGACATGCAGGGTGACATCCGTAAACTTTCTGCCCTTATACATAATATCAAAGCTCGAATTTGCGCCGACAAACTGAATATTTTCCGCATAAACATCGGCCTTATCCGTCAGGCCGAAGGTGATGATACGGCGGGGAACGCCGCGCAGAGCCTCCATGGTGTTCGCGTCCTCGGCATTGGCGACGACGCATCCGTCCTCCGGAGTGCGCAGCGCAAACTCACGGAAGGAGTGCTGCACGTCGGCCAGATCCTTGAAGAAATCCAGATGGTCGGCCTCGATGTTGAGGATGACGGCGACGGTCGGGTGGAAGGACAGGAAGGAGTTATAGTACTCGCAGGCTTCCATGATTATCGTGTTGCCGCGGCCGACGCGGTGCCCCGCATTCAGAAGCGGCAGCGTGCCGCCGATCATAACGGTCGGGTCGCGGTCGGCAGCCATGAGGATATGGGTGCACATGGAGGTGGTAGTGGTCTTGCCGTGGGTGCCGGAGATGCACAGGGCATTGCTGTAGCCCTTGGATATCGCGCCCCAAGCCTGTGTCCGCTCGAACACGGGGATGCCCAGCTCATGCGCGCGGATTATCTCCGGATTGTCATCATGCACAGCAGCCGTGCGCACGACGAATTCGATATCGTCGGTGATGTTCGCGGCGTCATGCCCGACATGGACATGGATGCCGTGGGCGCGCAGGGACATGACGTTCGGGTTCTCGTTCATATCCGAACCCACAACGCTGATGCCCATGCCCTTGAGCACCTCGGCCAGAGACGACATCGAGACGCCGCCTATGCCGACCAGATGCCCCTTTCTGCCGGGAGATAAGTAATTGTCAAACTCTATCATAAAAATCGCTCCAAATCTGGTAAATACGTGCCGGATAAATACGATCGTCAAAATGCCGCCGTGCGGCTCCCGATACGCGGAATGCTCTTGATGTTGACGCCGTGAAATGATAAAATAACAGTGGAAGCATACTCCGGCTCAAAAACTGACGCTGGTATTATAATACCCATTCCGGCTCATTGCAAGCATATATTGTGTTGTATGGCCTTATATCTCGGTAAAAATCATACGAGGAGTGTGTATATGGCGAACGTAAGCCCTCCCAAATATGTAAAGCATATCCTTATAACGCTCCAGTCGCGCGGCCATGCGGCGTATCTCGTAGGCGGCTGCGTGCGCGACATGATCCTCGGCGTGCATCCGCAGGACTGGGATATCTGCACCAGCGCCCTGCCGGAGCAGACGCTGGAAATTTTTCCGAACTCCCGCCCGACGGGGCTGAAGCACGGCACCGTGACCGTATACGTCAATTCCCGCTCCGTCGAGGTCACTACCTTCCGCAGCGACGGAGCCTATGCCGACCACCGGCACCCTACCGCGGTGAGCTTCGTCGGCGATCTTACGACCGACCTCAGCCGCCGCGACTTCACGATGAACGCCATCGCCCTCCCGCCCGACGGGCTGGTCGCCGACCCCTTCGGCGGCGTGGACGACATAAAGAACAGGATCATCCGCTGCGTCGGCTATCCGGAGCTGCGCTTTGAGGAGGACGCGCTGCGCATGTTCCGCGCGCTGAGGTTCTCCGCGCGGCTCGGCTTCACGATCGAGGAAAAAACTCTCTCCGCAATAGAGAAAAAAGCCCCGCTCGCCGCCTCGCTCGCGCCGGAGCGCGTACGGGACGAGGTGGAAAAGATCCTGCTCACCCGCTCGCCCGAGATGGTGTATACGCTCATAGAGCTGGGTCTGCTCGACGCGTTTCTGAAAAAGCGCATGCCCGAGCCCTGGCGGCTGCACCGGCTGGGCTCGATACAGCGCAAGGCGATGCCGCGCTGGGCGGCTCTGTGCTGCGCGCTGGAGAAGTTCGGCTGCATAGATTCCGCCGAGGAATTTCTCGCCGCGCTGCGGCTCGACAGCCGGACGATACGCTGCTGCTCAAACGCCGAAGTGCTTGTAAAGCAGCCGAAGCCCGCCGACAAGGCAGCGTGGAAGCGCGCACTATGCGCCTACGGGGTGGACAGCGTGAGCTGCGCCGCACAGTGCTACGATGCTTTCAGCGGCGGCGGAAGCGCGCGGGAGCTGCGCGCAGTCCTGAAGAGCGGCGAATGCTTCTCGATGAAGCACCTCGCCGTCACCGGCGACGATCTGCTCGAGCTTGGTCTGCGCGGCAGAGAGCTGGGCGACATGCTGCGCTTCCTGCTTGATTACGTTATGGAATATCCGGCGAACAACCGCCGCGAGCTGCTGCTGACGCTTGCCAGAGGCACGGAGGAATAGAAAGATGGACAGCTGGAAACTTTTAAAATCGGAATGCGCCGGCTGCTCGCGCTGCGAGCTGTGCGAGACGCGGACTAATCTCGTGTTCGGCGTCGGCAATGAGGCCGCCGAGGTCATGTTCATCGGCGAAGGCCCAGGCGAGCAGGAGGACCTGCAGGGCGAGCCGTTCGTCGGCCCCGCAGGAAAGCTTCTCGATACGATGCTGGAGCTTATTGACCTTGACCGCTCAAAGGTGTATATTGCCAACGTCGTCAAATGCCGCCCTCCTCGCAACCGCGACCCGCAGCCCGCGGAGCAGGACGCCTGCGCCGAATGGCTTGAACGGCAGATCGCGCTCGTCAACCCTCGTCTCATCGTATGCCTCGGGCGCATCGCCGCGATGGCCATGATAAAGCCGGATTTCCGCATCACGCGCGAGCACGGCCAGTGGTTTGCGCGCGACGGCAGGCGGTACATGGCGATGTACCACCCCTCCGCCCTGCTGCGCGATCCGTCGAAGAGGCCGGAGACCTTTGAAGATCTCGTCTCCCTGCGGCAGGCGATCCGCGAGGCGTGCAATATATACTGACGCAAAAAATTACAGCAGAAGAAAGGTACTCATGATCAGATTTACTCCCATAAAGCTCTCCGACAAGTCCTGGGTGGACGAGATCGTGATGAGTGAAAACAGCCCCAGCGCCGACTACAATTTCGGCAATATCTACATCTGGGACAAGCACTTCAAGCAGCTGACCGCCCGCTGCGGCGACCGCATGCTCACCAAGCTCCGCTATGACGGCAAGCCGACCTTCGTTTTCCCGATCGGCTCCGGCGAGCTGCGCCCCGCAATAGAGGCGCTGCGCGAATTCGCCGCGTGGCGCGGCTATCCGTTCTGTCTGCGCGGCATAACCGAGCAGCACCGCGAGATGCTCGAGGCGGAATACCCCGGCCGCTTCGACTACACCGAGGACGTGAACAACGCCGACTACATCTATCTCGCCGAAAAGCTTGCGACCTACTCCGGCAAGGCGCTGCACGGCAAGAAGAACCACTGCAACCGTTTCGAGGCGGAGTACGACTGGCGCTTTGTACCCATGACGCGCGAGCTTATACCGGCCTGCATGGACATGCTGTCGGTCTGGTCGGAAGATAACGCCGCCCGTCTCGACCCCAGCATAGCCTATGAGCACGACGCGATAATCCGCGCCTTCGCCGCCTTTGAGCAGCTCGGCCTTGAGGGCGGAGTGCTCTACGCAAACGGCGAGATAATGGGCTTCACCATGGGCGAGTTCGCGAGCCGCGACACCTTTGACGTGCACTTTGAGAAGGCGCGCGTCGATATAAACGGCGCGTACCCGATGGTGTGCCGCGAGCTGACGCGAATGCTGATGGCAAAGCACCCGAACCTGAAATACATGAACCGCGAGGACGACATGGGGCTTGAATCCCTGCGCACCTCCAAGCTGTCGTATAAACCGGAGTATTTGCTGAAAAAATACACCGCGAGGTGGATCGACGAATGAACGGAAAATTTCTCATACGCGGGTACGCGCCCGCCGACGAGGCGGCGCTGACCGCGCTGTGGAAGCGCTGCTTCGGGGACAGCGAGGAGCTGATACACGGCTTCTTCGCCCTGCTGCCGGAGCTTGGCGCGGGAGTCACGGCGGAGCTTGACGGCAAGCCCGTCGGCATGGCCTTCGCCATATGCGGCATGGCGCTCTCGAGCGGTGAAAAGTGCGGGTATATCTACGCCGTCGCCGTTGACGAAAGCTGCCGCGGCTTCGGCGCGGGCGCGGCGCTGACCCGTGCCGCGGCAGACGCGGCGCGCGGTCTCGGCGCGGAGATCATATGTACGCTCCCCGCCGAAGCCTCGCTCTATCCGTGGTATGAGAAGCTGATCTCCACACGCTTCACGCTCTGCCGCCGCCGCGGTATCATCCCTGCTGGGAAGGCGCGCGGCTTTGCTCCGCTCAGCACCGCAGAATATAACGCGCGGCGCGAAGCGCTCCTCGCGGATACGCCGCACCTGACCGTGAATGACGCGTGTGCAGAGCTTCTGCGTCTGCTGTGCGAAGCCTACGGCGGCGGGCTGTTCGCCGTGGACGGCGGCATCGCTGCGGGATATCTTGAAGAGGACGCCTGCCTGATACGCGAGCTTATCTGCCCGGACGACCTGCGCGCAGAAAACGCCGCGGCGCTCGCGCGGCAGCTCGGCGCGGCCAAAGCGGAGCTGTGCTCCCCCGCTCCCAGCGGCAATAGCTTCGTCGCGCTCGACAGGAGCATCCCGCGGGACACGGTCTGGAACATTGCCTTTGACTGATTTAACATTTCTGTAACACTTACACGGTTTATTACGAAACATCTTACTGGTATATTAATAACCGTAAGTAACAGTTTTTCATCTTTTTCATTTTGTCCTCAACCATATAACGAAAAGGAACGGCTCTCCTCCGTTCCTTTTTGTTTTTTCCGGAGAAAAAATTCTGCGCGGCATATAGTCCTTGTTCGCGCGAGGATTGCGTGGTATAATTCGATATCATTGTATGCATATCGTTGGCTTCCCGCTCCGGGCAGCCGCATTGACTTAAAATTTGTATAGAAAGAGGCGTATATATATGTGCGGAATAGTAGGCTACGCAGGCCGCGAGCAGGCGGCTCCGATACTTCTGGACGGGCTTGAGCGGCTCGAATACCGCGGCTACGACTCAGCGGGCATCGCCGTCCTGTCGGAAAGCGCGGGGCTGCAGGTCAAGAAGGCCAAAGGCCGCCTGAAGGTTCTCAGCGCGATGGTTGACGGCGGACGCAGTGTAGACGGGTTTATCGGCGTGGGACACACCCGCTGGGCGACCCACGGCGAGCCGAACTACATAAACTCCCACCCCCACACCGGCGAGCACGGCAAGATAGCGCTGGTTCACAACGGCATCATCGAAAATTACGTCGAGATAAAGGACTTCCTTACATCCCGCGGAGTTCATTTCTGCTCCGATACGGATACAGAAGTCGTCGCGCAGCTGCTTGAGTATTACTACCTCATCAGCGGCGATCTGCTCGGCTCCGTCTACAAGGTGCTCGACCGTATTGAGGGTGCATACGCGCTGGGCATTCTCTGCGCCGACATGCCGGACAGCTTCATCGCCGCGCGCAAGGACGCGCCGCTGCTGCTGGGCTACGGCGAGGGCTGCAACTTCATCGCCTCCGATGTCACCGCAATAATCAAGCACACCAGAGACATCTCCTACATGGACGACGGCGAGGTCGCGGTCGTCACCGCGGACGAGATCCAGGTGTTCGACGCGCTGGGGCAGCCGGTCGAGAAGCAGCACAGCTATGTTGACTGGGACGTCAGCGCGGCCGAGAAGGGCGGCTACGCGCACTTCATGTTCAAGGAGATCATGGAGCAGCCCGAAGCGGTTCGCAAAACCATATCACCTCGTATTAAAAACAAACTCATCGAGTTTGAAGAACTGTCTCTCAGTGACGAATATATAGCCTCCCTCAGCAAGATATTCATAATCGCCTGCGGCTCATCATACCATGTCGGTATGGTAGGGCGCTATAATCTTGAGCGCCTGCTCCGCAAGCCCGTCGAGGTCATGCTCGCGTCCGAATTCCGATATGCCGACCCCCTCGTGGACGAGCACACCCTCGTCGTCGTCATCAGCCAGTCAGGCGAAACGCTCGACTCCATGGCCGCGCTGCGCGAGGCAAAGTCCCTCGGCGCGCGCATACTCTCGATAGTCAACGTCGTCGGCAGCTCCATCGCCCGCGAGTCGGACGATGTACTCTACACCTGGGCGGGGCCTGAGATCGCCGTCGCAACGACAAAGGCGTACAGCACCCAGCTCGTCCTGCTGGACATGTTCGGCGTGTGGCTGGCGAAGAAGACCGGCAGCATAAATCCCTCCGACTATGCGCTCATAGTCGAGGAGCTGCTCGCTCTGCCGGAGAAGATGGAGAGCGTGCTGGAGAACATTGACGAGATAAAATACCTCGCTTCCCGCTATTTTAACCACAATTCCGTATTTTATATTGGCCGTAATCTCGACTACGCCCTCGGCCTTGAGGGCAGCCTCAAGCTCAAGGAGATATCCTATATCCACTCCGAGGCTTACGCCGCGGGCGAGCTGAAGCACGGCACGATATCCCTCATCGAGGAGGGCACACTCGTCGTCGCGCTGTGCACCTATGCGCCGCTTTTCGACAAGGCTGTGTCGAACATCGTCGAGGTTCAGGCGCGCGGCGCGGACGTTATCGCGCTGACGACCGAGGGCAGGCGGCGCCAGATGGGCAAGACCGTTGAAAACGTGCTGACCGTGCCCGACACGCACCTCATCCTCCAGCCCTCGCTGGGCGTCATCCCGCTCCAGCTCTTTGCCTACTACGTTGCGCTTCAGCGCGGCTGCGATATCGACAAGCCGCGCAACCTCGCAAAATCCGTCACCGTTGAATAAAATCCGCATGGAGGCCAACCATGAATCTCAGAGCGATACTCGCAATACTGTTATGCAAATTTCTCCGCTTTGTCTCGCGCGTGCTGCATCGCGGCGGCACGGCCATGCCCGGCAGATTTGCGCTTAAGGTCTGCCCGAACCTGCTGAGCATACTCAGCCGTGACGTGAAAACCGTCGCCATCACGGGCACGAACGGCAAGACTACCAGCTCCCGCATGGTGGAGCAGGCCTTTGCGGACGCGGGGCTGAGCTATTTTGCAAACCGCTCCGGCGCGAACCTCATCAGCGGCATCACGACGGAATTTGTGATGAACAGCACGCTCGGCGGCAAGCCTAAGAAGGAATACGCCGTCATCGAGTGCGACGAGGCCGCCGCGCGGCGCACCTTCGGGCAGCTGCGCCCCAAGGTCGTCATGGTGACGAACCTCTTCCGCGATCAGCTTGACCGCTACGGCGAGGTCACGCACACGCTGGAAAACATCCGCGAAGGTCTTAAAGCCGTTCCTGATGCGACGCTGTGCCTCAACGCCGACTGCTCGCTGACCTCCTCGCTCGCGGGCGATCTGCCGAACCGTGTTGTCTGGTTCGGCATCGAACAGGGCGCCGCACCCTCCCGCGCAAAGCCCGAGATATCCGACGCGACGCACTGCATCCGCTGCAAGACCGAATACGAATACGACTATATAACCTACGGCCACCTCGGCGGCTTCCGCTGCCCGAAGTGCGGCTACCGCCGCCACCACGCGGATTACGCCGTGACGGACATCGTCGAGCAGCGCGCCGACGGCAGCACCGTCGTCATGGACATCATGTGCGAGCGGCGCGTCGTGGATATAAACCTCCCCGCGATGTACAACATCTATAACGCCGCGGGCGCCGTCGCCGCCGTGACGCAGATGGGTCTGTCGGCGGACGACGCGGTGAAGGCGCTGGCCGGATTCAAGTGCGGCTTCGGCCGTATGGAGCAGTTCAAGCTCGGCGGCGGCGCGAAGATGATGCTTGTGAAAAACCCCGCCGGCTGCAATCAGGTAGTGGAATTTCTGCAGAATATAAAGGAAAAATTCGTCCTCGTCGTCTGCCTGAACGACCGCGGTGCGGACGGCACGGATATCTCGTGGGTCTGGGACGTCGATTTTGAGGCGCTCTCCGGCATCGCCGGACGCATCGACAGGATCATCGTCTCCGGCGACCGCGCGCCGGATATGGCCGTGCGCATCAAGTACGCCGGCATCGCGCCGGAGCACATCGAGATCGAGCGCGACTACGAAAAGCTCGTCTCCGGACTTGAAAAGCAGAGTCTGCCGGTGTTCATCATGCCGACCTACACCGCGATGCTGGAGCTGCGCGAGGTGCTGATAAAGCACTGCGGCGGTGCGGAATTCTGGGAATGAGGTGAGCTGTCATGGAACTTAAAATATGCCACATGTACCCCGACGTGCTGAATCTCTACGGCGACCGCGGCAACGTCATATGCATAAGAAGCCGCCTTGAGCGCCGCGGGATAGACTGCGCGGTCACGCGCCTGCCGATCGGCTCGGCGGCGAGCCTCGCGGGCTTCGACCTCGTGTTCATCGGCGGCGGGCAGGACTTCGAGCAGCAGGTGCTGCTGGACGATCTGCACCGCGGCAAGGCGCAGGAGATAAGAGCCGCCATCGCAGACGGCGTGACCTTCCTGACCATCTGCGGCGGCTACCAGATGCTCGGCAGCTATTACGAGACCTATGACGGCCAGCGCTGCGACTTTATCGGCGCGCTCGATCTGTATACCGTCGGCAGCAAAACGCGCATGATCGGCAACTATAAATTCAAATGCGGCGAAGCCGCGGGCGGCAGCGTTGTCGTCGGCTTCGAAAACCACAGCGGCAAGACCCATCTGGGCCGCGGCGTGGAGCCGCTGGGCACGGTTCTCGCAGGCTTCGGCAACAACGGCGAAGACGGCACCGAGGGCGCACACTACAAAAACGCGTTCGGCACATACAGCCACGGCCCCATGCTGCCGAAGAACCCCGAATTCTGCGACATGTTGCTTGCTACCGCGCTTGAGCGCCGCTATGGAAAGGCGGAGCTTGCCCCGCTCGACGATACGCTTGAGCTTCTCGCGCACGACGAGATGTGCGCGCGGGTGAACTGACGGCACGGCTCGATTACACTCACACGGAGACAGAGATATGATAAGATTTTATAATGGCCGCGTGCTGAGTTTTTCCGGTGGGCTGAAGATATCAGACGCCGAGGTCTGGACGGACGGCGGCGTGATAACCCATGTCGGGGCGGCAAATGAGGACATGCCCGCCTTTGAGCGCGAGATTGACCTCAAGGGCGACCTTCTTATCCCCGGCTTCAAGGACGCGCACACGCACACCGCGATGACCTTCCTGCGCTCCTTCGCCGACGATATGCCGCTCGACCGCTGGCTGAGCGAGCAGGTCTGGCCAAATGAGGCGAAGCTGACCGACGAGAGCGTGTACATCTTCACGCAGCTCGGCATAATGGAATACCTCAGCAGCGGCATCACCGCGAGCTTTGACATGTACGTCCACAACGAAGCCTACGCCAAGGCCAACATCGACAGCGGCTTCCGCACGGTGATATGCTCCGGCCTGAACAACTTTGACCGCGACGTCGAAAACATCGAGCGCGAATACCTGCGCTTCAACTCCCTGCACGAACTGGTGTCCTACAGGCTCGGCATCCACGCGGAGTACACCACCTCTCCCGAGCGCATGGAATACATGGCAGGGCTTGCCGAGAAATACCGCGAGCCGTGCTTCATGCACTGCGCCGAGACGAAGGCCGAAGTCGACGGCTGCATCGAGCGCTACGGTCTGACCCCGCCGATGCTGCTGGAAAAAATGGGGCTGTTCCGCTACGGCGGCGGCGGCTACCACTGTACATGGATGAGCGAGGACGATCTGAAGCTCCTCGCCGAGAAGGGGCTGTGGGCGATCACGAACCCCGCCTCGAACCTCAAGCTCGCAAGCGGCATCGCACCGGTCACGAAAATGCTTGAGCGCGGCATAAATATGGCCATCGGCACCGACGGCGCGGCCAGCAACAACGCGCTTGACATGTTCCGCGAGATGTACCTCGCCGCGGCGCTGCAGAAGGTCTATGAGCACGACGCTTCCGCCTGCCGCGCGGAGGACGTGCTGAAAATGGCCTGCGTCGGCGGTGCGCGCGCAATGGGGCTTCCGGACTGCGACGATATTGCCGTCGGCAAGCGCGCCGACCTCGTGGTCATAAACCTGCGCCGCCCGAACATGCAGCCGCTCAACAACATCGCGTCGAACATCGTGTACGCAGGCTCGAAGGAGAACGTGCGGCTGACGATGGTCAACGGCCGCATCCTCTACGAAAACAGCGAATTCTTCATCGGCGAGCAGCCGGAGTATATATACGCCGCCGCGAACGCGTTCATGGAGGCGATACGGAAATGAGACGCATCGACCTGCATGTGCACACCACCGCGTCGGACGGGACGTTCACGCCCGCTCAGGTCGTGGAGCTGGCGCGCGACGCCGGGCTTTCCGCCATTGCGATAACCGATCACGACACCGTGTCCGGCTATGCCGAGGCCGCGAAGCGCGGTGCGGAGCTTGGTGTGGAGATAGTCCCCGGCATCGAGATAAGCACGAAGTACGGCGGAGCCGTGCACGTGCTGGGCTATTACATTGACATGGAGTCGGACGGGCTGCATCATATCCTCGACTGGATAGTTGAGGATCGCGACACGCGCGGGCGGAAAATGGCGGAGCTGATGGCCGCCGACGGGCTTCCTGTCAGCTATGAAGCGATGAAAGAGCGCTTCGGCGAGGTCATCGGCAGGCCGCATTTTGCGCGTCTGCTCGTGGAGCTTGGCCTGGCCATGGACGTGCAGGACGCGTTCGACCGTTACGTCGAGAAGGGGCAGAAATATTACGTTGGCCGCACGATACTTCCGATCGAGCGCGCCATCGGCCTGATAATCAAGGCGGGCGGGGTGCCGGTGCTGGCGCATCCGTTCCAGTACAAGCGCGACGACGCGGGGCTGCGCGAGCTTATCGAGTACTGCATCGCGCAGGGGCTGCGCGGCATGGAGTGCTATTATACGGGCTACTCGCCGGAGCAGTGCGCGTATCTCGCCGCGCTCGCGGACGAGTACGGGCTTATAAAGACCGGCGGCAGCGATTTTCACGGCGCGAACAAGAAACACATCCTGCTCGGCCGCGGCCTCGGCAAGCTCGAAGTCCCCTACGAACTGCTCGACGGGCTGAAAAAAGAGCATGACGCCCGATGATAACAACGTCCCCCTGCTTTCACAAGCTGATAGCAGGGGGACGCTTGTAAATGGGGCACTCTCTTCGGCCTCTATGGCTATCATCCCTTTTCGCCGTGGGTCATCAGATACTCGGTGAGCTGATCCAAAAGCGTGGTGTCAAGCAGATGGTATATCAGAAATCCGTCGTGATTTGGTCGGCCGACAACGATCTGCCCGCCGGTCATGACAAGGCTGCACGTCTCGTCCGCGGACGTGCCCCAGACGAGGATGAGCGTGACGCTCCTGCCGTCATAAGCGCTGCCGCTGCCGGCTGAGTCCACAGCCCAAGGCAAAAGATTGCGGAGATCCTCCCTGTAACCGCTCTGGCAGAGAAGCGAAAGGATATCCCAAAACGCTTCGTCCCCCGCCGTCGAAGTCGGGAGCGTATAGCTTTCCATGTACGGTGTGCCGTCTCGGTTCCCGCCGAGCACTGCGGTGCCGGACAGGCTTGAAATGGTCTGCGGGTCAGCGCCCGTCATTTGCCCGAACGTGCGCGGCGTCAGCCGCCAGACGCATAGGCAGAGCAGCAGAATTGCAAGCAGCAGTACGATGCATTTCTTCGTCCGGTTTCGCATAGGGCTTTCCTCCGTTTTTGTTCTGCCTTTATTTTATCAGACGTCCGGTATATTTGCAATGTTCCGCCCCGCGCGCGGCTTTTTCACCCGTGCAGCATTATTCACACATAGTTCACTTGACAAACCGCTGTGAACCGTGGTACTCTAAGTGAGGATATTGATAGCAATATCTTTGTTTTCTGCCGTTTTACTGCTGTTGATTCCCTGTTTTCGGGAGCATAGCATATGCGGCAGCTATTTTTTTGCCTGATTGGAGAGATGCACCATGGACTATGACGTTATCATCGTGGGCGCAGGCCCCGGAGGAATATTTACCGCCTACGAACTGGCGAAGGCAGACAGAGCACTGAAGATCGGCGTATTTGAGCTGGGCAAGCCGCTTGACAAGCGCAGATGCCCTATCGACGGCAAGAAGGTCAAATCCTGCGTCAAGTGTCCCACCTGCGCGATCATGAGCGGCTTCGGCGGCGCGGGCGCGTTCTCCGATGGTAAGTACAACATCACGAACCAGTTCGGCGGCACGCTGTTCGAGTATGTCGGCAAGCAGGAAGCCATCGACCTGATGAAGTATGTGGACGAGATAAACCTCTCCCACGGCGGCGAGGGCACCAAGCTCTACTCCACCGCCAACACCAAGATTAAGCGCACCTGCCTTGAAAACGGCCTGCACCTGCTCGACGCGCAGGTCCGCCATCTCGGCACCGACATAAACTACGTCGTCCTCGGCAACATTTTCGACGAGCTGAAGGACAAGGTCGATTTCCACTTCAACACCGCCGTCACCGGAGTGAAGAAGACCGGCGACGGCTACGAGGTCGAGGCCGGAGGGAATGCCTACACCTGCAAATACTGCGTCGTCTCCGTCGGCCGCAGCGGCAGCAAGTGGATGGAGTCCGTCTGCGAGAGCATGGACATCCCCACCCACTCCAACCGCGTCGATATCGGCGTGCGCGTGGAACTGCCCGCGGACGTGTTCTCCCACCTGACCGACGAGCTGTACGAGAGCAAGATCGTCTACCGTACCGAGAAGTTTGAAGACCTCGTCCGCACCTTCTGCATGAACCCGCACGGCGTCGTCGTCAACGAGAACACCAACGGCATCGTCACCGTCAACGGCCACAGCTACGAGGACAAGAGCAAGCACACCGAGAACACCAACTTCGCCCTGCTCGTCAGCAAGCATTTTTCCGAGCCGTTCAAGGATTCCAACGGCTACGGCGAGAGCATCGCGCGCCTGTCCAACATGCTTGGCGGCGGCGTCATCGTCCAGCGCTTCGGCGATCTCGTCCGCGGCCGCCGCAGTACACAGCGCCGCATCGACGAGAGCTTCGTCACCCCGACCCTCGCCGCCACTCCCGGCGACCTGAGCCTCGTCATGCCCAAGCGTATCCTCGACGGCATCATCGAGATGATCTACGCGCTCGACAAGATCGCCCCCGGCACCGCGAACGACGACACCCTGCTCTACGGCGTCGAGGTCAAGTTCTACAACATGGAGGTCGAGATCGACAACAACCTCCAGACCAAGAGTGACGGCCTGTATGTCATCGGCGACTGCTCCGGCGTGACGCACTCCCTGTCCCACGCCTCCGCCAGCGGCGTGCACGTCGCGCGCCACATCCTCGCCCGATGAGCCGCAAATTCCCTCGTTCCCTTGATTTCTTGCCGCATAAGGCGTATATTGGTAAGCATGTGGCGGCAAGGAGGGAATCAATGGACAGGGTAAAAGGACAAAACTATATGCATGGCGCCGCCATCCTCACTATTGGCGTCATCATCATGAAGCTGCTGGGCTTCATCTATAAGATCCCGCTCGGCAATATTCTCGGCGACGAGGGATATTCCATGTTCCTCAGCGCCTACAATATATACAACGTCTTTTTCGCGCTGGCGACCGCCGGTCTGCCGGTGGCGCTGTCGCGCCTTGTCGCGGAGGCGGACGCAAACGGACGCGCCCGTCAGGAGGGAAAGACCTTCCGCGTTGCGCGCAGGACGTTTTTCGTCATCGGCCTTGTGTTCGCGCTGATACTGTTCCTGCTGCCCGACTGGCTCGCCGCGACCTACCTTGAAAACCCCGACGCCGCGCCCGGCATCCGCGCCATGGCTCCGGCGATCCTGCTCGTGTGCCTCGTCTCGGCCTACCGCGGCTATTGTCAGGGCAACGGCAACATGATCCCGACAACCGTAGACGAGGTGCTGGAGGTGCTGTTCAAGGTCATCTCCGGACTCATCCTCGCCTCGGTTGCAATGAAGCAGGGGCTTGGCCGCCCGACCGCGTCGGCAGGCGCGATACTCGGCGTGTCCATCGGCTCGGTCGTGTCGCTGCTGTACATGGTGTTTTACAAGTGCCGCAACTACGACCGGCTCTCCGAGCCCTATTCCGCCGGAATACACGATCCGAACGACACTCCGGACGACGATGAGCTCGTCGATTCCACGGGCACGATAATCAAGAACATCCTGTCCATCGGCGTCCCCATCGCCTTCGGCGCGTGCATCATGGCCATCCTCAACAGCATCGACTCCAAGCTGTGCATGAACCGTCTCCAGTCCGCCGCGGGCTTCAGCTACTACGAGGCCAAAGTTCTCTACGGCGTGTACGGCAAGGCGCAGACGCTCTTCAACCTCCCCGCCGCGTTCATCACTCCGCTCACCGTCGCCATAGTTCCGGCGATCTCAGGCGCGATCGCGCGCCGCGCGCATACGGACGCCGCCAAGATCGGCGAAGACTCCATGCGCATCTCCGCCGTCATCGGCATGCCGATGGGCGTGGGGCTTACGGTGCTGGCCGATCCCATCATGAACGTCCTCTACCCGAACAGCAACGAGGCCGGCCCCGGCCTTCTCGCGGTGATGGGCATAGCGTCGTTCTTCGTGTGCGTGGTGCTGATGGAAAACGCCATTCTTCAGGCCTCCGGCAAGGAGAAGTTCACGATGATAACGATGATCGTGGGCGGCCTTGTCAAGATACTGGTCAACTGGCTCCTCGTCGCGCAGCGGCAGATAAATATCTACGGCGCGCCTATCGGGACGCTGGTGAGCTATATCACGATGACGGTTCTGAACTTCGTGTTCATGTGCGCCGTGCTCGACGAGCGGCCGCACCTGCTCAGGATATTCGCCCGCCCGCTGATATCCAGTCTCGCCATGGGCGCTTCCGCCTGGGCGGTGTACGGTCTTGCCTCCCGCTTTATCGGCTCCGGCTGGAAGCAGACGGCGGCGAGCATGCTGCTCGCGGTCATTGTCGCGGTGGTGATCTACGTCGTGTCCGTCGTGGCGCTGCGCGCGGTAACGAGCGAGGATATGAAGCTCATCCCCGGCGGCGAAAAGATAGCAAAACTGCTGCATATCCGCTGAGCGCCGGAATTGCAAAAAAGCTTTAAAAATCAACGCACAGGGCTTGATAATAGTCAGGTTTTGTGGTAATATCTGCGTTGTTGCCTTACGGGGCAGAAAGATAAAGAAATGAGTATTCTGCCGCATTTTCGGGCAGACTCATCATAAACATGGCATGAGCCACATTTTTAGGAGGATACACACATGAATAAAGCTGAACTCGTATCTGCCGTTGCAGAAAAGACCGGCATGTCCAAGAAGGACAGCGAGAAGGCAGTCAACGCCGCATTCGACACCATCACCGAGGCTCTGGCCGCAGGCGACAAGGTCCAGCTCGTCGGTTTCGGCGCGTTCGAAGTCAAGGAGCGCGGCGCTCGCATCGGCCGCAACCCCAAGACCAAGGAAGAGATCGAGATCCCCGCGTCCCGCGTTGCTTCCTTCAAGGTCGGCAAGGCTCTTAAAGAGGCTGTCACCAAGTAATTTTTGATTATAAAAAGCAGCCGCATTTGCTTTAATGCGGCTGCTTTTTGGTACTGAGGAGTTAATATGAGACTGGATAAATATTTAAAGGTCTCCCGTCTGATAAAGCGCCGCAGTGTCGCGAACGACGCCTGCGACGGCGAGCGCGTGAGCGTGAACGGGCGGCAGGTCAAGGCCAGCTATCAGGTCAAGGTGGGCGACGTCATTGAGATTGCGTTCGGCCAGCGCACCCTCAAGGTCGAGGTCACGGAGGTCAACGAGATCGCCAACAAATCCAACGCCGCCGCGATGTATAAGGAGATCTGAGCAGGGGCAATAGAATACATCGGGACGGCACAGCGGCCGTCTCCTACGATGGTATTTGATGTGCACGGTGTCTTTTACCCGCTGCTCGTGTCTCCCCTCCGGCGACCCTTTCGGCGCTGACGCGCCACTGTCTTGCTGCGGTATCAGCCGACTGAGGGGTCACCAGAGTCGGTCTACTGCCATTAGGCAAAAGACCTGGCCACGCAAAGATACAGGCCGTCCCCCCTATTCCCCCATCACACTACCGCTTCGGCCAGAAGCACCGCGGCGACGGACAGCGTCACGCTCAGCAGCATATACGCCGCCGAGGCGCCGATACGCCCGCTTTGCATAAGCCCCGCCGTTTCAAGGGCGAAGGTGGAAAACGTGGTAAAGCCGCCGCATATGCCGGTTTTGAGCAGCAGCGTAAGCCGCGGGTCAAGCCCCGCAGTCTTCGCGCCAAGCGCCGTAATGGCTCCGATAGCGAACGCGCCGAGGATGTTTATCAGCAGGGTGTTCACAGGAAACGCCCCCGTTTTATCCAGCGGTATCATCGACACGAGATAGCGCAGCACCGCGCCTACAAAGCCGCCGGCTCCGACGGCAAGACAATTAAGCATATTCATACCTCTAAAAAATGACTTCTGCCATGTTACACAGGCAGAAGTCATTAGTTTTTCAACGGTTTCGGGTTGCCCCGCGGGAGAACTTCATTCCCTTGCTTTCATTATACCACACCGCAACGGTGCGCCGCAAGGCGCGTCCGGTCACATATAGATGCTGTCAGTCGCGACATGGTCGCAGAAGGCGCGGTCATGCTCGACGAATATCATCGTGGACTCCGTATTCAGCAGCAGCTCCTCTATCTGCATACGCGAGAGCAGGTCTATATAGTTCAGCGGCTCGTCCCAGACATACACGTGCGCCTGCTCGCAAAGGCTCGCCGCGATGAGCACCTTTTTCCGCTGTCCGGCGCTGAAACTGGCCATGTCGCGGTCAAAATGCCCGCGCGTCATGTCCAGCTTGCGCAGAATGGTTTTGAACCGGCTCTCGTCAATGCCCCGCTCGCGGGCAAAGCTGCGCAGATCGCCGCGCAGAAACGAGCTGTCCTGCGGGATGTATGAAATTTTCAGCCCTCCCGCGCGCCAGATCTCGCCCGTATGGGGGATATTTTCGCCGCTTATGAGCTTCAGAACGCTAGATTTTCCGCAGCCATTGCCTCCGCGCAGCGCGATGCGCTGCCCCTGCCGCAGTTCAAAGCTCAGCGGCTGCGCTATCGCCCCGGCTCCGTAATCTATCTCGAGCTCGCGCAGCTCCAGCAGTCGCTCCGAATAGTGCCGCAGCGGGCTGAGCTTCAGATCGTCCGCCGTTTCAAGATTTTTCAGCAGCTCCGATTTCTGCTCGATGCTATCCTGGATCCGCCGGTCTATCGCCTTGGCGCGCTTCATCGACTTCTTGCTCTTCGCACCCTCGTACGCCCTGCGCCCCATGCTCTTCTCGGTTTTCGTCGGGTCGAAGCCGATTTTCGCGCGCTCCGCCCTGTCCGCCCACTGCGCCTTTTCGCGCGCGGCGGCTTCGAGGCGGCCTATCTCCTTCTTGAGCCGGTCGTTTTCCGCCAGCTCGTATCTGTCCCGCCGCTCCTTATTTTCAAGCCACGTGGAAAAATCGCCTTGGGTCACTTCTATATCCGCGCGGTTTATCGAGAGAATGTGGTCAACACAGCCGTCGAGAAACGCCCGGTCGTGCGAGACGAGGATGAAGCCGCGCTTGCGCCGCAGATACCGCGCGACGCGCTCGCGTCCCGCCTCGTCGAGATGGTTCGTCGGCTCGTCGATCAGCAGGAAGTCGTTCTCGTTCGTGAACATCGCCGCAAGCTGGAGCTTCGTCCGCTCGCCGCCTGAGAGCGAGTCAAACGGTCGGTCGAGCAGCGCTTCGTCAAGCCCCAGCATTGCCATCTCACGCCGCAGACGCCACTCCTCACCGTCGCCCACGACCTCCGCGAGTGCTTCCGACACGGGGAGCGACGTGTCATGCAGCGCGATTGGGAAGTAATCAAAGCTGACGCTTGCGGAAATGCTGCCGGTATACTCAAGCTCACCCATCAGCAGCTTCAGAAACGTCGTCTTGCCGCGGCCGTTGCGTCCGGTGAAGCCGAGCCGCCAGCCGGTGTCTATCTGAAAGCTCACGTTGTCGAACACCTTTTCGGCGCTGCCATCGTATGCAAAGCTGAGATTCTTTATATCAATAAGCGACATATATGCCCCTCCCTGTACATATAAAAATTCGGCCGCAGGAAATGACCCGCAGCCGAAAATTCACATGGCATGGAGGTGCCATGGTATAAATCGGATGCGCTGATGCACTTTCCTGCGAAAAGGCGCGGCAAAGATGGGGCAGCATATTTCATGCCCCGTCACTTTGTTTCATCACCTTATGAATCAGCAGGAAGTATTGTGCACTCGTGCGCCTCCGTTCGTTTTAATCTATTTATATTATAA
>URGI01000029.1 GCA_900547315.1 uncultured Eubacteriales bacterium | reverse complement strand
GGCAGACGGCTGGAACAATTTTATTATCAATTCAGAGAATACAATTAGAAAAGACCCGTTTTTCTATTCTGTTGTATCAGGAGAGATCGATTACGATTATATTGAGAGTATCGTAAAATAATCAACTTGCCCTTTGAGAAAGGCTAAACCCTTTTCTCAAAGGGCTTTTTCTGTTTTCACGGGCTGCACGATAAAGCGCAAATTCTCTCACGGGAGTGACGCGATTTGTGCAGAACGCGCGATATTATACCAGCTGGACAGACAAAATTATGGAAAATTAATGGTTACAAAACAATGGTAAAAAAGACAAAAAGATACACAAACTTTCTCTTGATTTTTCGCCGAGATACCCCTATAATAATGTTGATCGGTGGTTAGAAGTGGTGAGAAATGGGGCAATGCCCCACGGAAAGGGGCGACGTTCCATGACGGGCGAATATCAGCATTCTCTTGACAACAAGGGGCGTCTCTTTATCCCCGCAAAGCTCAGGGACGAGCTGGGCGAGGTCTTTTTCGTCACTCTTTCCATGGATCGCTGCCTCAGCGTGTACAGCGCTGAGAACTGGCAGGTGTTTTCCGATAAGGTCAACGCCATGCCGTACGTCAAGCAGAGGAAGATGCGCCCGCTTTTCGCGTACGCCGCGCGCTGCGAGCTGGACAGTCAGGGGCGCGCACTCATCCCGCAGAATCTGCGCGATTACGCAGGGCTTGTGAAGAACGTCACCGTCGTGGGCTGCAATAACCACGCGGAGCTGTGGGACAGCGAGAACTGGGCGGCTGTGTATTCCGCGGAGACTACGCCGGAGAACATTGCGGCGGTTATGGAGGAGCTTGAATTCTGATGGACGAAGCGAAGCACGTTTCAGTGCTCCTGAACGAATGTATTGAAAATCTGAATATAAAACCGTCCGGAATATACCTCGACGGAACTCTCGGCATGGGCGGCCATTCCTATCAGATAGCGTCCCGCCTTACGACGGGCAGACTCATCTGCATTGACCGCGACGAGACGGCGATAGAGCGCGCCGGCAAGCGCCTTGCCCCATTTGCGGATAAGATAACGCTTGTGCACGGCAATTTCTGCGACGCCGCGCAGATACTCGATTCCCTGAATATTCCCGAAGTTGACGGTATGCTTTTTGACCTCGGTGTTTCATCTCCACAGCTTGATGAAACTTGGCGGGGCTTTTCTTATATGCACGATGCGCCGCTGGATATGCGCATGGATTCCGAAGACAGCCTCAGCGCGTACGATGTTGTCAACACGTGGACGGAGGACATGCTGAACCGCATACTCTGGGATTACGGCGAAGAGCGGTACGCCCGCCGCATCACGAACGCCATACTCGCGACGAGGGCGACGAAGCCGATAGAATCCACGCTGGAGCTGGTCGATATCATCAAAAGCGCCATGCCCGCGGCGGCACTGCGCGAAAAGCAGCACCCCGCGAAGAGAACGTTTCAGGCGATACGCATCGCCGTCAATGATGAGCTGGGCGCGATATCGACTATGATGGAGACCGCGCCAGACAAGCTGCGTGTCGGCGGCAGGCTGTGCGTCATTAGCTTCCATTCGCTGGAGGACAGAATCGTGAAAACCGCGATAGCCGCGCGCGAAAACGGCTGCACCTGCCCGCGCGAAGCGCCGGTATGCACCTGCGGCTTCGTGCAGACATTGAAAAGCGTAAAAAGAAAGCCGATACTTCCGTCTGAGGAAGAGATAAAGACAAATCCTCGCTCGCGCAGCGCGAAGCTCCGCGTCGCAGAGAGGGTTTGATTGATGGAGAAAAGGCTGAGTCTGACCCTGTTCCGCGCGATAATTGTGCTGTTTTCGTGCGTTCTGCTGGTGTTCACAATGCTGAACACGGTGAAGCTCGCGGCGATGAACGACAGAGCCGCAAAGACCGAAAAGGCGATAAAAGAATTATCGGTTGAAAACGACGTCCTGCTTGCTCAGTATGAGAGCGGTATGGGACTCGACGAGATAGAGCAATACGCGACTGAGGTGCTTGGGATGCAGAGATGCGCTCCGGGACAGATAGTATATCTGGAGACGCCGGAAGCTACGGACTGAGCCGCGAGTGGTATTTGGATAAGCTGCTGAATATATTTATATATCTTATCAGCAGGAGAATACCATGCCTGAGAATAACGCTAAAACTTCCGTGAAAACCGGCCCTAACCGGCAGATGCTCCGCCGCACGCTGTTTTTGATGGCAGTGTGCGGCATCGCCGCATTTTTGATACTCCTTGGGCGGCTGTATAAGCTGCAGATAGCAGACCATGAATATTACGAAAAACTCGCCATAAGCCAGCAGCTGCGCGAAGCACCGACCGCGGCGGCGCGCGGGAAGATTTACGACACGAACATGAACATCCTTGCCGTCAGCGCGACGGTGGATAACGTGTATGTCAGCCCCGCGGAGATCGAGATGTACGGCGAGGACAGGGCGCTTATCGCGTCGGGGCTTGCAGATATACTCGGTCTGGATTATAATGACGTGTACGAAAAGACCGGGCAGACCGGCTCATGGTATGTGACGGTCAAGCGCAAGGTCGAGGCGGAGGACGCGGAGAAGATACGCGAGTTCAAATCCGAAAACAATCTTCGCGGTGTCCGGCTGGAGACCGACACAAAGCGCTACTATCCGAATTCCTCCCTTGCATGTCACCTTATCGGCTTCGTCGGTACGGATAACAACGGCTTGGAGGGCATAGAGGCGCAGTACGAATCGGCGCTCGCCGGTATGGCCGGTCGGACAGTACGGACGACAAACGCCTACGGCACGGAGTTGCTGTTCGGCCAGTTCGAGGAGTTCTGTGCGGGCGAGAACGGATATGACGTCGTCACGACGATAGACTCTACCATCCAGTATTATATAGAGAAGCATCTCAAGCAGGCCGTTGAGGATTACGATATCCAGAACGGAGCCGGAGCGATCGCAATGGATGTGAATACCGGCGCGATACTCGCCATGGCCTCCATAGATGGCTATGATCTGAATAACTTCCTGGCCGTGAGCGATGAAGCTCAGGCTATGGTCGATGCGGCTGCCACCCCTGAGGAGGCGCAGGAGCTTCTTGCTGCGGCGCAGGCAAGGCAGTGGCGCAATAAGGCACTCTCGGACACCTACGAGCCGGGGTCGACTTTCAAGATAATCACGCTCTCGATGGCGCTTGAAGAGGGAAGCGTGTCGGAAAGCGACAGCTTCTTCTGCGGCGGCAACGTCAGCGTAATAGGCCGCACCTCGCCTATACGCTGCTGGAAGAGCGGGGGGCACGGCTCCCAGACGCTCACGCAGGCGGTGCAGCATTCCTGCAACGTGGCCTTTGTGAACATCGGGCAGCGCGTGGGCGCGGAGACCTTTTACAAATACTGCGAGGGCTTTGGCTTCCTGAACCTCAGTTCTGATCCGGACGCGAACCTCACCGCGAAAACCGGCATCGATCTTGCAGGGGAGAGCGGCAGTATCTGGTGGAGCCAGAATACCTTCTGCTCGCCGAAAAATTTGTCGCAGCTTGCGGCGGCGTCATTCGGGCAGACTTTTACGATAACGCCGCTCCAGCTCATAACAGCCGTCAGCGCCTGCGTGAACGGCGGAAGGCTGATGAAGCCCTACGTCGTGCGCCGGATGCTCAATTCCGACGGATCGCTTGCCTATGAGCGCGAACCGACGCTTGTGCGCCAGGTCATCAGCGAAGAGACGAGCGCGAAGGTCAGGTCGATACTCGAGCGTGTCGTCGGGGACGATAAGGACGGTACGGGGCGCAATGCCGCCGTTCCGGGTTATCGCATTGGCGGCAAGACCGGAACCTCGGAGAAGGTCAGCCTTGAGGCACAGACCGGCGAGAAGGAATACATCGTGTCCTTCATCGGTTTTGCACCGGCGGAGGATCCGCAGATCGCGGTGCTTGTCTTTCTTGATACGCCGTCGAATAAATCCGGCATATACATAAGCGGCGGCCAGATGGCTGCGCCCGTCGTCGGAAACATGATGGCGGATATACTGCCGTATATCGGAGTTGAAGCGCAGTACAGCGAGGAAGAGCGCGCCAAGATGGACGTTGCGGCACCGCAGCTTGTGGGCCTGAGCAAGGCGGAGCTGACCGCGGAGCTTCAGAACGCTGGGCTCAGATACCGCAGCATCGGCGAGGGCGAGACCGTCACCGCGCAGCTTCCCGAAGCCGGATGCAGCATAGCGGCGGGAAGCGAGATCATCGTGTACTTTGACCGCGAGCCGTCCGCTGATCTGGAGACAATGCCTGACCTCGGCGGCATGAGCTATGAAGAGGCGAGAGACACGCTGTCATATTATGGCATATATATTCGGACGGACAGTCTGGTGACCGACGCCGCGGGACAGAAGGTCAACGCGCAGAACATCCTCCCGGGGCGCAAGGTAGAGCACGGCACCGTCGTGGAGGTCACGCTCGTGAGCGGGGACTCCTCGCTGCTGGGCAGATATTAAAGGAGAAAAATATGAAACTTCGTGAGCTGATAAAGAACCTGAGCATAATAGAAATGAACGCCGACGCCGAGCTTGAGATAAGCGGCGTGAGCTATGATTCGCGCAAGACGGAAAAAGGGGATATGTTCGTCGCAATACGCGGCTTTGAGGCCGACGGGCACAAATTCATCCCGAAGGCCGTTGAAAACGGCGCGGCGGTGATACTCTGCGAGGAGAAGCCATCCTGCGATATACCCCATGTCCTGGTATCCGATTCGCGCTATGGTCTTGCGATAGTCAGCCGCGACTTCTTCGGCGATCCCGCCTCGGAGATGACGATGATCGGCATCACCGGAACCAGCGGAAAGACCAGCTCGAGCTACCTGATAAAGCACATGCTCGAGAGCAAACTTGACGCGAAGGTCGGCCTTATCGGCACGAACGGGAACATGATAGGCGACGAGTTTCTGCACACCGAGCACACGACGCCGGAGAGCTACGAGCTGCACAAGCTCTTCCGCCATATGGCGGATTCGGGCTGCACGCATGTCGTGATGGAGGTGTCCTCCCACTCGCTGACGCTTGAGCGCGTGGCTGGAATACATTTTGACGTTGCACTCTATACAAATCTCTCGCAGGATCATCTCGATTTCCACGGGACGATGGAGGAGTACGCCGCAGCGAAAAGAAAGCTGTTCAGTATGTGCTCCCTCGGCTGCTTCAATCTTGACGACGCATGGGCGGACTTCATGCGCGACGGCGCATCCTGCCGCACGATGACATTTTCGACTGAGAAGAACGAAGCCGACCTCGTCGCAAAGGACATCCGCCTCACCGCCGACGGTGTACGTTTCGCCTCGGTCAGCGGCGACGAGATAAGCATGACGAAGCTCGGCATTCCCGGCATGTTCTCCGTCTATAACGCGCTCGGCACCATGTCCGTCGGCCTTGCGCTCGGCCTCAGCCTTGCCGATTGCTCTGACGCGATGTCCAGCGCAAAGGGCGTCAAGGGGCGGCTCGAGATCGTCCCGACGGGGCGCGATTTCTCGGTGGTCATAGACTATTCGCACAAGCCCGACGCGCTTGAAAAAGTCCTGAAAACGCTCAAGCCTGTAACGCGCGGCCGCCTTATCGCGCTGTTCGGCTGCGGCGGCGACAGGGATAAGCTGAAGCGCCCGATAATGGGGCGCATCGCGGCGGATAACGCCGACCTTGTTGTTGTGACGAGTGACAATCCGCGCACGGAAGATCCGGATGAGATAATCCGCGAGATAGTCGCAGGCATGAAGGATAAGCGCACGCCAACGAAAGTGATCTGCGACCGGCGCGAGGCGATAGCCTGGGCTATTGACAATGCGGCGCCAGGTGATGTATTATTGCTTGCCGGTAAGGGGCACGAGGACTATCAGGTCGTCGGCCACGAAAAGCATCATATGGATGAGCGCGAGATAGTAGCCGATTGTTTGAAGAAATGATCTGCCGCGCTCTGCGGGATAAAGTCAACACGGGAAGAGGAAAATACGATGACGATAAAGCTGATAAGCGCATTCATACTGGCCTTTTTATTCGCGACCGCGTTCGGGAAGTTCTATATACCGTGGCTGCGCAAGCAGAAGGCCGGACAGGAGATCAAAGAGAACGGCCCCACCTGGCACATGGCAAAGACCGGCACCCCCACCATGGGCGGCGTCATATTCATCCTCGCGGTGACATTTGTGTGCCTGACCATTGGCCTCCCCTCGCTTGTGAAGGGGAACTGGGTGCATATCTTTGTGCTGCTGTTCGCTCTAGTGTTCGGCGCGATCGGCTTTCTGGACGACTGGGAAAAGCTCAAGAAGAAGCAGAACCTCGGCCTGACCGCAAGCAAAAAGTTCCTGCTCCAGCTCGCGGCAGCACTGGTTTTCGTGCTGCTGATGCGCCGCATCGGCTACACGCGACCGAACCTCTATATCCCGTTCTTCAATAAAACTGTTCCCATGCCGGAGTGGCTGTATTTCGTGTTCGCGGCATTTATAATCGTCGGAACGGTCAACGCCGTGAATATAACCGACGGCGTGGACGGCCTTGCCAGCGGCACCTCCGTTCCCGTGTGCCTGTTCTTTGTATGCGTTACCGTTGCGTGGGGCGAGGAGTTCCTTGAACTCGGCATATTCGCATCCGGTCTCGCGGGCGGCCTCGTCGGCTTCCTTATGTATAATTTCAACCCCGCAAAGGTGTTTATGGGCGACACCGGCTCCCTGTTCCTCGGCGGAGCCATTGCCGCCATGGCCTTCGCGTACGATATGCCGCTGATACTCATCACTCTCGGCATCATGTATATCATCGAGACTCTGTCCGACATAATTCAGGTCGGCTACTTCAAGCTCAGCCACGGCAAGCGCATATTCAAGATGGCGCCTTTCCACCATCATCTTGAGATGGGCGGATGGACGGGCAAAAAGTGGAGCGAGAAAGAATTATTTTTGCTGTTTACAAGCATATCTCTGACCTTTGCTGTCATATCATTTATTGGGGTGTTCCAGCGTTACGCCCTGTAATGCTTGATAAAAAAGTCGGGGAGGTGGGAAAATGCGCTATGACAGTGCCCGCCTCACCGGCTTTTCGACTAATTACGACGCAAAGAAGCGCGGAAGCATTGACAGCACATTTTTCGTTCTTGTTCTGCTGCTGCTCGCGTCCGGCGTTGTTATGGTGCTGTCCTCAAGCTTTGCCCGCGCCTATTACGATCCGGGCAATATAACGGGCGGCAACGCGGCCTATTATTTTGTCCGCCAGCTGTTGTTCGCAGTGCTGGGCACTGCGGCGATGATAGCGGCGTCAAAATTCCCGATGGGGTTTTACCGCCGCTATGCGTGGCATTTTATGGCGTTGACCGTTGTGCTGCTTATGCTTGTGCCGGTCATCGGTGTGAAAGCCAACGGCTCGCGGCGCTGGCTCGGCGTTGGCGGTCTCACGCTTCAGCCGTCGGAGCTTGCGAAGCTCGGCGTGATACTCTGCTTTTCCTCGCTCATATGTCGCATGCGCGGCAGGATGAGCACGTTTAAATACGGCATCCTGCCGTTCGCGGCGATATTGGGGCTTATCGTGGGGCTGCTGGTGCTTGAGCCGCATTTCTCCGCGTCGATAATAATCATCGCCGTAGGCGGCGTGATGATGTTCCTCGGCGGGGTAAGGCTCGGCTGGTTTATCGGCGCGGGCAGCGCGGCGGCGGTCGGGATCGGCGTTCTGCTTATGCTGTTTCCGTATGCATCCGGCCGCATCAACACATGGCGTGACCCATTTTCAAGCTCGTCCGACGAGGGGTATCAGATCGTGCAGTCGCTCTATACAATCGGCTCAGGCGGTCTCAGCGGCCTTGGTCTCGGCATGAGCAGGCAGAAGTATCTCTACCTGCCGGAGGAGCATAACGACTTCATCTTCTCCGTCGTCTGCGAAGAGCTGGGCTTCATCGGCGCGGCGCTGATACTTCTGCTGTTCGCGCTGCTCATCCTGCGCGGCTATTGGATCGCGCTGCACTGTCGGGACAGATTCAGCTTTCTGGTCGTTGCCGGCATCACAACGCTGCTGGCGATACAGGTGTTCCTGAACGTCGCTGTCGTCACGAATCTTGTGCCGTGCACTGGCATTTCGCTTCCGTTTTTCAGCTACGGCGGCACGGCGCTGCTCATCCAGCTCGGCGAAATGGGGATCATTCTGAGCGCATCGCGGGATGTCATAGAAAAATAAAAAGATAAAATCCAGATAAAATCCGAAGGGACGTGTTTATATGAAGTTTATATTCACCTGCGGCGGCACTGCCGGTCATATAAATCCGGCGCTGGCGATAGCCGGCCGGCTGCGCGAGCTGATGCCGGACTGCGAGGTGCTGTTCATCGGCGCCGAAGGCAAGATGGAAATGGAGCTCGTGCCGCGCGAGGGCTATGAGATAAAGCCCCTGAAGATAACCAACATAAGCCGCGGGCACAGTCTCAGCGCGATGGTGCACAATCTTGAGACGCTGAAAAACGTCGCAGTTTCCACGCATGAGGCGAAGAAGATAATCCGCGATTTCAAGCCCGACGCCGTTATCGGCACTGGCGGCTATGTCTGCTACCCTGTGCTCATGGCGGCGTCCGAGCTGCATATTCCGACCGCTGTGCATGAGAGCAATGCCGTCCCCGGCCTCACGACAAAGCAGCTCGCGGGGCATGTGGACAGGATAATGCTTGGCCTTGAGGACAGCAAAAAGTATTATAAGCAGCAGGAGCGCGTAGTCGTCACCGGTACGCCTGTTCGCGGCGCGTTCGCGTGCTACACGAAGGACTCGGCGAAAAAGGAGCTGGGTCTCCCGGCAGACAAGCCGCTGGTCGTTTCGGTCTGGGGCTCTCTCGGCGCGGGGCATATGAACGACACCATGGCCGAGATCATCCCGATGCTGCGCGGACTTGACGAGTTCCGCCTCATCCACTCCGTCGGCAGTATGTACTATAAGGGCTTCATGGAGAAGCTCAGCGAGACTGCGCCGGACTACGCGTCCTACGGCGTCGATATACGGGAATACATATTCGACATGCCGCGCGTGATGGCGGCGGCCGACCTCATCATGTGCCGCGCCGGCGCATCGACGCTGTCGGAACTGACGTATATGGGCAAGCCCGTTATCCTTGTCCCGTCGCCGAACGTCACGAATAATCATCAGGAGAAAAACGCGCGTGTGCTTGAACGCGCTGGCGGCGCGAAGGTGTTCCTCGAAAATGAGTTCGAGCCGGAGACGCTGCTTGCCTGCGTGCGTGAGTTGCTGCACGACGAGGCAAAGCTCGACGAGATGTCGAAGGCCATGGCCTCCCTCGCGGTCACTGACGCGACTGACCGGATCTGCGGCATAATTCTTGACATCGTACACGAAAAGAACTGAGAAAAAACACATAATAAGCCCCCGCGGCATAGTATGGCATAAATCATGCGCGGGGGTGTTTTATTTTGGATATATGGCGAATAAAGGGCGGCCGCAGGCTCGACGGAGCCTGCTTTGTCCAGGGCTCCAAGAATGCGACCTTACCGATAATTGCCGCCTCGCTCGTAGTGCCGGCGGGATCGGAGCTGCTGAATGTGCCGCAGCTTCGGGATGTTGACGCAGCGCTGCGCATAGTGCGGCACCTCGGATGCACCGCCGAACAGCGCGGCGGCGACGTGTACATAGATTCCACGCAGCTTTCGTATTGTGCGATACCGCATGACCTGATGGAGGAGATGCGCTCGTCGGTCATCTTCATGGGCGCGCTGCTCGCCCGCTGCGGCGAGGCGAGACTGTCGCTCCCCGGCGGATGCCAGCTGGGAAAAAGGCCGATAGACCTGCACCTCGCGGCGCTGCGCAGCCTCGGCGCAGAGATTGAGGAGAACGGGCGTGAGATATACTGTCACGCGGCGGAGCTTCGCGGCGCGGAGATCGTGCTGCCGTTTCCGAGCGTCGGCGCGACGGAGAATACGGTGCTTGCCGCGTGTGCGGCGAAGGGCGAGACCGTTATCCACGGTGCTGCGCGTGAACCGGAGATAATCGCGCTCCAGGAGTATCTGAACCTTCTTGGAGCCGACATAAGCGGCGCTGGCACGGGGGATATATACATCAGAGGCATGGAGCCGGAGACGCAGGTCTGCTTCAGAATAATGCCCGACAGGATCGTCGCCTCGACTCTTGCCTGCGCAGCGGCCGCCTGCGGGGGCGATGTTGAGCTTCGCGGCGTGGATCCCGCGCATTTTTCTACGGTTCTCTACTTCCTAAATCAATCAGGATGTGATATAATATCAAATAAACGTTCCGTCAGGCTCATATCCGACGGGCGGCTGAAGGCCGTCGAGGAGATATCGACTGCGCCGTACCCCGGCTTCCCGACCGACGCGCAGCCGGTGCTCATGGCGGCGCTGCTGAAGGCCGAGGGAAGAACGCTTATAACCGAGAACATATTTGAAAACCGCTTCCGCCAGGCGGCGGAGCTGCGCCGTCTCGGCGCGGATATCACCGTATCTGGCCGCAGGGCGGAGATATGGGGAGTTGACCGCCTGCGCGGCACGATGCTCAACGCGACCGACCTGCGCGGCGGCGCGGCAATGATAATTGCCGGACTTTGCGCGGAAGGGGAGACCGTCGTGCGTGACGACGGGCACGTCACCCGCGGGTACGAGCGGTTTGACCGCAAGCTCCGCTCGCTTGGTGCGGATGTGAATCTTGAATATTAATACATATCCCGAAAGGAAAATGATAAATGGCACACAGCCTACACTCACAGCAGCCGCCGGAGAGCAAGCACGGCGAGCATAACGCCCCGCGGAAGCACACCAGCGTCAATGCGCTGATCGGCTTCGTCCTTGTCGTCATAGCGGCAATATTTGTGATGAGCGTCCTTTTCCGCGTGCACGATATACGTGTGGAGGGCAACGAGCATTACACCGATGAAGAGATAATAAAGGCCATAGACATAGAGGACGGCGATAACCTGTTTTTCTACGACCGTATCGCCGCTGTCAGCCGTGCGCTCGCAAAATTGCCGTACATTGAGGAGGTTTCCATCACGCGAAGCCTCCCCGACAGGATAACCATTACCGTGACGGAGAGCAAGGCTATGGCCTACCTCGTCGTCGGTGACGAGGACTGGACGCTCGACCATAACTGCAAGGTGCTCGGCAAGGCGGCCGACGGTGAGCAGGATCAGCTCATCCCGATAGTCGGCTTCGACCCCGGCACGCTGCTCATCGGCGAACAGCTCACGACCGGAGACGGAAGCGTCGCGTCGGTCGAGTATCTCGCGGAGATACTGTATCAGCTTCAGGAGCGCGGTTTGGCGTCCAACGTCACGCGCATCGACTTCTCCGATCCTGACGCCGTCAAGTTCTCGTACGGGCGGAAATACACGGTGATCCTCGGCTCGTACAGCGAGGTCGAGTATAAATTTGGAATGTTTGTCTCCGTGATGGAAAAGCTAAAAGCGGGCGATGTGGGCATCATAAACCTGTCGGATACGTCCACCGCGCATTTCAGCCCCAACTGATGCTGCGTAATTTACAAAACGCTTACAAAAAAATAAAAAAAGATATTGACCGCGCGGGGAAAATGTAATATTATAAACACTACCAAGCTTAGATATATTTCACAGAAAGTGATGTAAACAATACAGGGAGGCAAGAGCTATGGATTTCAAGGCCGAAACGGGTCCGGAAAATGTTGTTACAATTAAGGTAGTTGGTGTCGGCGGTGCCGGCAACAACGTCGTAAATAGAATGGTAAAGACCGGCACACAGGGTGTCGAGTTTATTGCCGTCAATACGGACAAGCAGGCGCTGGCCGTTTCCAACGCGGATCAGAAGCTCCAGATAGGCGAGAAGATGACCCATGGTCAGGGCGCGGGATCCGACCCTCAGATCGGCAAGAATTCCGCCGAGGAGAGCAAGAACAACATAGCAAAGGCCGTTGAAAATGCGGACATGCTGTTCATCACCGCCGGTATGGGCGGCGGCACCGGCACCGGTGCGGCTCCCGTTGTCGCGGATATCGCGCGCGAGGCCGGCATACTTACCGTCGGCGTTGTCACTACGCCGTTCAAGTTCGAGGGCAAGCGCCGTATGGACCAGGCAAACTCCGGTATCAAGGAGCTGCTCGGCAAGGTCGATTCTCTGCTTATCATCCCGAACGACCGCCTGAAATACGCGACCGATCAGAAGATAACTCTCGCAAACGCGTTTGAGATAGCGGACGACGTTCTGCGTCAGGCCGTCACCAGCATTTCCGACCTTATCAAGAACACCGGCTTCATCAACCTCGACTTCGCTGACGTCACCTGCATCATGAAGGGCGCAGGCTTCGCTCACATGGGCGTTGGCCACGCAGCAGGTAAGGGCAAAGCTGAGGCCGCAGCTTTGATGGCGGTTCAGAGTCCGCTGATGGAGACCTCCATCGATGGCGCTCACGGCGTGCTGATAAACATCACCGGCTCTGAGGATATGGGGCTGGAGGATGTCGAGGCCGCCGCGAACCTCGTTCAGGAGAAGGCTCACCCCGACGCAAACATCATCTTCGGCGCGACCTTCGATTCTTCCATGCAGGACGAGATCCGCGTCACCGTTATCGCTACCGGCTTCGAGCAGAACATGGGCAGCACCTCCAACGCGAGCGCAGCTGCAGCCGCGGCTCCGGTTCGTCCGGCTCCAGTGCGTGAGAAGCAGGGTCTCTTCACCGGCGCATCCGAGAAAGCGGCGGCAGCCGCTGCTCCGGCCGCTCCCGCAGAGCAGGAAGCTCCCGCAGCCGAGGATCCGTTCGACAGCATTTTCAAGCTCTTCAACTCTAAATAAACAGGTCTTATGACTTGTGACCGCATGGGCTGACCGGCGGCTGAATTAAAACTCCTCCATCCCAACGGACGGAGGAGCTTTTTACCGGAGAGATTTTAATGGTCAACAAATCCATCAGCTTTGTAAAAGAATTTGCCCGCCTGTATACGGGCAAACACATAACAAGGTCGTCAGCCGCACTGTCTTACTATCTGACCATGACAATATTCCCGCTGATAATCTGCCTGTACACCATGCTGGGCAACAGCTACAGTAAGGCGATGACGGTTCTCAGCTTCGCGGAGAAGTTCATGGCCACAGAGACGGCGAGATCGATCAGGGATTTTCTCCTGTACGTCGCCTCAAATAACAGCAACGCCATGATGGTCGCGGGGCTTACCGTTCTGATCACGTCGGCCTCGGCCGCGTGCCGCAGCCTTCAGGCCACGATAGGGGACATGCAGGGAGGTCAGCGCTTTCAGGGGCTGTTCGGCTTCCTGTTCAGCATCGTTTTCTCGCTGCTGTTCCTCGCGGCGCTGTACTTCGCGGTGCTCGTCATGCTCACGGGACACACCGTCATTGATAAAATTAACGAGCTGCTGCCGTTTATAGATATCAGCAACTCATGGAACTGGCTGAGATTTATCGTCCTGTTCGGGATATTTTTTGTGATAATCTGGGGCGTGTACGAGATTTCGAAGCGGAGCAGCGATAATTATCACACCTTCGGCGGCGCGATACTCTCGACGGTCGCCTCGGTCGTGGTCTGCGTCGTGTTCTCAATTTTTATAAGCGCGTCGGCCAAGTATCCGCTTGTGTACGGCTCGCTTGCGTCCGTTATTTTGCTGATGTTCTGGCTTTACACCTGCTGCCTGATGATCTACTGCGGCGCGGTGTTTAATATAACCATAAGAAACATTAAAAGCCGCGAGGCCGAATAATATATCCCTGCCCATGGCAGGGATATATTTTGATAATACTATGATATATATAAAACCAGATTTTTACGATGACTTCCGCTGCATTGCCTCTGCCTGCCGTCACAGCTGCTGCGCTGGCTGGGAGATAGATATCGACGAGGACACCGCGGATTATTATGCGGAGCTGTCAGGCGCGATAGGCGGCGAGCTGCGCGCGCATATCTCTGCGGAGCCGGAGCCGCATTTTGTTATGACGGAGGACGGCCGCTGTCCGTTCCTGTGCGGGGACGGTCTCTGTCGGCTGATACTCACGCTCGGCGAGGACGCGCTGTGCGATATCTGCGCCGAGCACCCGCGTTTTTATAATTTCACGGGCGGGCGCGAGGAATCCGGCCTTGGCCTCTGCTGTGAGGAGGTCGTGCGGCTTTTGTATTCAAGCGACGCACCAATTGGCTTCATTGCCGAGGACGACGGAGAACCGGACGAGGACAGCGCAGAGGAGAACGAAATCTACCTTCTGCGCGGAAAAATCCTCCATACGCTTGCCGATAGGGCGCACCCGCTGCACCAGCGCATGGCCGCGGCCTGCGCATTGTGCGGCGCGGAGATGCCGCCGCTCGATATGCGCCGCTGGGAAGAGTTTTACTCCGGGCTTGAGCGGATGAACAAGTCGTGGGGCGCGGAATTGGATTCTCTGCGCAGCATATACACCTTTACCGTGCCGAACCTGCCGCGGTATGAGCGCCTGGCATCGTACTTTGTATACCGGCATTTTGAATCGCCGGAGACTCTGCGCTTTGCCGTGCTCAGTACAGCCATCGTGGCCGCGCTCGACTTCGTGTCGCCGCCGGAGCAGCACGCGGAAAACCTGCGCATGTACTCCGAGGAGATAGAATATTCGGACGAGAATATAAAAATTATCTGTGATGCTTTGAAACAGTAATAAAATCTTTGCTTTTGCGGGAAACATATGCTAAAATAATTATTCGTTAGATCGTTTTGTTGGAGATAATTATGCCAGATATGAAAACCGAGATCGGCCGCCGGAGAACCTTTGCAATAATCTCGCACCCCGACGCCGGTAAAACCACACTTACAGAAAAGCTCCTGCTTTACGGCGGAGCGATACAGACCGCAGGCTCCGTCAAGGGCAAGGCCACGGCGCGTCACGCGGTGTCCGACTGGATGGAGCTTGAGAAGCAGCGCGGAATATCAATAACCTCGTCCGTTATGCAGTTTGAGTACGAGGGCTTCTGTATCAACATCCTCGACACCCCCGGCCACCAGGACTTCTCCGAGGACACGTATCGGACGCTTATGGCGGCGGACTCCGCCGTCATGGTCATCGACGCCGCAAAGGGCATCGAGCCGCAGACCCGCAAGCTCTTCAAGATATGCGCCATGCGGCACATCCCCATATTCACCTTTATCAACAAGCTCGACCGCGAGGCGCGCAGTCCGTACGACCTCATGGAGGAGTTGGAGAACGAGTTCGGCATCGGGACTTATCCGATGAACTGGCCCATCGGCTGCGGGCAGGAGTTCAAGGGCGTGTATGACCGCGAGAAGCAGGAAATACTCGCGTTCAGCGAATTCCACCGCGGGCAGAGCCGCATCAGCGCTATCGAGTGCAAACTGGACGAGACCGAGAAGCTGGACGAGCTGATAGGCGAGCGTCTGCGCAAAACGCTTGCCGACGATATCGAGCTGCTTGACGGCGCGGGCTATGACTTTGACATCGAAAAGGTCAGAAGCGGCCGACTCAGTCCGGTGTTCTTCGGCTCGGCGCTCAATAACTTCGGCGTTGAACCCTTCCTTGAGCAGTTTCTGAAGCTGACCATGCCGCCTCTGCCGCGCATCTCGAACGACGATATAATCGACCCGTTCGACCCGCGCTTCTCGGCCTTTGTTTTCAAGATACAGGCCAATATGAACAAGGCGCACCGCGACCGTATCGCGTTCATGCGCATCTGTTCCGGCAAGTTTGAGCGCGAGAAGGAATATTATCACGTTCAGGGCGCCAAGGCGCTCCGCCTTGCCCAGCCGCAGCAGCTCATGGCGTCTGACCGCGCCATAATCGACGAGGCTTACGCCGGAGACATCATCGGCGTATTCGACCCAGGCATCTTCTCGATAGGCGACACGATATGCGAGAAAGGGATGAACGCCTGCTTCGAGGGCATTCCAACCTTCGCGCCGGAGCATTTCGCGGCTGTGGAGCGCGTCGATACGATGAAGCGCAAGCAGTTCGAGAAGGGCATCATGCAGATAGCGCAGGAGGGCGCGATACAGATTTTCCACGAGCCGTATACCGGCGTCGAGGAGGTCATTGTCGGCGTCGTCGGCGTGCTTCAGTTTGAGGTGCTGGAATACCGCCTCAAGAGCGAATACGGCGTTGATATCCGCCGCCGCAACATGCCGTTTGAGCATGTCCGCTGGATCGACAACGAGAATATCGACGTTCACGCGCTCAACCTCACGAGCGATACCAAGTGGGTGCAGGACTTCAAGGGCAACAACCTCCTGCTGTTCACATCCGAATGGTGCATCAACTGGGCTTTGCAGAAAAACGAGGGGCTGTCCCTCAGAGAATTTAACCGTGAATAAGGAGGCGTACCATGGCAGACAAATTGATCATCGAGATATTCAGGGAAAAGAACGCGGAGGAGTTCACAAAGGCTCTCGCCGCACCTGACAGTCGCCTTGAGACGGGGAGTGCCGCCGCAATGACTGCCGCGGTCGCGATGTCCCTTGCGGCCAGAGCTGCTGCCGCATGCGACCAGAGCGGCGAAAAGGCGCAGTATATCGCGCGCAACATCGAGACTCTGCGCGGCTACATGGTGCACCTCATCGACGAGGACGTGAAGTCCCGCGGGCCGCTCCGCCGCGCGATCAAGGAGGGCGACGCGAGAACGATCGAGGCCGCGCGCCAGCCCGCCGTCTGCATCGATCAGGAGATAATCAACATGATGGGTCAGGCGCTGGAGCTTATAGCCAGACTTGCCGAGATCTGCCCGAAGGATTCGATGCACTACGTCGGCGAAGCCGCGGAGCTTGCCCTCGCCGCTGTGCGCTGTGCAAGACTGTATATTGTCGATATGGCGCGGTACAGCAGCGACGAGACTTATAAATTCGTCACCCGCCGTGAGAACGAGCTGAACATCAATAACTGCGCCGAGCAGGCGGAAAAAATACGCGCCGTCGTTGAAAAAGCGCTTGCGGAGTAAACTTAGTTTTTTAAAAATCATCCCCGGAAAACTCAAATCATCCCCGGAAAACTCCGGGGATGATTTGAGTTTATTATGCTTATGTTTCTAGTGACGCAGAATATCCTAAACATTCGTGAAATAGCTTTCTTCCGTCATAGTCATAAAAGTTGAATTCACGGTAGTATTCATTCCAGTAGCTTATCATTCTCCTGTGCTCTCTGACAAATTGTCTTTGATTGCGGCGGCAGAATTCCTTAAGACTATAGGTATCGGTTTGAGATAGCTTTTCATATAATAGCTCTGTTATCTCAAATACATATTCGCCGGACAGCCCAAGAATATATGGATATACCCACTCTGGAATATCTTGGTCAAGTAAAGCTCTCAAGTGGCTTTCCCTTATATATCCGTTACAGCTTCGTGTGAAAATCGCGTGATATAATCTTTGCTGAGTTTGAGTCATTTGCGGAAGTTTATTCCATGAGGTGTCAAGGAAATATATCCTGTAGGGAACGGAGACGCTTTGCCCGTCTGTTAGAGAATACTCGTTGTAATCCTCGGAAAATGCAGCGTGATTATAATAAGTCGCTGATGAGATATATCTCTCGACCGTTATAACATCCGCTCGTAGTTGCCTTGGGAAGCCTGCTTCAAACATTTTGCCCACCTCACTTATAAATCAAATATTCGCGTACACGCTGCCGAGGCGTGTTGTAAAGCCGAGCGCACGGTACATAGCCTCGTCGCAGGGAGCGCAGCATACGCTCAGATCCGAAAAGCCCTGCTCACGGCAAAATTCCTGCGCCGCCTGTGCTAACAGCCTTGCTCCGCCGCGCCTTCGGAACGCCGGCTCAATATAAAAGTCCTCAAAAATACCGGCATTTTTACATTCAAAGCTTGAAAATACCGGAGCAGCACTGCACATTCCTATGCTCCTGTAGCCGCGCTTCAGAAGGAAAAAGCAAATGCTTCCCTTATCTATAGCAGCCTTCAGCCGCTTCTGAGCAGCTTCATCGAGCATCTCTTCACCGATATCGGCGCGATAGCCGTTTTGAAGTCTCATTAGCTGACAGTCAAGCTCTCTTGTCATCTCCACAGTAAAGGGAAATTCTTCATCGGGCGGCAGCAGCATCAGCGGCTCACCCCATTCGTCATAGCCGTTTGCCGTAAAGCCGAGCCTTGCCCAGAATTTTACGCGCCGCTCTTCGCTGCAATTAAGCTCGGCATACTTCATTCCGCGCAGCCGTGCCCAGTCGAGCAATGCCTCCGCACAGCCGTGCCCAGTTCCGCCGCCGCGATACTCGGGCAGCACGCAAAACTCAAGAATAAAGAGCTTGCCGTCCTCCTTGTCAAACAGCGCGGCAAGCGCAAAGCCTACTGCGAGTTCTCCACTCTCAAAAAAGAGATAGAAGCACCGGTTATGTTGCCTTTCGTGCGCAGCCTCTATTGCAGCACGGTATTCCTCGCCGTGGAAATACTCGCGCTCCTCGGCGGCTTCATCGGGGAAAATGTCCCTGTCATGGTATGCGCCCAGCTCGCGCCAGAAGCGCGCGGTTTCCTCAGCGGTGATCGTTTCGCGGACAGAAATTTGATTTTTCACTGATGATCCTCCAAAAAATTATTGGAGGGTTAGAAAGCGTGAACCCTCCGTACACGTTTTATTTTCATAAAAGATCACCCTTTCCGTATTATTTGCGGCTCTGACCCGCAGATCGATTATATCATCGACGCAGAAAATTTACAAGCGCTCGGGATATTATTCGGGTTTACACAAAGCGAAAACTATGGTATGATTTAATATCATAATTTTGTCCGGAGATTTCAATGCTCGATAAACTCAGAATACTGAAAAATCAATATGAGCAGCTCCAGCGCCGCATGGAGGAACCGGAGACTTACTCCGACCCCGCGCTGTACGCGCGCTGCGAACGTGAGGCGCGGGAGCTTGCGCCGATCGTCGGGGCGTACTGCGAGTATGAGCGCGCCGAGGAGGACATGCGCGCCGCGCTTGAGCTGATGGACGACACAGAAATGCGCGAGCTTGCGCAGGAGGAGTACGCCGAGGCTAAGGTCAGAATGGCAGAGCTGTCGGAGAAGATGAAGCTCCTGCTTCTGCCCAAGGATCCGAACGACGCGAAGAACGTTATCATGGAGATACGCGGCGGTGTCGGCGGGGAAGAGGGGATGCTCTTCGCGGCCGACCTGTTCAGAATGTACTCGATGTACGCCGAGTCGAGAGGCTGGCGGATAGAGATAGCGAACATCAATGAGACGGAGCTTGGCGGCATAAAGGAGATCAGCTTTGTCGTAGAGGGCGAGGGCGCGTACTCGCGGCTCAAGTTTGAAGCCGGCGGGCACCGCGTACAGCGCGTTCCGGTCACGGAGTCTGGCGGCAGGATACACACCTCTGCAGCGACTGTTGCCGTCCTGCCGGAGATAGAGGACGTGGACTTCAAGCTCGACATGAACGATCTGAAGATCGACACCTACCGTTCGTCAGGCGCGGGCGGGCAGCATGTCAACAAGACCGAGAGCGCGATAAGAATAACGCATCTCCCGACGGGGACGGTCGTAGAGTGTCAGGACGAGCGTAGCCAGTATAAAAACAAAGACCGCGCGATGCAGATACTTCGCTCCAAGCTGTACGAGGCGGAGCAAGCGAAGCAGGCCGCGGCTGTCGCCGCCGAGCGCAAGAGCCAGATCGGCTCCGGCGACCGGAGCGAGCGTGTGCGGACGTATAATTTCCCGCAGAACCGCGTGACGGATCACCGGCTCACAGGCGACAACAAGAATTTCAATATTGCTGCCATCATGAACGGCAACCTTGACCCGCTGATAGACGCTCTGGTCACAGCGGATCAGGCGGAGAAGCTGCGGGCACAGTCGGAGGCGTGACATGAACACAAAGAGATATATAAGCTGCACCGACGAGCTTGTCGGAATAATGCGCGGCGGCGGACTCGTAGCCGTCCCGACGGAGACTGTGTACGGCCTCGCGGGGAACGGTCTTGACGAGAAAGCCGTGGCGGAAATATACGAGGTCAAGGGGCGGCCGGAGGTCAAGCCGCTGTCGCTCATGGTGCATGACGCGGCGTCGATGGAGCGCTACTGCGAAAGCGTCCCGCCGCAGGCGTACACGCTGGCGAAAAAGTTCTGGCCTGGGCCGCTGACGATAGTGATGAAAGCCAAGCCTTGTGTGCCGGAGATAGTCCGCGCGGGAGGGGAGACGGTCGGCCTGCGCTGCCCGGATCACCCGCTGACGCTGGAGCTGCTCGAAAAAAGCGGCGTACCCTTTGCAGCCCCTTCGGCGAATCCGTCCGGCGAGCCAAGCCCCAAAAACGCCGACAGCGTTTTGAAATATTTCGACGGCAAGATCGACGCCGTGCTTGACGGCGGAGAATGCGGCATCGGGTGTGAATCGACGCTGATAGACCTCAGCCGCACACCGTACAGGATCCTGCGTCAGGGCGCGCTTCCGGTGGATGAGATAGCCGACGCGTTCGTCGATAGTATGAAGATAATCGGCATCACGGGCGGCACAGGCTGCGGCAAGACCACTGCGCTCAACGAGCTTGAGCGCCGCGGCGCACTGCTGATAGACTGCGATGCCGTGTATCACCGGATGCTTGAGACCGACAGGCCGATGCTCGACGAGATAGAGAAGTATTTCCCAGGCGCGGTCATTGACGGGAAGCTCGACCGCAAGGCGCTCGGCGCGGTGGTGTTCACCGACGAGGAAGCCCTGCGCGACCTGAACATAATCACGCACAGGCACATAAATCTTGAGATACGCCGTATCCTGCGCGAGCACGCGATGAACGGCGGTACGCTTGCCGCGATAGACGCGATAGAGCTGTTTTCCAGCGGCCTTGCCAAGCGCTGCACCGCAACCATCGGCGTCATCGCCGACCGCGAGGTCAGAATCGACCGTATCATGCGCCGTGACGGTATAAGCCGCGAGTATGCGATGATGCGCGTCAACGCCCAGCGGCCAAATGAGTATTTCATCCAAAAATGCAGCCATGTTCTTGAAAACAACGGTTCGCAGGAAGAATTTATAGAAAAATGCAGAAAGACATTTGAGGAGGTTTTGTGAAATGGATGAACTGAGAAGCAAGCTCTTTTACGAGCAGAAGAACGGATATGACCTTATCGACACAGATGAGCGCATCGCCGTTGAGGATTACTGCGGGCAGTATATGAGCTACCTGAACGACTCCCGTACCGAGCGCGAGGCGGTCAAGAACGCAATTGCGTTGGCCGAGGAGCAGGGCTTTGTCGAGTATGAGCTCGGCATGGAGCTGAAGCCCGGCATGAGAATATACAGAAATAACCGCGGCAAGGCGCTCATGCTTGCCGTCATCGGCAAGAAGAGCCTCGCCGAGGGCGCAGTGATTGCGGGCGCGCACGTCGATTCCCCGCGCCTCGACCTCAAGCAGATAACCATGTATGAGACCGACGAACTGTGCTACTTCAAGACGCACTACTACGGCGGCATCAAAAAGTACCAGTGGGTCACCATTCCTCTGGAGCTGCACGGCGTTGTCGCGCTCAAGAGCGGCGAGACCGTTGAAGTCACCATCGGCCGTGAGCCGGGCGAGCCTCGCTTCGTCATAACCGACCTGCTGCCGCATCTCGCCGCCGACCAGATGAAGAAGACCATGGCCGAGGGCATCCCCGGCGAGGGGCTGAATATTCTCATCGGCAGCACTCCCTATGCCGACGAGGGCAAGGATCGCGTGAAGCTTGCCGTCATGAGCCTGCTTAACGATATGTACGGCATCACTGAGGAGGATTTCCTCTCCGCAGAGCTGGTTGCTGTCCCCGCCTATGATGTGACCGAGATCGGCCTTGACCGCTCTATGATCGGCGCTTACGGCCATGACGACAGAGTCTGCGCCTATGCCGAGCTGAAGGCGATATTCGATGTTGAGGATCCTGAAAAGACCAGCGTCTGCATCCTCGCCGATAAGGAAGAGATCGGCTCCGAGGGTGTCAGCGGTATGCAGAGCGCCGCGTTTGACTGCTTCATGGAGGATCTGTGCGAGTCTCAGGGCGTATCCCTGCGCCGCTGCTTCGAGAACAGCTTCTGCCTGTCCGCCGACGTCTGCAACGCCTTTGACCCGAATTATGCCGAGGTCTCTGAGAAGCGCAGCGCTGCAAAGCTGAACTACGGCATGGGTATCTGCAAGTTCACCGGCGCGCGCGGCAAGTCCGGCACGAGCGACGCTTCCGCCGAGATCGTCGCGTATCTGCGCCGCCTGTACGCCGACAAGGGTGTCGTATGGCAGATGGCGGAGCTTGGCAAGGTCGATCAGGGCGGCGGCGGAACCATCGCAAAGTTCATGGCCAACCGCAATATTGACACCATCGACGCCGGCGTTCCCGTGCTGAGCATGCATGCGCCGTTTGAGGTCGTCTCCAAGTTTGACTGCTACATGACCTATAAGGGTGTGCGCGCAGCGTACTGCGACGAATAAAAATTAATAAGCCGGCAGGACGGGCATTCAGCTGCCCGTCCTGTTTTTATATGCCGCTGTCTGGATAGAATACAATAGAGGTGATGAACAGATGGCGGAAAGCGAAAACAAGACCGCGGAGATAAACGAGGTGACAGAGCTCGGGCAGACCCGGCAGGGGAGTATACACTGCCTGAGCATAATAGGCCAGATCGAGGGGCACCAGATCCTGCCCGAGGATGTGAAGACGACGAAATACGAGCACGTTCTGCCGATGCTCGCGGCGATCGAGGAGAGCCCGGAGATAACGGGGCTGCTGATCCTGCTCAACACCGTGGGCGGAGACGTTGAGGCGGGACTTGCGATAGCGGAGCTCATCGCAGGAATGTCGAAGCCGACAGTTTCGCTCGTCCTCGGCGGCGGGCACTCAATAGGCGTACCGCTCGCCGTTGCCGCGAAGCGCAGCTTCATCGCGCCATCGGCGTCGATGACGATACACCCCGTGCGGATAAACGGCCTTGTCATAGGTGCGCCGCAGACCTATGAGTATCTCGCCGGAATGCAGGAGCGCATAGTGAGCTTTGTCACGGCGCACTCCCGGATAAGCCGCAGGGACTATACGCGCCTGATGTCGGACACGCGCAAACTTGCAAACGATGTCGGCACTATCCTCTCCGGTGAGGAGGCGGTGCAGTGCGGCCTGATAGATCAGATCGGCACGCTGTCCGATGCGCTTGAATATCTGAAGAAAGCCGCAGACGCATGAAAAAGCGTCTGCGGCCATTTATAAAAATGCCCTGCCCATGCGGTTCTGTATTACTTGTTTTTGAAGTATAAATGT
>URGI01000028.1 GCA_900547315.1 uncultured Eubacteriales bacterium | reverse complement strand
CCGCCGTCCAAAAGTCTTGATACATCAACGACTTTTGGAGCAAAGCAGCATTTTGATAATATCAAAATGCTCGGCGGATGAAGCTTGTCAAAAAAAGTCCTCACAGGACTTTTTTGACAAGCTGAATAATCTCCGGATCACCGATCCGGAGATTGTTTTTCGGCGCAGTCCGCACATACGGGAACTCCGCATCTTATTTGCAGGAAGTCTTCACGCGTAAGCTCGCCGCATACGGCGCATGGCCGCTCATCGCGGCGCTGCGGCGCGGCGGGGAACGGCATATGGGGGATGCCGGAACAGAAGATCTCGGCTGCAGGCGCGGTAAGGATGTATTCAATGAGCGCGGATTTATCCGCAAGCTTCGGCAGCGGACGCAGATACAGCCGCAGCTCGCCGCCCGCGCCGTAAAAATTGAATACGGGCTTCCCCGTCTCGCGCAGACATAACCTGCCGTTTCCGACCGTCGCGCCGAGAACCGATTGGAACCCATCCGCCCAGCAGGCGCGGCTCTCTATCGCGCAGCGCAGCTCGCCGTGAAGCAGCCCGCCCGCCTCCGCGGCTGCCCGTACGCCAATGGCAAGGCCGGGGCAGAGATGCCCATGCAGGTTGCCGGCGGCTTCAAAAAGCTCGTGAATGTCCATGTTAGGCCTCCGTATTCCAGTATATCCATGCGACGCAGGTGCTGACACTGTCGACGAAAACGCCGTTTTCGTCCGCAAGCTCCGCCGCGATCTTTCTCGCGCGAGCCATGAGCGCGGCGTCACCAGCATCGCCGCCGCAGCGCTTTATCAGATATTCTGCGGCATCGTCCGGGCTGCGGTCGTCGCTCCAGTCGTATGGCACGTATTTCACGATGGGGTCATAGCCCGCGCCGCGGACGGCTTGCAGCAGCGCCTCTGCGCTGTCGTGCATCCCCGCGCCGAAGCCCGAAACCTCCAGCCCCATCCGGCGGTAGAACTCGTCGCGCATCGGCTGCGCCCATTCGACAAAATTTGCCGTGAAGCACCAGCCGCGGGTCAGCGTGCTCATCTTCTTCACGCCGGCCGTGTCGTGCACTGCGGCGGACATCATTGCGACCGACAGGTCGAATTTATCGCCGCCGGACAGCTCGTCCGTGCTCAGCATAGCGAAATCGCCCTCGACGATGCGCCACGGAGTGGCGTACGCCGCCATGTTCCGCGATGCGTGCGCGAGCATGGCTGGGGAAATGTCCGTCAGCGTCACGCCGCATCCAAGCTCGGCGAAATATGTTCCGTATTTCCCGACGCCGCAGCCGATATCGAGCACGCGGCAGCCGGAGCGCAGCAGTCCGTTCGAGGTGAAGAACTCCAGCAGCTGCCGGTTATAGTCGTTCAGCCCCATGCGGAAAACCCGCTGGTAGTCCGCCGCGGCCTCGTCCCAGCTTTTAATCTGTTCCATCCGCGTCCTCCCCGTGCGTTTTGACGTCCGGGAACGGTATCAAAACGGGTATGCCCATGCAGTCGACGATGTGTACGTGCATGTCGTAAACGTGTTCGACTATCTCCGGCGACATGACCTCGCGCCCGCCGTGGGCGTATATCTCCGAATCCTTGAGGAACATGAAGCGGTCACAGTAGCGGATGGCGAGGTTCAGGTCGTGCAGCACGGTAATGACGCTTATTTTATGCTCGCGCGCGATGGCGCGCACAAGCTGCATGACCTCGTGCTGATTGCGCGGGTCGAGATTGCTGGTCGGCTCGTCGAGCAGCAGCACGCGCGGCTCCTGCGCCAGCGCGCGGGCGATCAGCACCTTCTGCGCTTCGCCGCCGGACAGCTCCGACACACTGCGCAGTGAGTAGGATTCAAGCTTCATGCGGCGCAGGATATCCGAAACTATCTCCCTGTCCCGGTGCGTCGCGTCCCATTGGATGTACGGCTTGCGGCCGAGCAGCACCGTGTCAAAAACCGACATGTCCACCGCCCGCGCGTTCTGCGCCACGTAGGCGACGTTCTGTGCCATTTCGTTGCTGCTCATCGCAAAAACGTTCTTCCCGTCCACGATGACCTCGCCGGACTTCGGGCGGAGAATGCGGTCGATGCATTTCAGAAGCGTGCTCTTGCCGGCACCGTTGTTGCCGAGAATGGCGGTGCAGATGCCGTCCGGAACGTCAAAGCTCACGCCGAGGAGCGTGTCGGGGGCGTTTTTCCCGTAGGAAAAGCATATGTCTCTGACCTCAACCATTGGAATTTCTCCCCCTGAACAGCAGAATAAGGAACACCGGCCCGCCGATGAACGACATTATCGCGCCGATGGGCAGAATTATCGGCGGCGCGATCAGCTTTGCGAGCGCGTCCGCGAGTATCAGCAGCAGCGCGCCGCAGACCGCGGAGCCGGGGACAAGGAAGCGGTGGTCGTTGCCGACAAAAAAGCGCATGACATGCGGCGCGATGAGGCCGACAAAGCTGATTATGCCGACGAACGACACCGCGACCGCCGCCGACAGCGAGCACACCGCCATGCTGGCGACCATGACCTTCTTCGTGTCCACGCCGAGGCTCTTGGCCGTGTCGTAGCCCGCCTCCATGGCGTTATAGTTCCAGCGGTTATACATGTAGTAGATGAAGCTCAGCACGAAAACGACGCTGATAAAGCGCAGATCCTTCCAGCTTGCGCTGCCGAGGTTGCCGAAGGTCCAGAACACGACCGCGCCGAGCGAGGTATCGTCGGCGAAGTATTGCAGCAGCGTGCTGCCGCCGGCGAACATCGCGCTGAGCGCCGTGCCCGCGAGGATCAGCCCGCCGGGGCCGACGTTTTTCTTGAGCCGGGAGATGAGTATCACGACTACCGACGATATCGAGCCGAAGACGAAGGCGCAGAGCGTGACGATATACGGGTTATCGATCGATACGGTCGAGGTGGAGTTGGAGTTTGTTATCACGCCGCCGCCGAACACGATTATGCCCAGCGCTGCGCCGAAAGCCGCGCCCTGCGACACGCCCAGCGTCGATGCCGAGGCGAGAGGGTTGCGCAGTACGCACTGCATCACCGCGCCGGAGGCTGCGAGCGTTGCGCCGACGAATATCGCCGCCAGAACGCGCGGCAGGCGGATGTTCATAATGGCGGTCTGATATTTCTTTTCGCCCTCGCCGGCGAGCGCACGGAAAATGTCCGGCAGGCTGATTTTCAGAGAGCCGATGCCCATATACACCACGGCGGCAAAAAGCGTAATAAACGCCGCAGCCGCAAGCGCTATGCGCTTGCGGGCGACGAACTGTTCATATTGTTCGATCTTTACTGGGTGCTTCTGCAATTATATCACACCTTTATTATCCGAGAGTGACGGCGCCGTAGCCGAGCCCAGCTTCGGTCAGCAGGTCGAGGTAGCCGTCGTGGCCGAGGAAGAAGGAGAATATCTCGTTTGCCTTGGCCTCAAAATCGACGTCCGCGAATGCATCGGGGAACAGCAGCGATCCTGCGTAGTAGGCGCTGACGAGGGGGATCTCGACGTTGGTGTAGTTCGCGGTGGAGTTCGGCCACTGATAGACCTTGCCGTTCTTGACGGCGCTGAGCTGCTCGAAGAAGCTCGGATCCTCGGCGTACTGATTCTTGACAAGCTCAAGGTTGCCGGAGTCGAGGATGATGATGTCGGGATCCCACGCGAGGATCTGCTCGCGGTCTACCTCAACGCCATGGGGGCCTTCGATGATGCCGGCGGCAGCGTCGTTCGCGTGGATGGAAGCGAGAATTGCGTCGTTGGCGTAAACGCCTTCGATGCCGTGCCCGCCGCGGAAGGTGGCGGCGGCGCCGAGAACGAGGGGCTTCTCCTCATCGGGGATGTCCTTGGTGCGCGCGTCGAGGTCGGCGAGACAGTTGTCCATGAAGGAGATGATCTCCTCGGCGCGTTCGGGTACGCCGCAGGCATCGCCGAATACGCGAAGCGCCAGCTTGTAGTCCTCGCCGAACAGGGTGCCCTGCGGGGCGGCGACGACGGAGCGGCCAAGCTGCTCTTCGATGGAGTTGACGATGTCCTCCTCATAGGTGCAGAGGATTATATCGGGATTGGCCTCAAGAATGACTTCCGGCAGAATTTCGCCGTAGCCGCCGGCTGAGGCCGCGGGCAGGTCAGCCCACGCTTCATGGTTGAAGCAGCCGTAGGCCATGAAGAGACTGTCGTTCTGGTCACCGTTTGCGGTGGTGACCATCTTGTCCTGAAGGCCGAGGTAGACGAGCATACGCGTTGCGTTGCCGAGGGTGACGATGGAGTTTATCTCGGTCGGAACTTCTATTTCGCGTCCCAGACCGTCGGTTATGACGCGGGTAGCGGGGGCGGCGTCAACGGCGGAGGATTCCTCGGCGGGAGCCTCGGTCGCGGGGGTGCCGCTCTGCTGCTGGCCGCAGCCTGCGAGCATGCTCAGGGACAGGAGCATTGCGAGAATAAGTGCAAGAGTTCTTTTCATTTGAGGTCGTTTCTCCTTTGGTGATGAATCATGTTCCTGATTATATCAGCCGCGGGGCAATTGCGGAAGCCCCCTAGGGGGATAAAATTTTTTGACATACCGCGCGGAGCTATGGTATAATCTCAGCATATTTTTAAAAGGACAGATGAACATGACGCGCATTTTATTCGTTTGCCACGGCAATATATGCCGCAGCCCGATGGCGGAATTTGTGATGAAGTCGCTCGCCGCCTCGGCGGGGCTGGAGCGGGAATTCGATATCGCCTCAGCTGCGACCAGCAGCGAGGAGTTGGGCAACCCCGTGTACCCGCAGGCGCGGCGCAAGCTCGCCGAGCACGGTATCGGCTGCGCGGGCAAAACCGCCCGCCGCATGACTGCGGCGGATTACGGCGCGTACGACCTGCTCATCGGCATGGACGCGGCGAACCTGCGCAATATGCTGCGCATCTGCGGAGGCGACCCGGACGGCAAGCTCCATAAGCTGACCGAATACTGCGGCCGCCCGGACGACGACGTCGCCGACCCGTGGTATACCGACGATTTCGACACCGCATGGAACGACATATACTCCGGCTGCAAGGGGCTGCTGGACGCACTCGCCCCTGAAGTGGAGCTTGACCTGTCCCACTGCGCGACGCGGCACGATATCTACTCCGTGCTCCGCGAGAAGATGCACTGGCAGGACTGGTACGGCGAGAATCTGGATTCTCTGTGGGACATCCTCACGGGGCTGCCGTTCTATGGCCGCCGCTTCACGTTCAGGCTGCCGGACGGGGAGATACGGATGTACGCCGAAAAGGTATACGCGACCTTCGAGGACGCGGGGCTGCCGGTGTCAACCAATAGTGGAAGAAAATAAGTATAAAATGTTTGACAATATATACCCCGTGTGTTAATCTAATAAAGCGATAAAGCAATTTATATATTATTATAGAAAGGAGTCGCCAAGATGAGCATCAAGTCTGCAGAAAAGCTGAACAAGAATACCGAATCCGGGCGGCTCTGTGCGTAATTTGCCCTGCACATTTTTGCGGACATTGCCCGGGAGCATCGTCTTCCGGGCATTTTTGCGCACTGAGCCTGAAGCTAATGGGACATAAAAGAATTTATGAAGAAAATCATTCCGTTTTTGAAGCCGTACAGGGCGCAGCTCCTGCTGGCGGTGCTGCTGAGCGCGGCGTCCACGCTGTGCGAACTGCTCCTGCCCACCATCATGAGCGACATACTCGACAAGGGCGTCTATCTTGCCGACCTCTCGTACATACTCCGCTGCTGCGGGCGTATGCTGATCGTCGCGCTCATAAGCCTCGGCACGGTGCTGGGCGGCGCGTACCTCAGCGCACAGGTCGTCGCGGGCTTCTGTACCGATCTGCGCGAGACGGTGTTCAACCGCGTCAACAACATGAGCTTCGAGGAGTTCAGCTCCATCGGCACCTCCGCGCTGCTCAGCCGCGCAACGCATGATATCGGCGGCCTGTCATGGGTCGCGTCGATGCTCTCCGGCAGCGTCGTGACGATACCGGTGCTGTTTCTCGGCGGCGTGCTGCTGGCCATGCGCAAGGACACGGTGCTCGCGCTGATCATGCTGGTGTTCGTGCCGGTCGTGTTCGTCATCGTCACCGTGATCGGCAGAAAGATCGAGCCGCTGTGGGTCATCTCCGACAGCTACGTCGACAAGCAGAACGACATTGTCCGCGAGCGCCTGCACGGCATCCGCGTTATCCGCGCCTTCAACAGCGAGCTGCGCGAGCACAAGCGCATCGACGAGGCCACGCATGTCATGGCCGATAACATCATCCACGCGAACGTCAGCATGGGACTCGTCTCGCCGCTGACCATTGCGCTGATGAATATGGCGGCGGTGCTTATCGTGTGGATAGGCGGCTGGCGCATGGAAAACGGCCTGAGCGGCGTCAGCGGCGGCGATATCTTTGCAATCGTACAGTATGTCGCGCTGACGATGAACGGCGTCGTGATGGCGGCGTTCATGATAGTCATGCTGCCCCACGCAAAGGTCGCCGCCGGCCGCATCGGCGTGGTGCTCGACTCCGAGGGCATCGCCGACCCCAACCCCGAAGAGGCGCTGGAGCTGAAGGGCGATATAGAGTTTAAGCATGTCAGCTTCTGCTACGACGGGGCCAGCGTCCCCGCGGTGGAGGATGTCTCGCTACATATCCGTGCCGGCGAAAAGGTCGCCGTCATCGGCGGCACGGGCAGCGGCAAATCCACTCTGGTGCAGCTGCTGATGAGCTTCCGCCTGCCGACGTCGGGCAAGATTTACTTCGATGGGCGCGACGCCGCCACGATAAACCGCAAGACCATCCGCGACAATATGAGCTGCGTGCTCCAGCGCCCCGCGATATATTCCGGCAGCATCCGCCGGAATATCGAGATGGGCCGCCCCGGCGCGAGCGAGGCGGAGATAGAGGAGGCCGTCGGCATCGCGCAGATGGCCGACTATGTGGACAGCCTGCCCGACGGGCTGGAGCATATGCTCGAGCAGTCCGGCAAGAATCTCTCCGGCGGGCAGAAGCAGCGCATATGCATCGCCCGCGCGATACTGAAAAACGCCCCGATCTTTATCTTTGACGACAGCTTTTCCGCTCTCGACTTCATGACCGAGGCGCGTCTGCGCGCACGGCTGGGCGAAAAGATACAGGGGCGGACGCAGATCGTCATCACGCAGCGTATCAGCTCCGCGATGAGCAGCGACTGCATCTTCGTCATGGACGGCGGGCGGTTGGTCGACGCCGGACGGCACGAAGAGCTGCTCGAGCGCTGCCGCATCTATCGGGAGATCTACGTCTCCCAGACCGGAGGTGAGGCGAAATGAAGACCAAAAAGGATAGAGCCGCCTCTCGCGAGCGGCGCCGCAGTGACCGCGCCGTGCTGCTGAGACTGGTGCAGGAGGCAAAGCCGATATATAAATGGCTGGCGCTGGCATGTCTGATAAGCCTTGGCATAATCGCCTGCGCCGTCGCCGCGCCGCAGCTGCTGGGCGACTGCGTCCAGCTCCTGTACGATTACTGGGCGGGCAGCTTCACCGGAGCGAGCCTGACCGCGGCGCTCACGGGCGGATGCCTAGCGCTGGCGGGGGTGTACCTGCTGCAGGGCCTGATGAGCTGGCTGAAAATGCTGCTGCTCAATAACGTCGTCAGCCGCTATTTCACCTGCGCCCTGCGCATCAAGCTCTCTGCCAAGATAAGCCGGCTCCCCGTAAGCTTCGTGGACAGAACTCCCGTCGGCCAGATACTCGACCGCATGACCGAGGACGTCTCGACGATGGGCAATTCCATCCACAGTATTATCGACACGCTGATGGTCGGCTTCCTGCAGATAATCGCCATCGCCGTGATGATGCTGCTTGAGGACTGGCGGCTGGCGCTGGTCGTGATACTGTTCATGCCGGTGTCGGTGCTGCTGTCGATAAAGATATCGAACCTGAGCGGTAAGCATTTCGAAAGAATGTTTGCCGTCGGCGGGCAGCGCTTCGCCCATGTTGAGGAGAGCTTCACGAATTACCAGACCACCAAGGCTTATAACTACGAGCAGGCGACCATCGACACGCACCACGACATCTGTGAGGAGCGGAAAAAGTCGGAGGCGAAGGCAAACTTCTTCGGCTCGCTGGTAAGACCCTGCATCGCGTTTTCAAACGCGCTTGCGTACATCATAATCTGCGTCCTCGGCGGTGTGCTCATCGTAGAAAACGGCGTGAGCATCGGCGTTGTCGTGACGGTGGTGCTGTTTGCGCGGCAGTTTTCCTCGCCGCTGGAGCAGATAGCCGACGGCATGAGCAATCTCCAGCGCACCAAGGCCGCGTCGAAGCGTGTGTTCGACATGCTGGACGCCGAGGAGGAGCCGCAGCAGAGCGGCCACATCCCCGCCGACGTCAAGGGCGACGTGAAGTTTGAGGACGTCAGCTTCTCGTACAGCAAGGACACGCCTCTCATCCGCAACCTTAATATCGATGTAAAGCGCGGGCAGAAGATCGCCATCGTCGGCCCCACCGGCGCGGGCAAGACCACGATAGTCAACCTGCTCATGCGATTTTACGATATCGACAGCGGCCGCATAAGCATCGACGGCTACGACATTTCCGAGACTTCGCGCGACGATGTCCGCGCGCTGTTCGGCATGGTGCTTCAGGACACATGGCTCTTCAGCGGCACCGTGGCCGGCAACGTCGCCTACGGCCGTCCGGACGCAACGCGGGAGGAGATAATCGCCGCCTGCGACGAAGCCTACTGCGATCACTTCATCCGCACTCTGCCGCAGGGCTATGACACCGTTGTCAGTGAGGATTCGGCCAGCATCTCCGGCGGACAGAAGCAGCTGCTGACCATCGCCCGCGCGCTGCTGGCGGATCGCCGCCTGCTGATACTCGACGAGGCGACCTCGAACGTCGATACGCGTACCGAGATACTTATCCAGAAAGCGATGGATAAGCTCATGCGCGGCCGCACATGCTTTGTCATCGCGCACCGGCTCTCCACCATAGTGGACTCCGACCTCATCCTCGTCCTGCGCGACGGACAGATAGTCGAGACCGGACGGCACGAGGAGCTTCTCGCCCGCCGCGGCTTCTACTACGATCTGTACACGAGCCAATACGCGATATAACAAAACAGGCTTCGCAGCGTTAAACTGCGAAGCCTGTTTTTTAGTTCAGCTCATTATTCCGAAGCGCTTCTCGTACAGCTCTGCGATCTTGCACTTCCAGCAGAGCAGCCAGCCGGCCACCGCGCCGACGACCGCCTGTGCGATCTGGAAGGGCAGCTTCAGCAGCGCATATTCGGGCGTGCTGTAAATGAATGCGCGGCCGAGGGAGTAGCCGACGACCATGATCACTGCGCCGATGGCCACGCCGATGGCGGAGCCGGAGGGGCGATCCTTGCCGAGACGGCGCGTCGCAAGCGATATCACAACAGCCTGAAGCCCGTGGGTCACGAGAGAGACGAACATCGGCGTCGGGTAAAACAGCAGGTCGCCGATGAACGCGCCGACGCCGCCCACCATGAACGCGCCGAAGGGATTAAGCAGGATGGCGGCGGTGCAGATGATGACGTCGTTGAGGTACATGTGCCCGCCCGGAACCGGAACGCCGAAGGAGCTGAGCACGATGTTGAAGGCCATGAGGATAGCCGTCACGGCCATGACTTTTATTTGCTTGGATTTCATATTTATCACCCTTGACTTTTGATGTGGCCTATTATAATATCAGATTGGTATTATTAATATTGCCAGTTAAGGAGAATTTTATAAGACCAGATTATGAAATACACAGTCAACAGAGCCTCCGGGCAGAGCGCATACATTCAGATATACCGCCAGCTCCGCGACGATATCGTGGCGGGGCGGCTCAAGGACGGGGCGAAGCTGCCCTCAAAGCGCTTCGCCGCGGCGGAGCTCGGCGTGAGCGTGATAACGGTCGAGCACGCGTATGAGCTGCTTGAAGAGGAAGGCTATATCCAGAGCCGCCAGCGCAGCGGGTACTATGTGTGCTTCGGCGGCTCCGCCCCGGCGCTGCCGCGCACCGCGCCGCAGGAGCAGCGGGCGGACGCACCGCGGGATTTCCCGTTTTCCGTGCTTGCGCGCACGATGCGCCGCGTCCTGAGCGACAGCGGCGAGCGCATCCTCTCTCGAGCACCGAACCGAGGCTGTACTGAGCTTCGCCAGGCGATCGCGGCCTACCTCGCGCGGAGCCGCGGCATAATCGCCGACCCGGAGCAGATAATCGTCGGCTCCGGCGCGGAATATCTCTACGGGCTCGTCGTGCAGCTTCTCGGCCGCGGATGCATGTTCGCGCTGGAGGATCCGTCGTATGAGAAGATACGGCTGGTTTACGAGGCCAACGGCGCGGACTGCGTCATGCTGAAGATGGGCGCGGACGGCATCCGCAGCGATGCGCTCTTCGGCTGTGCTGCCGGTGCGCTGCACGTCACGCCGTATCACAGCTTTCCGAGTGGCGTGACCGCATCCGCCTCAAAGCGGCATGAATATGCTGCATGGGCGGAGGAGCGCGGCGCATATATTATTGAGGATGATTACGACTCGGAGTTCTCCGCCGCCGCGAAGCAGGTCGAGACGATATTTTCCGTCGCGCCGGAGCGTGTCATCTATATAAATACCTTCAGCAAGACCTTTGCACCCTCGATGCGCATGGGTTATATGCTGCTGCCTGCGCCGCTGATGCGCGAGTACGCCGAGCGGCTGGATTTTTATTCCTGCACGGTGCCGGTGTTCGAGCAGCTTGTGCTGGCGGAGTTTATCGACAACGGCGATTTTGAGCGCTACATCAACAGACGCCGCCGCGAGATGCGCGGCAGACGGGGATAGTCAATTCTTAAATAATTACAAAACCAAACTTTTTTGTAATATATATCTTGACTTGCCGCCTAATTGGTGGTAAATTGGTATCGGTAAATTATGCCTGTATAGGAGGGCATAAAAAATTTTTAGGGGAGATATCATGAAGAAGAAGTATTGGACTCTGCTTATCGTCGGCGTTCTCGTCGTAGCTCTGGTCATCGTTCTTGCTTCCTGCGGCAACTTCAGCCTCAAGGACAAGGATCTTGACGAAGACGAAGAGATGGAAGATCTCGCCGATGACCTCGACCTCGATGCTGACACCACCAACACTGGCAGCAAGACCGGAAGCACCGGCGGCAACTCCGGTAAGTACAATGGCGGCAGCGGCAACAACGGCGGTTCCGGCAATAACGGTTCCAACGGCAACAACGGCGGCTCCGGCAATAACGGAAACGGCGGCAACAACGGTGGTTCCGGTAATAACGGCGGCAACTCTGGAAACAATGGTCAGGACGGAAGCAACGGCAACAATGGCAATAACGGCAATAATGGCGGCAACGGCGGCCAGGACGGCTCCAATGGCAGCGGCATCGCCGGCGCCATCAAGGACATTGTTGACGGCAGCAAGAACCACAACGATCATCAGATCATCGACGGCACCTTCGAACTGGCCGGCGAGATCGGCAACTTCCTTGGCGGCTTTGTCCCCAAGCCCTGATTGCTGATACATATTGAAATGAAAAGCAGACGGTTTATACCGTCTGCTTTTTTATTGGGGATTTTATGTGAGCCGTCGCTTCGCCGTACCCCCTTTGGCGCCCCTACTAGGGGAGCTGTCGCGTTAGCGACTGAGGGGTCGCCAATTGATAGAGAGTGCCATTAGAGAAAAGACACAGTAATGTAAAAACACCTTGTCATCCCCGCACACCGGACGATAACGGTGTGCCGACATGAGGAGAACGGATTGCCGCGTCGCTGCGCTCCTCGCAATGACAGGAGGGCTTTTGATTAGCGCGCCGATTTTTCATGCGGCGTAAAGCACGAGATTTTCTCTCCCTCAGTCGGCTGATGCCGACAGCTCCCTCGTCAGAGGAAGCCGAGGGGATGGTGCATCAATTCCCGTTCAGCGATAACAAAATCGCATGGTGATCTCACCATGCGATTTTATTACACAATATATTATGCCGCGGGCTTGGCGACCATGTAGAACATGCCGAGGTTATCGCGCATATCAAAGTAGCTGTCGTCGCAGCGCCAATCGTAGCAGACGGAGGACGGGTCGCCGTTATCGACCATTATCCAGGTGTTGGGGCAGGCCTCCTGGATCTCGGCGATCTGCTCGTCAGTCAGACCGCAGCGCTTGACCCACAGCCTGTCAAGGAAGCTCAGTTCCTTGAGCTGCGTGTAGTCCGCGACCGGACAATAGCATATGTTGAGATGCCTCAGGGACTTGCAGTTTGCCAGCACGGAGAAATCGGAGCAGGGCGTGAGGAACATTTCAATGAAATATATCTCCTCAAGGTCGGCCAGCGCGCTGATATCTGTCACTTTCGTGTCGCCGCAGATGAGATACTTGAGGTGCTTCATATTCTTCACGAAGTTCAGATTCGTGTAGTCCATGTGGCCGAGATCCAGCGTGACCATGTCCTTGCAGTATTTTATCGGGTCGATCAGATCGTCGCCCAGCGGGCCGTAGCTGCTGCTGTACTTGGAGACGCAGAAATTGTCGGCGTCGGTCTTGCAGGGGAAGCCCTTTATGTACACCGTCCACACGACGCGCAGGTTCTCAAACTTGTCGTCGAGCGCGCCCAGCACCTCGTCGGAGAGTCCGCAGTTATCCATGTACAGCTTCCGGAGGTACGGCATGACGGATGCGGCTCGTTCGGCGTCGCCGGTGTCGCCGAGGTACTGGCCGTTATAGTTCAGTTCCTCCGCGAAAGAATCAACCTGCGTGCCGTAAACGCGCAGCTTGCAGTGCACGGCGGCTCCGCCGAATGCATCACGGACGGCCTCAATGTCGTCAAACGACAGCTCGCGGCTGCCCAGCTCCACGGTCTCTGTGCCGGTGAAGCGCGGCGCGGCGGCAACAAGCGTCTGGACGTCGATATCCGTGCCGCTCAGGTCAAGCTCCGCGGCGGAGGTGTCAAAGCTCTTGCCCGCAAGCTCCACCTCGCGGAGGAAGCTTATGTCGGGGAACGCGTCTATCAGCGCGTCTTCCTCGTCGTCGCCGAGTCCGGCGGCGCGGAGATCGACGCTTTCAAGCTGCGGGAAATATTGCAGGCGCGCTTCCAGCTCGCTGAGCGCTGCCGGAGAATCGAGCACGAGCTGCGCTGTGTCGCCCGCGTAGGCCGAGCCGCCCAGCTTCACCTGATATTTGACGGTGCAGTTCGGGTAGGCGTCGATGGTTTTCATTATAACGTCATAGCAGTCGGCGTCCGACGCGTCGATGGTCTTGAGCTGCGGCAGATAGCGGAAGCTGTCTATCTCGGCCTCGCTGTAATTGTCAACGCTGACGGAGGTGGAGCTGCTGTCAAAGCTGCGGCCGCCTATCGGCACGTTCCAGAGGATCACGCTGTCAGGGAAGCGGGCGCGCAGCTCATCGTATTCCGCAATGCTGACCTCGCCGCCGCGCAGGTCAATCGTGTCGCCCTGCCGGTAGAGCTTGCCGCCGACGAGCACGCAGTTGGATTCGATCCAGAGCAGCGCTATCACCGCCGCCAGCACAAAAATCGCCAGTATAAGACCCACGATGAGGGGCGCCTTGCTCTTTTTCCGAGGGCGCCTTACATGGGATTCTCTCTCCTTTACTCTTGCCGCATGGCTGTTCTGCCTGCGCGGCTGGCTTTCATGGGATGCCATATGTGTCTCCTCCTGCCCGCGAACGGGTATAATTATCATATTATCAGTATAGCACAATGCATCCGAAATTTCAAGGAAGCACAGCAATTTGCACAATTTTGGACGGTGAATATTGGCTTGCAATATCAGATAATAATCTGTATAATATATATGGCTTGACAGTATCATCGCTGCAGGTCTAATCTGACTGCGTGCGCGGCTCTCCATGACTCAGCCCCGTACAGCATTAACAAGGAGGAATATCAATTTCCCTGAGACTCAGGGTGCGGCAGTGTGGAGACCTGTCGTAATGCGGGAGGCGATGCCCCCGCGAGGCGGTCAGGGCGGAGGCCCGGCAGCCGGAGTCGGCAGTATGGCAACTGTAGTTCTTAAAAACGTGAAAAAGATTTACCCGTTCATCAGCGGCGAGGGTAAGAAGAAAAAGAAAAAGAAGGACGAGTCCGAGGAGAAGAAGGCCAACCTTCAGATAACCGAGCAGGGCGTTGTCGCGGTGCAGGAGTTCAACCTTGAGATAGCCGATAAGGAATTCATCGTTCTGGTCGGCCCCTCCGGCTGCGGTAAGTCCACCACGCTGCGCATGGTCGCAGGTCTGGAAGAGATCACTGAGGGCGAGCTGTATATCGACGGCAAGCTCATGAACGACGTCGCCCCCAAGGATCGCGATATCGCAATGGTTTTCCAGAATTACGCCCTTTACCCGCACATGACCGTGTATGAAAATATGGCCTTCTCTCTGAAGCTGCGCAAGGAGAAGAAGGACGTTATAGATAAGAAGGTCCGTGAGGCCGCGGAGATCCTGGACATTACCCAGTATCTCGACCGTAAGCCCAAGGCTCTGTCCGGCGGCCAGCGTCAGCGTGTCGCCATCGGCCGCGCCATCGTGCGCGATCCGGCGGTCTTCCTCATGGACGAGCCGCTCTCCAACCTCGACGCAAAGCTGCGTAACCAGATGCGCGCCGAGATCATCAAGCTGCGCGAACGTATCGACACCACCTTCATTTACGTCACCCATGACCAGACCGAGGCCATGACGCTGGGCGACCGTATCGTCATCATGCGTGACGGCTACATCCAGCAGATCGGCACCCCGCAGGAGGTCTTCAACAACCCGCGCAACCTCTTCGTCGCAGGCTTCATCGGCACCCCTCAGATGAACTTCTTCGATGCAAAGCTTGTCCGCGAAGGCGAGAAGTTCTTCGTCGAGCTTGGCGGATACAGAGTTGAGCTTGACGCTGAGAAGGAAGCGCGCCTGCTCGCAAAGGACGTTCAGTCTCAGGAGGTCACTCTCGGTGTTCGTCCCGAGCATACGACCATCGGCGAGACCGGCATAGCCGCGAAGGTAGACGTGTCCGAGATGATGGGCTCCTCCGTGCATCTGCACGTTTCCGCCGAGGGCAAGGACGTTATCATCATCGTCCCGACCATCGACATGAAGGGTCACTACGCCATGGGCGACACCGTGCACTTCAGCTTCGACGGCAACGTCGCGCACGTTTTCAGCAAGGAAAACGAGAAGAACCTTGAGTGGTAATCGGCTTTAAGCGTTAACGGCAAAATAATTTCAGCGCTGTCAAAAAGTCCGGACAGGACTTTTTGACAGCGCTTTTGTCGTTATCTGATAAATTACAGGAAGAATTTCCTGTGCAGCGAGCGGCGCAGCGGCTTGCATACCGCGACGACCAGCAGCATCACGCCGAGCAGAACGCAGACCGTCAGCGGGTAGATCGACCAGACGAACATGCCCTCGATGCCGAAAGTGATATGCAGCAGGAACTCTATAAGTACGTTCAGCCCGCCGGTGAGGATGAGCGCGCCGCCGAAGATGTACAGCGCACCGCCGGGGACGTAGCGCATGAGCGTGACGACCGCGGTGACGAGCAGCGCAATCGCCCCGGTGACGGGGAAGGCGAAGGACAAGAACCAGTGCCCGCCGACAGCGAAGTTGATGTACAGCAGGAACAGCGCTATCGCAGCGAAATCGACCGGAACGAAGATCGCGGGGTTCGGGTGCCGGAACCACAGCGGCAGCACAACGGTGATGTACAGCAGGGCGACGCCGCCCGCGGCATAGCCCGACCACACGATGGAGCCGTTGATGCGCCAGTCGCACACGATGCACAGCACGGCGGGGAGCAGTGTCAGCGCCGTGAGAATGAACAGCACGCCGGAGCGGTTCACGTCCTCCGGCAGCACGCGGTTGTCGGCCGGAAAGGGAGCTTCGCTCTCGCTGCGCGGCAGGTCGGGGTGAAACACCCGCGTGCCGCATAGAGGACAGACCTTTTCGCTGTCCGCAAGCTCAACGCCACATTTTATACAATACATAAGAATCCTCCAAATTACCGCAGACGGTTATTAACGCATGTTGCTCTCCACCTTGATGTGGATACCCAGCGACTTCAGCACCTGATAAAACCGCATCTCAAGCTCCGCTTCGCGGATGTTGCGGATGCAGTTGATATACATCGTCCCGTTCCACGAGACCACGCCGCAGTTGTGCGGCGCCTTGGCCTGTACGCCGATTATGAAATCCAGCCGCGAGACATACTGCGCCATGACCTCCGGAAGCTGGACGTTGCCGAGGTTCGAGAGGCAGAGGCAGGATTTGCACTCGCCCACCCTGTCGAACACGGCTTTCATCACGATGTTCTTAACGAACAGCGGCACGACCTTCAGGAAAGGGGATTTCTCGCTGGCGACGTTCGCGGCGAATTTCGCGCGCATCGACTGGGGGTTATTTTCAAGCCCCATGCGGTGGTGCACGATGGAGCATATCTCGTCGAAGCTGTAATCACCCATGCAGGGGTCGATCTCCGGCGTGATGTACGAGACGAAGTTGCGCAGGGTCTTGCTGGGGAACATGCGGCGCAGGTTAACGGGGAGCAGGACTTTGACGGGCTTGCGCAGGCGGCGCTGTGGTACGCGCTCGGCCTGAAGCTCGTTTATGGCCTGCATCATCGCCGCGCAGAGCAGCTCCGTCACGGTCACGCCGTGCCGCTTCGCGGCGGCGCGCACATCGTCCGAGGGTGCAATCATGGTGATGAGGTTCTTGAAGCCGTCCGGTTCGGGCGTTCCGGTGAGGTGGTAGGCCGTGGCTTCCTTGCGGCTGGCCTTCACGTCTCCGGCGTAGCGGAGGAAGCTGTCCTCCAGCTCCTCCTCGTCCGGCTCCTCCAGCCTGCCGAGCACGCCATGCTCCGTGGGCACGGCGACGCCGTATTTCTGGCTGATATATTCGGCGAGCAGGGTCTTGAAGAATGTCATGCCGCCGTTGCCGTCTGTCACTGCGTGGAAGAATTCGACCGCGACGCGGTTGCGCTCGTTGTATACCAGCACACGCAGCGCGCATTCGCGCACCTTGCCGAAGGGCGCATGCGCCAGCGGGCAGCTGCGCTCGGCCTGAATCTCCGGCGCTTTGGGCAGCTGCTCAAGGTAGTACCAGAATACGCCGGGCTGCAGGCGCACGGCTATCGACGGGAAGCGGCGCACCGTCACGTCCAGCGCGGCGCGCAGCACCGGAATATCGACCGGCTCCGAAAGCTCTGCCGAGAGACGGAAGAAGTTGACCCAGTTGCGGCGCTTCGCTGCGGGGTATATTTTTGCTGCGTTGTCAAGACGCATCCAGCGAAGGCTGCGCGCCGGAGACAGAACGCGATCCATGAACTTGTTTATCGCCTCGAAGTCCGAGGGCATGTTCTCACTCAGACAGTAGAGCACGTAGGCGTGCCAGCGCTCCGGCGCAACGATCATGCGGCTCTTGCAGCCGGCGGCGGTCAGCTTTTCGTAAAGCAGCCGCGTGTCGTCCAGCATTATCTCGTCACCGCCGACGAACAGCAGCGACGGAGGCAGACCGGTGAGGTCGCCGAAGAGCGGGGAACAGAGCGGATCCGCAGCGTCGTCGGTGTAGCACTGGGCGTAGAATTGCAGCAGCTCCTGCGTCATCGAGGGGTCGACGTCCTTGTTCGCCTCGTAGGAGTCGCCGGAGCCGGTGAGATCCGTCCACGGCGAGATGCCGATAAGCCCGCAGGGCAGCGCCTGCCCCAGCTGCTTGAGCTTCAGGCACAGCGCGAAGATGAGTCCGCCGCCCGCGCTCTCGCCGCAGAGCATGATCTGCTTTGTGGAATAGCCTTTCCGCAGGAGGTAGTTGTAGCTTTCAAGCGCATCGTCCAGCGCCGCGGGGTAGCGGTTTTCGGGCGCAAGCCGGTAAGCCGCGCAGAATACGCGCACTCCGGCCTCAGATGCGAGCGTCGCGCCGAAGCCCTTGGCGTATTCGAGACTGCCGCAGGTGTAGCCGCCGCCGTGCAGGTACAGAACAACGCCGTTGCGCCGCTCATCCTTGGGCATGATCCATGCGCCCTGAAAGCGGCCGAAATCGTGCTCTTTGACCATGACCTCGTGCTTGTGGAGCGCGGTCATGAGCTCGCCGAGCTTGTCCTGCCCCTTGCGGGTGACTTCAAGAGAGCAGTTTGCGACGAAGGGTTTGAAAAAGTTAAGTTGTGAGCGTACCGTTTTTGCGTGCAGCTCCATAGATGTATCGATCCTTTGCAGATTGGAAACCGCCAGAAACGCGGCCTCCGGATATCTTTATATTATAGCACATTATGCGTGTTATCGCAATAGTTCAAACGGCGGTATGCAAAAAGCGATTCCGGTTTCCGGAATCGCTTCTATTATATAATATACAATTCAGCCGCCGAGGTAGGCTTTCTGAACCTGCTCGCTGTGCATCAGCTCGTCGCCGGTGCCGGAGAGGACGATTCTGCCGGTTTCGAGGACATAGGCGCGGTTTGCTACGCTCAGCGCGGCGTTCGCGTTCTGCTCGACGAGAAGAATGGTCGTGCCCGCGGCGTGCAGCTCGCGGATGATGTCGAATATCTGCTCGACGAGAATGGGCGCAAGACCCATCGACGGCTCATCCAGCATCAGCAGCTTCGGCTTCGACATGAGCGCGCGTCCCATGGCCAGCATCTGCTGCTCACCGCCGGAGAGAGTACCGGCGGTCTGCTTGCGGCGCTCCTCCAGACGGGGGAAGCGGCGGTAGACATCGGCTATGCCGTCGGCGATACCGGATTTCGGCTGCGTGTATGCGCCCATCTCCAGGTTCTCCTCAACGGTCATCTGCAAAAATACGTGCCGCCCTTCCGGAACCTGCGCAAGACCTCTGGAGAGGATCTTGTGCGGGGGCACGCCCTTGAGATCTGTGCCCTCAAATTCGATGCTGCCAGCGCGGGGGTGCAGCAGATCGGAGACGGTGTTCAGAACGGTGGACTTACCGGCGCCGTTTGCGCCGATGAGCGTGACGACCTCGCCCTCGTTTACCTCGAAGGACACACCCTTGACGGCGTGGATGCTGCCGTAATAGACGTGCAGATCGTTTACTTTAAGCATTACTCCCATGTTCACGCCTCCTTCTTCCGGCCGAGGTAGGCTTCGATGACCTCGGGATTGTTCTGGATGTCCTCCGCGCTGCCCTTGGCGATGAGCTTGCCGAAGTTGAGCACCGCGATGCCTTCGCAGATGTTCATGACAAGGTTCATGTCGTGCTCGATGAGCAGAACCGCGATCTTGAAGGTGTCGCGGATGGCGAGAATGTTGTCGGTCAGCTCCGCGGTCTCGGAGGGGTTCATGCCAGCGGCAGGCTCGTCGAGCAGCAGCAGACTGGGGTTTGTCGCCAGCGCGCGGAGAATCTCAAGGCGGCGCTGCGCGCCGTAGGGCAGGCTGCCAGCCTGCGCGTTTGCCGTGTCCTCCATGTGGAAGATGCTTAGCAGCTCCATCGCGCGCTCGTGCGCGACGCGCTCCTCCCAACGGTATGGGGGCAGGTGCAGGATGCTGCTCGCAAGGCCGTATTTGATCTGCGGCCCCATCGCGACCGTGATGTTCTCCTCAACGGTGAGGTTGGAGAACAGACGGATGTTCTGGAAGGTGCGCGCGATACCGGCGTGGTTTATCTGCGCGGTGCTCATGCCGTGGATGTCCTTGCCGTCGAGCAGGATGGTGCCGTGGGTGGGCTGGTACACGCTGGTGAGCAGGTTGAAAACGGTGGTTTTACCGGCACCGTTCGGCCCGATAAGGCCGGCAATCTCGGTGCGGCCGATGGTTATATTGAAGTTGTCGACCGCCTTCAGGCCGCCGAAGCTGATGCCGAGGTCGATGCATTCGAGCACGGGAGTCTTGCCGACGTCGCGCTCGGTGAGCATGGCGACGCGCGGCGTGACGGTGACGAGTTTGGTCTTGTTAGTCATCTGTCTGCGCCTCCTTTTTGTTCTTTGCGGCAAGCTTTCTCACGAGGTTTGACGGGCGCAGCCGCTCAAAGAATTCGCGCATACGCGGGTCGTTGGTGGCCAGCATGACGAGGATGAGGACTATCGCGTAGAGCAGCATGCGGTAATCGGCAAACTCGCGCATAAGCTCCGGTAGAAGCTGGAGCACTATCGCCGCGATGATGGAGCCGGGGACGCTGCCCATGCCGCCGAGGACGACGATGACAAGAATTTCGATGGACATGTTATAGTCGAAGGACGCGGCCTTGACGTTTGCGAAGAAGTGGCCGTAGAGGGTTCCGGAGGCTCCGGCGAAGAAGGCCGAGAGCATGAACACTGCGAGCTTGAAGTAGGTGACGTTGATGCCGATGGACTCCGCCGCGATGCGGTTGTCGCGGATGGCCATGATGGCGCGGCCGTGCTTCGAGTGCTTGAGGTTCATCATGACCAGCACCGTCAGCAGCACCAGCACTGCCGCGTAGGGGAGCAGCGTTTTGGCGTTGGAGTAGATCGCGCCGGTGTTGAGGCCGAGCGCGCCGCCAGTGATGTCAAGGTTCGTGATGATATTCTTGATGATCTCGCCGCAGGCCAGAGTAACGATCGCAAGATAATCGCCCTTGAGGCGCAGCGCGGGCAGACCGACGATGAAGCCGAACACCATTGCGACGAGACCGCCGACAATCATCGACAGCGGCAGGCGAACGAAGAGCGGCAGCGACGTGGCAGACAGCGCGATAGCGACCAGACAGCCGGAGAACAGGCCGACCGACAGGAAGCCGCCGTGGCCGAGGGACAGCTCGCCCAGCAGGCCGACGACAAGGTTCAGCGACACCGCGAGGACAATGTACACCGAGATCGGGATGAGCATATTGGCTATCTGGCGAGTGAGACTGCCGCTGTAAAGCAGAAACGCGACAACGGCATAGAGCAGGACGACGAGTGCGAAGGTGACGACGTCATGATTGAGCTTAACTTTTTTCTTCATCGTTACACCTTCTCGTTAATATTTTTGCCCAGCAGGCCGGTGGGCTTGACGACCAGCACCAGAACCAGAACGCCGAACACAATGGCGTCGGCCCAGAGCGTGGAGATATAGGTCTTTGAGAACTGCTCGATCATGCCGAGCAGGATGCCGCCGAGCATTGCGCCGGGGATTGAGCCGATGCCGCCGAAAACTGCGGCCGTGAAGGCCTTGATGCCGGGCATCGCGCCGGTGGTGGGCTTGATGTAGACATAGGACATGCCGTAGAAAATGCTTGCGAAGGCCGCGAGCGCGGAGCCGATGGCGAAGGTGAGGGTGATGGTGCGGTTGACGCTGATGCCCATGAGGGACGCGGCGTTCTTGTCCTCCGACACGGCGCGCATCGCCTTGCCGAGCTTGGTCTTGTTGATGAAGAAGCTAAGCACTACCATGATCAGCGCCGTCATCAGCAGGGTCAGGACGGAGATGCCGTCCACCGTGACCCCTCCGATAGTGAAGCTGGAGAGCTCGATGAGGCTGGGGTAGGCCTTCTGCTGGGAGCCGAAGATTATCAGGGCGAGGTTCTGCAGCAGGTAGCTGACGCCGATGGCGGTGATGAGCACGCTCAGCGGCGGCGCCTGACGCAGAGGCTTATAGGCCAGAAATTCGATCAGCATACCAAGCCCCGCGCAGATCACGACGCTGACGATGACCGCGACTATCGGAGGCAGGCCAAGCTGATTGACAGTAACTATGCCCGCGTACGCGCCGATCATGATGATGTCGCCGTGCGCGAAGTTAAGCATTTTGGCGATGCCGTACACCATTGTATAGCCCAGAGCGATGAGCGCGTATATGCTGCCCAGGCTCAGGCCGCTTATCAGAGTTTGAATAAAATGAGTCATATCGGTCTTCCTTTACAGCGCCCATCCTCCGGGCGGATACCCGGAGGACATAGGGGCTTGTTTTCCGGCCTCGCCGGAGTTGGGGAATATATTATATGGAGGATGAGATGTAGCGGATTTTATCAGTTACCGAAGACGCTGCCCACGCCGTCAAAGTAGAGGATGGCGCTGGCGTTCTTGTTGGTGTTGCCGTCGGCGTCCCAGGTCATGGTGCCGGTTACGCCGGTGACTTCAAGCTCAGGCATAACTGCCGCGAGAGCTGCGCCGGAGGTGCTGCCGGCCTTCTCAACTGCGGCCTTGATGACGTACACTGCGTCGTATGCGTCAGCTGCGAACTGGTCGGGAGTTGCGCCGTAGGCAGCCTCGTAAGCCTTGACGAAGGACTGGACGTTCTCTTCGGTGGAGTCAGCTGCGAAGGGGGTGAGCATCAGAACATTGTTTGCGATGGTGACATCCTGCTCGACCTTGCCGAGGATGCCGTCAAGACCGTCGGCGCCGAAGAAGTAAACGTCATCGGCGAACTTGCCCTTGGCCTGAGTCAGGAAGGTGGAAGCTTCTTCAGCGTAGAAGGGGATGAACACGACCTTGACGCCGGAATCGACAAGTGCGTTGACCTGAGTGGAGAAGTCGGTGCTGGTGGAGGCGGTGAAGGTCTGGGTCTCGACGATGTTGATGCCGAGATCAGCGCACTCGGCGACGAAGGAGCTGTACAGGCCGGTGGAGTAGTCGCTGTCGCTCTGGTACAGGACACCAACTTCGGTGGCCAGGTTCTTCTCGCTCAGGTAGTTGGCGGCTGCGGTGCCCTGGTAGGAATCATAGAAGCAGATGCGGAAGGCCTTGTCGTTGCCGCTGAGGCAGGAGTCGGAGGAGCCGGAGGGAGTGAGAAGCAGAACGTCGTCTTCCTTGGCGGCTGCGACGACGGACGCGGTTTCACCGGACATAACGCAGCCCAGAGAAACGTCCATGCCCCAGTCCATCAGCTTGCCGTAAGCGCTGACGGCGCTTTCGGGATCGCCCTGGGAATCCTGGAAGTTCAGCTCAAGCTGCTTGCCGTTCACGCCGCCGGCGGCATTGATCTCGTCAACGGCGAGCTGTGCGCCGTGCTGGACGGACAGGCCGTAGTTTGCATAGCCGCCGGTCAGGGCGCCGATGCCGCCGAGCTTTATGGTGTCGGAGCTGCCGTCGGAGGCGGAGCCGTTATCAGAAGCAGCGGGGGTGCTGCTGTTGCCGCAGGCGGCCAGCGCAAACAGCATTGCGAGTGCGAGGAACATACATACAAATCTCTTTTTCATTTTGCATTCTCCTTAAAACATGGAATATATATACAAAAAAGCGGCTCCGCCACTTGGCGAAGCCGCTTCGTTGTATCAAAAATAAATCAACAGCGGTTACGCTTCATACCAAGTGGGATTGGCGTGAAAATAATAACGGAAATAATAATTACGCTAAGTATGACCAGCGCGGTAAGGCGCAGACCCATAATTATGGATATTATGACGACAAAAATGGACGCCATAATTATGGCGTCCATGGTAAGAGCGAGAACGGTGTTTTCCTGAGAACGAGAG